>JANYJB010000015.1 GCA_025361935.1 Verrucomicrobiota bacterium
TGATGCCCTTTTGCGCGTGCTCGCTGAGGTCGCCCAGATGGACGTTGCAGGGGGTCATGTTGCTGGCGGACGCGGCGACGGCGATCTGGGGCTTCTTGAAATCCTCGTCGGTGAAGCCGACGGCGCGCAGCATGGAGCGGGCGGGGGCGCGGTCGTTGCCGTCAACAACGACGGCGGAGTGGGGGCGGGGAGTGGCGTTCGAAGGCGTGGAGCACATGGGTGAAACTAGGAATTAAAACGGGTCGCGGGTGGTGCGGGCAAGTCTCATGTCGCGGGGCAATTTCCGGGGTTGCATCAGCCTGCGGCTGCCGCATCACTCTCGGGCTTTCCCACGCATGGCTTTCAACCTCAAAAAAGTGCTCAAGGCGCTGCTCTTCTCGTCGAGCCAGCCGCTCTCGGTCAAAGACATTCAGGCTGCCTTCGCACGCTTCCATGACCAGCCCACGTTGCCCTTGGTCAACGACGTGATGCCGTCTGCCGACGGCGAGGCAGTTGCCCCCGAGCCTGCGGAAGTCCCCGCCGAGGAAACGCCATCTCCCGCGAACGACGGCGCCGAGGTGATCGTGGCCGCGCCCACCGAGACGGATACGGAACTTTACCAAGACGTGCCCTCGCTCATCACCGCCGCGCAGATCCGCGAGGCGATGGACGAACTCGCCGCCGAGCTGCGCGCAGCCGACGACATCTACCTGCTCATCGACGGTGCCAACGGCTACCGTCTCGTCACCCATCCGCGTTTTGCCCGCTGGATTCGCATCCTGCGAGACGAGCCTGCGCCGGTGAAGCTCACCCAGTCAGCCCTCGAAACACTCGCCATCATCGCCTACCGCCAGCCGGTCACGCGCACCGAGATCGAGACGATTCGCGGTGTCTCCGCCGAGGCCGGCCTCAACAAGCTTCTCGAACGCGAACTCGCCTACATCGTGGGCCGCGCCGACCTGCCGGGCCGCCCGCTGCAATACGGCACGACGGACAAGTTCCTCGAATTCGTCGGCGTTAAATCCCTCATCGAGTTGCCCGCCTCCGACGTGCTCTCGCCGCGCCAGATCGACGAGTGGCTCAAGAACGCCACCAACGCCACGCCTCCGGCCGACGCCGAGATGGGCCTGCCGCTGGAGGAAGGCGAGGGCGACTCGCCCAACCTCGAACCCGTCCAGGTCGAGCATCCCGCGCATCCATCCGCCGCCGACGCCGTCGCGCCCGACGAAAACACCCCCGCCTCCGCTTGACCATGTCCGACCCGCTTCAACCCATCCGGGAAAAAATCGACGCACACGACAAGCAGCTCGTCGAGCTGCTCAACAGTCGTCTCGCGCTCGCCGCCGAGATCGGACGCCTCAAGCGCGACTCCGGCGGGCAGATTTACGTGCCTGAGCGCGAGGACGCCGTGCTCCGCAAGGTCGCCGCCCTCAACCAAGGTCCTATCAAAAACGAGGCGCTTCAGGCCATCTACCGTGAGATTATGTCTGCGGCCATCGCCTTAGAAAAACCGCTGCTCATCGCCTACCTCGGGCCGGAGGCCAGCTACACGCATGCCGCCGCGATGAAGAAATTTGGCGCCAGCGTGGATTACCACGCGATACCGACCATAGGCGATATTTTCACGGCCATCGAAAAAGGCGAGGCCGACTACGCCGTCATTCCCATCGAGAACTCCACCGAGGGTTCCGTGCGCGAGGCGATCGACAGCTTTGCCGAGAGCGATCTCAAGATCGTCGCCCAGATATACTTGGACATCAGCCATGCGCTCATCTCGGGCACGCCGTTGGAAAAAATCGAAAAAGTTTACTCCAAGGATCAGGCGATAGCCCAATGCCGTCTTTGGCTTCAACGCCATCTCCCGCACGCCCAGCTCGTCGATGCGCCCAGCACCACCCGCGCCGTGCAAATCGCCAAGGACACCCCCGGTGCCGCCGCCATCGCGAGCGAGCTTGCCGCGCAATTCTACGCGGTGCCGGTGCTGGCCAAGGGCATCCAAGACAAGGCCGACAACACCACGCGTTTCTTTGTGATTGGGAAAAAACCGTCTGGACCAGTCGGTGGCGGACGCGACATGACGAGCCTGCTCATCTCTCTCGGCGACGAGGCCGCGGCGCATTCCGGCTCCCTGCTCAAGATGCTCATGCCCTTCGGCGAACGCGGCATTAACCTTTCCAAAATCGAATCGCGCCCAAGCAAGCGCCGCCCGTGGGACTATTATTTCTTCATCGACGTCAGCGGTCACTACGATGACGCCAATATGAAGGAGGCGGTCGCCGAGCTGCGGAAATTCTGCCCGCTGGTCAAATGGATGGGCAGTTATCCCGCGGCCACTCCCGGCGCATAACCCGCGGCGAAATGCTTTCAACTTGCGACATGGCGAGTTATTGTGCGTCGTTAGTGCCTGCCCTTTTGATCGTTAGTTGCTTTTCTTGGCCGATGCGGTCCGACGCAAACGGATAAAAGATTCACCCCACCTCCATGCAAACTCCCCATTCGCGTTTATTGATAGTGGCCGCGCTTGCGTTCGCGGGCTCGCTTACGGCGCAGACGGCAGCGCCTTCAAGTCACGACATCACCGCTCCCACGATGGTCAACCGAGCGACTGGCGGCACGGCTTCCGCGAGCACCGAAAGGGTGTCCGAGCAATGGCACTTTAGCGCGGCGATGGCCTTCGACGGCTCCGCCAACACCAAGTGGTTCAACCGCCCGGCGGACGCCAAAAACAGCGACGTCGCATACACATCGGGATGGCTTCAGTATCAGTTTGGCGGAGACGAACGCCGCGTCATCACCCAGTATGCCATCATCAGCGCCAGCGACTGGCCGGGGCGCGACCCCAAAAGCTGGGAGTTTCAAGGATCCAACGACGGAGTCACGTGGGTGACGTTGGATACCCGCACGAATCAGAAATTTTCCGGCCGTCGCGACATCAATGCATATCCCGTGGCTAATGATGTGGCTTACGGTTACTATCGGTTGAGCATCTCGGAAGCGGCCGTCAAGGGTAGCTCCATCCAACTGGCCGAACTCCAGTTGATGTCGCCGCCTCCTCCGGCCCCCCCTGGGGAACTCGTCGCCAAGGAGGCCAACCATGACATCATACTCTCTTGGAAAGCCAGTCCGGGCGCGACCGGCTACAAGGTAAAACGCTCCACCGTCTCCGGAGGACCTTATGAAATCATCACCGCGAAGGTGATCGACACGACTTGCCACGACCCCGAGCCAAAAACCGGCGTCACGTATTATTATGTGGTCTCCGGCACCGGACCCTACGGCGCCGGTGCCGACTCTACCGAGGCGTCGGCGTTCCTAGTTGATTCGCCCGCTGGGCTGACGGCGACGCCGGGTCGCGACCAGGTGTCTCTTCGCTGGGATGCCGCTGCGGGCGCCGCCGCGACCTATAATTTGAAACGCTCCGCCACTCCTGCCGGCCCGTTCACAGTGATCGCGGCCAACATCATCAAACCGGTATGCACGGACACCGCCTTGTCCGGCGGCGAGACCTTCAGCTATGTTGTATCGCTTTCGAAGGATGGCAGGGAGAGCCCTGATTCTGCTCCGGTCAGCGTTACCTTGGCTCCGTCCGCGCCTGCCAATCTTTCGGTGACCTATGAAAAACGGAAGACGTTGGTCACCTGGTCTGCATCACACGGAGCGCAAAGCTATACCCTTAAGCGCGCCACCAGCGTCGAAGGTCCCTACAGTGTGGTGAAGTCATCCCTTGCCGAAACGACCTATACCGACGGGGGCCTGAGCGGTGGCCGCACCTATTATTATATCGTGTCCGCTGCGAATGCCGGTGGCGAAAGTCCGGTTTCAACTCCCGCGAGCGTGCGGATATCCTCTTGGTTCCAGCGCAACTGACCGGGCTTTGAATAGCTTTTAGAAGCGGGCAAAAAAAGGACGGGCTTTCAAAGTCCGTCCTTTTTTGTGGCGACGCCGTGTTTTCGACGCGGGCTTATCGGGCGATGAGTTTCAGGAACTCCTCGTTGTTTTTTGTTTTGGAGAGACGGGCGATCATGGTGTCGGTCGCTTCCTCGATCTTCTGGGCGACAAGCGCGCGGCGGAAGAAGTGAATCGCGTCGAGTTTCTTGGCCTCGATGAGCATCTCCTCCTTGCGGGTGCCGGAGGACTGGATGTTCATCGCCGGCCAGAGACGCATCTCGGCGCACTTGCGGTCGAGCACGAGGTCGCTGTTGCCGGTGCCCTTGAACTCTTGGAAAATCACGTCGTCCATGCGGCTGCCGGTCTCGACGAGCACGGATGCCACGATGGTGAGCGAGCCGCCTTCCTCAAGGTTACGCGCCGAGGCGAAGAGTTGGCGGGGTTTTTCGAGGGCGCGCACGTCGAGGCCGCCGGAGCCGGTTCGGCCGGAGTTGCGCAGGGTGTTGTGTGCGCGGGCGAGGCGGGTGATCGAGTCGATGAAGAGCACGACGTCCTTGCCGACCTCGATGAGGCGGCGGGCTCGTTCGATCGCCATGTCGGCGATGCGCACGTGGCTGTCCACGTTTTCGTCGTTGGAGGAAGCCCATATCTCTGCCGGAACGCTGCGGCGGAAGTCGGTAACCTCCTCGGGGCGCTCGTCCACGAGCAGGATCATGACGTGGCACTCGGGGTGATTCTGGATTACGCCTAGCGCCATGTCGCGGAGGAGGGTCGTCTTGCCGGTGCGGGGCGGGGCGACGATGAGACCGCGCGTTCCCTTGCCGATGGGGCAAAAGAGATCCACGGCGCGGGTGGTCATGCGGCCGTCCTTGAGCTCCATCTTGAGCTGCTTGTCGGGCGACATGCTGGTGAGGGCGGTGAAGTCAGGCTTGGCCTTGCGGTCTTCGATGGACAGGCCGTCAACCGACTCGATGAACTTCATCTTCGGGTTGGGGAAGCGTCCTTCGGAGGGCCAGGCGGTGCCGACGATGTGGCTGCCGGCGCGGAGCTTGAAGCGGCGGATGAGTTCCTTGGGCACAAACGTGTCCGTGGGGCGGCGTTTGCCGTAGCGGGCGACATCAAGGAGCTGGCCGTTGCCGCCGTGCTGCATGTCGATGTCGAGGATGCCTTGCACCTGGATCAGGTTTTCGGGCGGCCGCTCGTATGGCTGGATTGCGGGCGAGGGTGCGTTGGCGGAAGGGGCGGCCGGAGCGGTTTCCGAAGGTGCGGCGCCGGTCGGAGTGGGGGCTGGGTTATTAACCATGGAGAAATATAAACTGATAAAAAGTGAAGATGCGGTTGCGGACGCTTGACGTGGCAAATCCGTGACAGGATAAGAGCCTGAGTGCCGTGGCGCCCGACTTGCGTGCGCTTCAAACAACCCCAAAAGCCCTTAACGTGACGAAAAAAAAGACTGCCTCAGTAACCCGCGAAAAACAGGTTTTTAAGCCTTCAGCGGAGTTTCAACGCCAAGCGAATCTTGGGAGTTATGCTGCCTATAAGAAGCTGTATAACGAATCTGTCAACATCCCAGAAAAATTCTGGGAGCGGCAGGCCAAGGAGCTACTTGTCTGGCGCAAGCCCTTTAAAAAAGTCCTCCAGTGGGATGCTCCTCACGCGAAGTGGTTCACCGGCGGCAAACTCAATGTCTCCGAAAACTGTCTCGATCGCCACCTCGGCACCGCCCGTGAAAACAAAGCCGCGCTGATCTTCGAGGGCGAGCCGGGCGATGTTCGCACAATCACTTACAAGCAGCTTCATTTCCACGTCTGCCGGCTCGCGCATATCTTTGAAAACATGGGCATCGTTGCCGGCGACCGTGTCGCTCTCTACCTGCCCATGATCCCCGAGGCGGTCATCGCGATGCTGGCCTGTGCCCGTGTCGGCGCCGTCCATACGGTCATCTTTGGCGGCTTCAGTGCCGAGGCCATCAAGGATCGTCTCAACGACTGCAAGGCCAAGCTCGTCATCACCGCCGACGGAGGCTGGCGTCGTGGCAAGGTCATCGAGCTCAAGACCAACGTGGACAAGGCCCTCAACGACGCCCCGAGCGTCCAGTCCGTCATCGTCGTAAAGCGCACCGGCACTCCCGTCAACATGATCGAGGGACGCGATATGTGGTGGAAGGAAGCCTGGGAGGGCGCGCCCAACAAGCATGACGCCAAAGCCTTTGATTCCGAGCACCCGCTCTTTATTCTCTACACCTCCGGCTCCACCGGAAAACCGAAGGGCGTCCTCCACACCAGCGCCGGCTACCTCCTCGGTGCTAAGCTCAGCAGCCACTACGTTTTCGATCTTAAGGAGACCGACCGCTATTTCTGTTCCGCCGACATCGGCTGGATCACCGGCCACAGCTATGTTGTTTACGGTCTGCTCTCCAACGGCTCCACCGTGTTCCTCTACGAGGGCGCGCCCAACCAGCCCGAGCCCGACCGGTTCTGGCACATGATTGACCGTCATGGCATCACCATTCTTTACACCGCGCCGACCGCGATCCGCGCCTTCATGCGCTGGGGTGATAACTACGTTCTCCGCCACCGCCTCGATTCGCTCCGTCTGCTTGGCTCCGTCGGCGAGCCCATAAGCCCTGAGGCGTGGAAATGGTTCCACAAGCTCATCGGCAAGGGCCGCTGCCCCATCGTGGACACGTGGTGGCAGACCGAGACCGGCGCCATCATGATTGTGCCGCTGCCCGGCTCCGCTCCCATGAAACCCGGCTCCGCCTCGCTGCCGTTCTTCGGTGTCGTGCCGAAGATCGTGGACGAAAAGGGTAAGGAGGTTCCCCGCGGCACCGAGGGCAAGCTTATCATCGCCAAGCCCTGGCCCTCCATGCTCCGCACGCTCTGGGGCGACGACGAGCGTTTTGCCAAGACCTACTTCAGCGATTACCCTGGTATCTACTTCACAGGCGACGGCGCCAAGCAGGACAAGGACGGCTACTTCTGGATCATCGGCCGTGTGGACGACGTCCTCAACATCTCCGGCCACCGCATCGGCACCGCCGAGGTCGAGGCCGCGCTCGCGACGCATCCCGCCGTGGCCGAGGCCGCCGCCGTGGGTCGGCCCGACGAACTCAAGGGCCAGGCTCTCGTCGTGTTCGTTACGCTCAAGACCGGGCTCACCTCCAGCGATAAGCTCAAGGACGAACTTCGCGCTCATGTGGGCCGCGAGATCGGCGCCCATGCCAAGCCCGACACCGTGCGCTTCGCCGCCGGCCTGCCCAAGACCCGCTCCGGGAAAATCATGCGCCGCATTCTCAAGGAAATTGCCGCCGGCCGCGAAGTGAAGGGCGACACCAGCACGCTAGACGACTTCTCCGTCATCGCCGCGCTCCAGTCGGAAGATTGACCGGATTTTAACCTGTCCCCGTCCCGGCCGCTTGTGCCGGGACGGAGGATACGCCGGGGCGTCTCTCATTTTTGGGATGCCGTTACTTTTACGTTGAAGAAACCGAAAGCGTGGATTGCTTGAAAGTAGTTTTACCCTATGTCGTCTCCCCTTGCACGCCCCCCCGTGCGCAGGCTCAGTAATGAGTCTCAACGCGCCTTTACCCTCATCGAGTTGCTCGCCGTCATAGCGATCGTCGCCATCCTCTCGGCAATCACTTTTGGCGTTGTGAAAGGCGTCAACGAGCGCGCTGCCATCGGGCAAGCCAGAGCGGAGCTCGCCTCGCTCTCGCAGTCTCTGGAAGCTTATAAGCGCCAGTATGGGGATTACCCGCAAACCACCCCGGCCGCAGCCGCAGGTTCCAGTGTATTCCTTCAATGTCTGATCGGTAAATTGGGACCCATCACGACCGTCCCAATCACCAACGGTAAAAGTTTCATAGAGGTGGGTAACTTTAACCTCACGATAGATCCCAATACGCGACTACCGCAGGATCCCTATGCTCTCGCTCAAGCCGCCACCACGGAGCTGCTGGATCCTTGGGGGCGGGCTTATCAATATTATTATAATAAGACCTATACCACCAAGACTTACGTCCTTTACTCTTATGGCCCCACGATTGGCGACACTCCCACCGCTACGACGGAGCCGACAAGCGGCAAACCCAATGCAGCGACCGGTATTGTGGATTACACCAAAGCCAGCACCTTGGATAACATCTACGCCAACCAGAACTGATCCCATGTCTCCTAAATCAAAAAAAGCTTTCACCCTCATCGAATTGCTGACCGTCATTGCCATCATCGGCATTCTGGCGGCCATCCTTATCCCCACGGTCGGAGCGGCGCGCACTTCCGCGCTCAAGGCCAAGACCAAGGTGCAGTTCAGCCAATGGGCCGTTGCCTGCCAATTGTTCAAGACGGAATACGGCTATTTTCCGGCTATCGAAAACGGCAATAGAATCAAGTCTGACGCCTTTTTAGGCGCTTTGACGGGCAGAGATTACAAGGGTGCGATAGCCGCCAATCTTGCCGGAAACACCAAGAGGCTCGCGTTTTACTCGACCTCCGATTCCGAACTCACTTCGGTCGCCAATGGCGATGCCCAAGACGGCATCCTCAAGGATGCCTTCGGCAACACCGATATCGCCGTGTTTTACGATAAGGATGGCGACGGTATCGTGAAAGCTGCTGTCGATGGTTTGACGGCGATTAGCGTCAAGCCGATCGATGGCACGACTATCACTCCTCCAGGCGCCAAGATAGACGGCACCAACGGCGTGCGCGCCGGGGTGATTTTCTATTCTGCGGGTAAAGGCGGTTCGCAAAACGACATCGTTTATAGCTGGCAGTAAAGTCCGACGCTTTTTAACCACCTTTTACTTTCTCGATCGTGACAACCTCATCCCATCGTCGCACGGCAGCCTTCACCTTGATCGAGCTTCTGGTCGTCGTCGGCATCATCGCCTTGCTGGCCGGCGTTATCGGGGTTGCCCTCCGCGGCGGAAACCCCGGCGCGGCCTTGCAGACCGGTCAAAGCACGATCGTGAGCCTGCTCGCAAACGCCCGCGGACAGGCCGCCTTGAATCAGACCAACGCGATGTTGATCGTCGATGTTACCAATAAAGGAGACGACAATTACCTCCGCGCCTTCCAAGTGGTGACTGAAACCACCCCCGGTTCGGGCACATGGCAGCCGACGGGTGACGTCGTCAAATTGCCGCAGGGCATTTACCTGGTTCCGAAGGATAACTCCGGATTGGTTACGATGAGCAACTGGGTCGGCACTCGGTTTTCTTCAGCTCTTCAGGACAGCACCGGGAAACCGATTATAGGTTTGCCGAAATTAGCTACAGGCGCTGCCCCTAGCTACTTGAAATTCAATGCCTATTCCCAGTTCGGCACCGTATCCGCAGGGACCATTATTCTGGCTGCTGGACAGCGCACCGGTGCTACCACCATTGCCCTTTCCAGTGCCGATACGGTTCGCGGGGTCAATCTAAGCAAATACGGCATCGCCACGTTAGTGAACGAAGGGGCCAGCTTCGACAACTGAACTATTTTATGCGTAAAAAAGCCTTTTCTTTGGTGGAAGTGGTGGTGGCGGTGGGAATCTTCGCCGTCTCCATCTTGGGCGTAATCGGTTTGCTTGCCCCCACCAGCAAGGCGATCAACGAGGTGCGTGATGCCGACGACGCAACGCGGGTGGTCGGTGCAATCCAAGCACAGCTTCAAACCTTGGCTTCAACACCTGCGGGATTTACCGCTGTGCAAAACGCACTTAAGGCTACGGTCACTTATACCTACGTTGCCAGTCGGAACGGCGATAAATTTTTGGCCACTAATGCGACTTGGGCCAATAACTTCACGGAGCCGACTAAGTTTTTTGAAATCGCCCTGACGCGGAATACCGACCTTTCGCCTTCGCAGGCTGCCGATGCCTCGTCCGGCTATCTTGCCTTCACCATCACCCTGCGTTGGCCTGCCTGGTTACCCGGTGCCGCCGGTAATAATACGACACCGTGTCCAGACGCTCAAAAAAGCACGATGATCTTCCCGGCTGCCATTACCCGATGAACTTATCCTTGCGCCCTCGTTTTTTGCCCCGTGCGGCCAACCCATCCGGACGTCGCGTTGGCGGCTTTACCATCATCGAGCTTCTGGTCGCCACGGCGATCACCGCCCTGCTGGTCTCGCTGATGCTCAACGTCGTCGTTAATGTGATGAGCGGCTGGTCACGATCCTCCGGGACGCTCACCACGGGAGGACAGGCGCGCACCATTTTGAACCAGTTGGCGACCGATTTGCAGGGTGCCATCCTGAAGCGTGATGGAAACGTATGGTTCGCGGCGACGATCCAGCAAAACCAAAGCGGCAAAGGAGATGCCGGTATCTCTGATGCCAGTTGGCCTGCGGCAGGAAAACCGTCTGGGGTGGCCCAAAGCTCCGCTGACAACGCTTCGTATTATATTCCCGTCGTAACGGCTCCGGCTACACCCGATTTAACCGCATATCGCTTCGGTCAAGCTGGTGTGTGGCTACGGTTTTTTACCGGGGTAAGCGATACGAACTCCGGATTAACCAATCTGTCTTCCCCCCGAGCCGTGTCTTACCAAATCGTGCGCATGCCTATCATCACCCAAAGTAAGGAGGTTCGTTATTTGCTGTTCCGTTCCGAGGTTCGGCCGGGAGACACCGCAGGCTCGCCAAACGCCACTACCTCCACCTTTGGTCAAGGTTATGACTTGTTTGCCGCCAAAGGTTATAACGACCCGACAGTTGGAGGGACCAATCTTGCAGATGCGGGCAATATCCGCCGTCCCCGTCGTGAACTGATCATCGGCAACAACGTGGTGGATTTCGGCGTGCGCGTGTGGGATAGCAGCACCGGAACGCTGCTGCCCAAATTTCCGACTTCGAGTAAAACCGGGTATGCCGCCACCACTAACGACGGCAACAACGGCACGACGGCGGCAACACCGCTTACGGCTCCGGCGAGCGGTGCGATTAATCCTGTCAGCATTGCCTACGGGTTTCCCGAAGTCGTCGAGATCTTTGTCCGCATCCTCACCGACGACGGAGTGAAGCAACTGGCTTTGTTAGAGCAGAACTTAATCACCCTGCCGACTGGTGAAACGTGGTGGAGCTTCGTGGAAAAAAACTCCCAAGTCTATACTCGCCGCGTGGAGATCAAGAGTCAGGCGCTTTGAGGCGAGCCTGCTCGTCCAAGCATTTAGCCTTCCAATCAGATTCTTGACATGACGGTGGGGGAAACGTTTTGTCACGGCCTCTTTCGCGCCAGAGTAGCTCAGTGGTAGAGCAGCCCCGACAAAGTCGGGGTTGGTCGGCCGCCGAATGAAAAGGTAAGACAAACGCCAGAGTAGCTCAGTGGTAGAGCAGGGGACTCATAAGCCCTTGGTCGGCGGTTCAATCCCGCCCTCTGGCACCACTTTATGTTTACGGTCTACATGTTACGGGGTGCGTCGGGACGACATTACATCGGGATGACTTCCGATTTGGAGGCAAGATTGGCCCAGCATCTCCGAGGACATACGCATACGACGAAGCGGCTTGGCGGAGACTTGGAGATGATTGCGAGTCGTGTGTTCGAGACCAAAACCGAGGCTGTGGTAATCGAGCGCAAGCTGAAGGCGTGGAAGCAGCCTGCCAAGGCAATCGAGTATTTGAGATCAACCGGGATAGAGCAGCCCCGACAAAGTCGGGGTTGCTCGGCGGTTCAATCCCGCCCTCTGGCACCACTTTATTTCCCTGATTGCGCTTAAAACCCGGACAAAAGGGCGCGCAGTTCGGCTTCGGGGTCTTCGTGGGCCTGCTCGATAGCAAGACGGAGAGCGTCTTCCAGCCAGGGGCGGGCTTCCTCGCGGCGGGACAGGTGAAGCAGGCTTTTGGCGAGGAGGATGCGCGGCATCATCCAGTCGGATTTTTTGTGCGCGCAGAACTGCAGGTGTTCGATGGCGTCGGCCTGGCGATTCTCGGAAAGCAAGGCCTGGGCGAGACTGAAACGGAACAACTCGTTGTCCGGTTGCCTGGCCACCAAACCTGCGAACTGTTGGGAGCGTGCGAGCGAGGTCATCAGAGCTCGTCAACCACCACCAGGACGCCGGTGACGTTGTCATAACCGCCGCGGTCGAGGGCGAGCTGGATGATCGCCTGCATGATTTCGCGGGGTGATTCGTCCGCTTTGAGGAGTTGGGAAAGCTCTGCGTCCGTGACCATGCGGGTGATGCCATCGGTCGCGAAGAGATACCGATCGCCGGGCAGGATGGGAACGACTTTCAGGTCCACGGCGGGGAGTCCGGGCTGGCCGATGCAGCGGGTCAGCGCCTGGCCGTTGGAACCTGTGGGTTTCACAAATGTTTCGCCTCTTTCACGAAGGTGCCGGGCCTCTGTTTCAACATTGTGATCTTCGGTGAGGCCCTGAAATCGGCCGCCGCGCAGGAGGTAGGCGCGGGAATCGCCGACATGGGAGAGATGCACGCAGCCGTCCCTGAAAAGTCCGAAGGTGAGGGTGGTGCCGATGCCGTAAGTCGGGTTTAACTGTTGGCCGAGTTCGAGCACGGCCTCGCTCGCGGCCAGCGTGAGGGCGTTCAAATCGGTGACGCCGGACTTGATGCCCGCCTTGATGTAGTCCACCGCGCAAGCGGACGCGTCCGCCCCGGAGGGCAAACCCCCGATGCCATCGGCTATCCCGTAGATTCCCAACGCTTCCTCGCAGAGGTAGCGGTCTTCATTTTCGGAGCGGATCTTTCCGATGTCGGTCAGCGCGGCGGAGCGGAGTTTCATGGGGAATATAGAAGGTGACCGTAGAAGTCGCCAAATCAAACAAAAGGCTGAAATCGTTCGATGCGGTTTTCACGGTTCATTTTCACATGATTTTGCTTCGGGAGGCACTCAAGAAAGAGTCGGCCGTAAGTCTTTTGCGTGATGCGAGAGTCGAGCAGGGTGATGACGCCGCGATCTTTGGCCGTGCGGATGAGGCGGCCGATGCCCTGCCGGAACTTGATGAGGGCGTCGGGAAGGGTGAGTTCGTTGAAAGGATTCCCGCCGCGTTCGCGAATCCACTCGGTGCGGGCTTCCAAGATTGGATGAGTGGGCACCTCGAAGGGGAGGCGGGTGATGATTACCTGGGAGAGTGCGTCGCCGGGCACGTCGATGCCCGTCCAAAAACTGTCGGTGCCGAAGAGGACGCCGTTGCCCGCCTCGCGGAGTTGACGGGCCAGCTCGGTGCGCGAGTAGTCGCGGCCTTGCATGAAAAACGGGCGGCGCGCGCCTTGGTAGATCGGCTCCAACGCATCCGCGACCTGCTTCATGTCGAAGTAACTGGTAAAGAGCACGAGCGTGCCGCCCTTGGTTCGGCGGGTGCAGAAGTCGATGTAGTCAATCAGCACGTCGAGTGCGAGGCGGGCTTCCTTCGGCGTCGGCAGGGGAACGTCGGCGGCGACGAAGACGCGCATGTTTTTCTCAAAATCGAAGGGCGAGTGCTCGACTGCGGTCTTGACGTTCTCCGCGCCGACGCGGGCTTGAAACGGCTCGATGCGTCCTCCCATCGCGAGCGTCGCGCTGGTGAACAACACCGAAGTCTCGCGCCGCAGGAGTTCGTCGCGAATGAAAGGCGCGATGTCGATGGGCGCGGTGCGCAGCGTCACGATGGTCTGGCGTTTGCCGGAGCGCTCGACCCAGTAAACGGTTTTCTCGGCGTCGGCGACGGCGAGAAACTGGCGCAGGCTGGTCTGGTAGGTCTTGAGCTTGCCGGCCTGTTCGAGGAGTTCGTCGCGCTCGCGGCCCTCGTCCATCTTGTCGGCGCGGGTGCGCACGGCCTTGTGGATGGCGCCGAGCGGGGCGTCGAGCCACGGTTCGGCAAAACCCTCGGAGCGCACGCGCACGATGGCTTGTTTTGAGAGCAAACGCTCGTCGATGAAGGCGAAGAACTGGTGCGCGGCTTCCAGCGCGTCCACCACGAGTTGTTTGTCCACGGCGTCGCCGTGTTTTTGAAGAAGACCGCGCTTGGTTTTCGGATTGTAGAGATACTTCAGCATCCGATCAGTGCCGTAACTGCTGAGGCGCAGGCCGCAGTGGTCGGTGGCGACCTCGGGCACGGTGTGGGCCTCGTCGAGCACGACGAAATCGTCGGGAAACAGCACCCCGCGCGAGCCGCCTTTTTCGGCGGCGCCGCCGGCGTTGATGTGGGCGAAGAGGAGCGAGTGGTTGACGATGATGACGTGGGCCGAACGGATGCGCGCGCGGGCGCGTTGGTAGGGACACTTTTCGGGATCGCAGTATTTGCGGGCGCAGCCGGAGGAGTCGGCGCTCACCATTTCCCAGACCTCGTGCGAAGGCGCAGGGTTGAGTTCGTGGCGGAGGCCCTCGGCGGTCGTCTCCGCCCAGGCGGCGATGCGTTGGAGTTCCTCGTGTTCGGGCGTGGCGAAGAGTTCGTGTTTGTCGCGCAGCGCGGTGGCCAGGCGTGTGGTGCAGAGGTAGTTGCCCTTGCCCACGAGCACGGCGGATTTGAAGGCGGCGTAGGGCTTGGTTTCCTCGTTGGAGGAAAACACGCGGCGGCAGAGAGGCAGATCCTTTTGGTCGAGCTGTTCCTGGAGCGCGATCGTGTGGGTGGAGACGATCATCTGGCGGCTCTGGTCCATCGCGTGAATGATGCCAGGCAAAAGGTAGGCGAGGGATTTGCCGACGCCGGTGCCGGCCTCGAAGAGAAGCGATTCGTCCGCCTTCATGGCGGCGGCGGTGGCGCGCGCCATTTTTTCCTGCTGCGGGCGATGCTCAAGCCCGAGACTCGACTGCAACCAGCCGCCTTCCGCGAACAGCTTTGCGGCCAACTCGGGCGCGCGCGAGGGCGGCGGGAGCGGGGCTGCGTCAGGGTGTTCGTTGAGGCCGATCATTTGAGAATGAGTCCGACAACCATTGGACGCAGGATTTTAGGGGCAAATGTATTTGCGAACCCGGCTGCATCGAGAAAAATAGGCGCGTTATGCCCAACACAGTGAAGCCGGAGAACTGGACCGAAGAACTTGCACGGTTTTTGCGCACCCAGCCCGGAGTGCAGGCGGTGCGTATCAATGCCGCCGAGCGAACGGTTTCAGTGGCCACGCTGGGCGAGGTGGATGTCGGCAACTTGGAGGCGGCGCTGGCGCAGACCTTGGCGGCGGTCGAAGAATCACTCGGGAAAAAAGCGCGCGCCCAGGCGGGGTTTACGTTGAAGCAGGACGGAGCGGTTACCGAGATGGCTTCGCCGAGCTGCGCGACCGCGCCTTTCTTTTGGAAATGGCGCGAGGTGGAATGGCCGGAGCTGGAGCCGGCGGTTGATTCGCATGGCGAGCATGAGTCGGAGTGGCGGGAGCTGGCGATGTTCTCGAGCGTGTGCGCAGTTTTTGGACTGGCGGGTTTTGCGGTCGAAAAAATGGGCGTCGGCCCGGCGTGGCTGCACACGGGACTTTATGCGATCGCCTTGATCGCGGGCGGCTGGGATGCGGCGGTCGATTCGTGGAAAAACATCACGAAGGAGCGCAAAGTTGACATCCACTTTCTGATGCTGGCCGTGGCGGTCGGCGCGGTGTGCGTTGGCGCGTGGGCCGAGGCGGTGTTGCTGCTGTTTTTGTTTTCGTCGTCGGGCGCGATGGAGGAATTCGCGATGGAGCGCACGAACCGCGAGGTGAACGCGCTCCTCAAGTCCGCCCCGAAAAAGGCCACGTTGCTCGTGCCAGGCGGCGGCGAGCGTGAAGTGCCGGTGGAAGAAATCGGCATCGGCGATCATCTGCTGGTGAAGCCGGGCGAGGCCTTCGCGGCCGACGGCACGGTTTCCAAAGGCAAGAGCGCGAGCGACGAGTCGGCACTTACGGGCGAAGCCGTGCCCGTCGAGAAGGACGCGGGCGACGCGGTGTTCAGCGGCACGATCAACTTGTGGGGCGCGGTGGAGTTTCAAGTCACGCGACTGCCGGGTGAAAGCACGCTCCAGAAGATCATCCGTCTCATCAAGACCGCGCAAAAGCTGCGCGCGCCCAGCGAGCGGTTCACCGATAAATTTGGCGGCACCTACACGCTGGCGGTGCTGGGCGCGTGCGCGGTGATGTTTTTCGTGTGGTGGCTGGGCTTCAAGCTGCCGGCGTTTGAAAACATGGGGGAGGAAAAGTCGGCGTTCTATCGCGCGATGACACTGCTCGTGGTGACGAGTCCGTGCGCGTTGGTGCTGTCGATTCCGTCGGCGATTCTGGCCGCCATTGCTTGGGGCGCGAAGCACGGGGTGTTGTTTCGCGGTGGCGCGGCCATTGAAAAACTCGCCGATATCAACGTGGTCGCGATGGACAAGACCGGCACGCTTACGACCGGCGAGCTCGCCGTCGTGGGTTACGACAGTTTTCCTCCGGGGCGAGAGACTGAGATCATGGAACTGGCCTACGCGATGGAGGCCAATTCGCAGCATCCGCTGGCGCGCGCCATCGTGCGCGATGCGAAGGCTCGGGGCGTGAAAGAGCTGGGGTTGGAAGAGTTTCAATCCATCACGGGTCAGGGCATCAGTGGCCGTCTCGGCGGGGCGCAGGTCATGCTGGGACGTCGCGAGTTGCTGGAAAAAGGTCCGCTCGCCGAGTGGGCGCGCAAACTGCCTGCGGCCCCCGCCGAGCTTGCTGAGGTTTGGGTGGTTGGGAAGGACGTGATCGGCCGCGTGCTGCTGCGCGACGAAATCCGCGCGGAGTCGAAGAGCGTGCTGGCAGAGCTGAAGCGGCTCCATATCTCGACCGTCATGCTGACCGGCGACCGGCGCCAGACGGCGGAATCGGTCGCGGTTGAGCTCGGGGTTGATGAAGTGAGGGCGGGACTCACGCCCGAGCAAAAGGTGGACGCGATCCAGGAGTTCAAAAAGAACGGCAAGAAAATCGCGATGGTGGGCGACGGGGTGAACGACGCACCGTGTCTAGCCGCCGCCGATGTGAGTGTGGCGATGGGCGCGCGCGGCAGCGATGCGGCGCTGGAGCAGGCCGAGGTTATTTTGATGCACGACCGTATTGAGAACTTCCTCGCGGCGTTCCGGCTCAGCAAACGCGCGAAGGCGATCATCCTTCAAAACCTCGTCATCTCACTCGGCGTAGTCGTGTTGATGGCAATCGCCGCCATCTTCGGGGTTATTCCGCTGGCGGTGGGTGTCGCCGCCCATGAGGGCAGCACGGTGGTAGTGTGTCTTAATTCGCTTCGGCTGCTCTTCGGAAAGAACCAGTAGGGCGGGGCACCCGTTCGCGACTTATTCGATCCACACCAAGTCGCCGACGCGCACCTCTTCGTAGAGTTCTACGATCTCGCGGTTGGCCATGAGCACGCAGCCGGCGCTTTGCGGCGTGCCGAGGCGGTCTTCGTGGTTGGTGCCGTGGATATAAACGTAGCGTCCGTAGGTGTCCACGTTGGCCCCGGCGTTCACGCCAGGCTCCAGCCCTCGCAGCCAGAGGATGCGGCTGGTGATGAGATTCGGGTGCCGGTCGGCGTCGGGCAGCTCCGAGAAATGTTTTCCCGTGGGCACGCGAGCCTTGAAGACCATGCCGGGCGGCTGGCCTGCGCCGATTTTTTCCGCGATGACGTGGAGGCCGCGCGGAGTGCCGAGCGAGTCCTTCACGTTGGAAGGCGGGCGCTTGGATGTGGAGATGACGTAACTTTTCACCAGCGCGCCGTCGCGGTGGAATTGCAGGGTCTGCGTTTCGATGCGCACGACAAGGATCCGGTCTGCGGGCTTGATGCCGAGCCGGACACATGTTTCGTTAACCAATTCCCAAGGAGTTATCATCGTGAACAAACCCAACTACGTTGTCGGTATCGTCGGCGCGACCGGTGCGGTCGGTCAAGAGCTCGTGCGTCTTATGCACGAGCGCAACTTCCCTTTGAGCTCGCTGCGGCTTTTCGCCTCGGCCCGCTCGGCGGGCAAGACTGTGGAGCGCTTCGGCAAGAAGTTTGTCATCGAGGAGGCCAAGCCCGGCGTTTTCGCCGACGTTGACGTGGCGTTTTTCGCTGCTGGCGGCTCCGTGACGCGCGCCCTGGCCACCGACGCGGTCAAGGCCGGCTGTCTTGTGATCGACAAGAGCTCTGCGCTCCGCATGGAGCCGAACGTCCCTCTCGTCATCCCCGAGATCAATCCCGAGAAGCTGCGCAACCACGATGGCATCATCGCCAATCCCAACTGCTCGACCGCCATCATGCTGATGGGCCTCTGGCCGCTGCATCAGGCGTTCGGGGTGAAGCGCGTCATCATTTCTACCTACCAGTCCGTCTCCGGAACCGGCGCCGAGGCCGTGCGCGAGCTTGAGGACCAGATTCAGTCCTACGTCGCCGGACGTCCGATCGCGCACAAGGTCTATCCCTACCAGATCGCCTTCAACTGCATCCCGCAGATCGACTCGTTCGACGCCAACGGCTACACCGGCGAGGAGACGAAGATGGCGCAGGAAAGCCGCAAGATCATGGGCCTGCCCAATCTCAAGGTCTCCGCCACCACCGTGCGCGTGCCCGTCGTGCGCGCCCACTCGATCTCGGTCAGCGCCGAGTTTGAGCGTCCCGTTGATCTCGCCAAGGCCCGTGCCGCCATCGCCGCGTTCCCCGGTGCCGAGCTGGTGGACGATCCCGCCAACCGCAAGTATCCCACGCCGCTCGATTTCGCCGAAAAGGTGAAGTGCGGCGTCGGCCGCCTGCGCATTGATACGGCGTTCGACAACGGCCTCTCGTTCTGGGTCAGCGGCGACAATCTCTGGAAGGGCGCCGCCATGAACGCCGTCCAGAACGCCGAGCTGATGATCCGCGAAGGACTCCTCAAGCCGAAGGCCGCGCTCACCGCCGTCTGAGGCCTTTGGCTGGCACGGGTAATAAATCCTTGTCAGCCCCCATGCCCGCCCGCTTATCTCTCAACTTTGGCTCGGACGCTTAGCTCAGTTGGTTAGAGCATCTCGTTTACACCGAGAGGGTCGGGGGTTCGAGCCCCTCAGCGTCCACCAGATAATCCATTCATCACCAAACCCGCATGAGACACACGATCTCCGTCCTCGTTGAGAACAAGTTCGGCGTTCTAGCCCGCGTGGCCGGCATGTTTTCCGGCCGCGGCTTCAACATCGATTCCCTCAACGTCGCCCCCACGCACGACGCGGCGCTCTCGCGAATCACAGCCGTCCTCAAGGGCGACGATGCCTCGCTTGATCTCTGCATCAAACAGCTCCGCAAGCTGGTCAACGTCGTCGAGGTCGTTGATTTCACCGAGGGGCAGGCCGTCGTCCGCGAGCTCGTGCTCATCAAGGTCAAGGCCGACTCCAAGACCCGCTCCGAGATCATGCAGATCAGCGACATCTTTCGCACGAAGATCGTCAACGTCTCGCCCGACTCCGTCATCATCGAGATGACCGGCGACGACGGCAAGGTCGCCGCCTTCCTGAGCCTGGTCGAGCCCTTCGGCATCCTCGAACTCGCCCGCACCGGC
>JANYJB010000044.1 GCA_025361935.1 Verrucomicrobiota bacterium
TGTGGCGTTTCATCTCGTGCATATTCCGCCAAGGCATGCGCCGACGGGGGTGAGGGTGCTGTTGCACGGGCACACCCATGTCCCCGCCGACGAGGTGGACGTCCGGGGCGTGCGCTGGCTGAACCCCGGCTGCATCTCGTATCCGCGCGCCGGGGTGCGGAGCTTTGCGTGGCTGGAGGTGGATGGGGGCGGCTTCACGTGGAAGCTGGTGAAGCTTTAAGACACAGAGTTTTTTATCTGGAACTCAGGAAGTCAGGAACCAGCCCTCGGCTGCATTTGCCTTGTCTGGATCGATTCCTGATTTCCTGAGTTCCAGATAAGACGCAGGTTTTGCAGGTCTGGTCTGGCGCCGGGGGCGTTGATGGGTTTAATCGCGGCTCAAACGTGAACGACCCCGGTCAACAAAGTCTCTTCGGTCTGTTCGCGCCGGAGGCCGGCGTGCACAAGGGGCCGCCGTCCGCCGAGGAGAGGCCCGATGTCGTCTTCGAGCGCAGCCCGCGCGCGCACCGCTACCGGCTCACGCTGCGGCGCGACGGCGTGGCGGTGGCGGTCATCCCCATGCGCGGGAGCGAGCGGGAGGCGCGGGTTTTTGTGGAGGAGCATCGCGAGTGGCTGGAGCGCGCGCGGGAGCGCCAGCGGCAGCGTCCGCGCGGCGCGGCGGTGTGGACGCTCGGCACGCACGTGCTTTGGCGCGGCGAACTCACGGAGATCCGCAAGGCGGTGGACGGCGAACGTCCGCAAGTGTGTCTCGCGGCGGATGTGTTTCGCGTGCCGAGGCTCGACGGTGATCTGCGGCCGACGCTGGAGGCGCATTTCCTGCGGGCGGCGAAAGTCGAGCTGCCCGCGCGCACGTGGGAGTTGGCGGCGGTGACGGGCATGGAGGTGAAGGAGATCACGGTGCGCAACCAGCGCACGCGCTGGGGCTCGTGCACCACGGGCGGGGTGATCTCGCTCAACTGGCGGCTCGTGCAGACGCCGGATTTCGTGCGCGACTACATCATCCACCACGAGCTGATGCACTTGAAGGAGATGAACCACTCCGACCGTTTCTGGGCGCGCGTCGAGGAAGTGTGCCCGGAGTGGCGCGACGCGGAACGGTGGCTCAAGCGCAACGGCTCGCTGCTGGGCCTGTGAGGCGCGGGCGGGCCTGCGAATAACGTGTTGGCAACTTCGAGGAACTTCCGGTTGCGTTCGGCTCCGGCGCGCACGACGTTGCGGCCGTCATGACGCACGCATGCAAACCGACCCCTTCACCGGACGACCGACCTGCATCCAAGGCGGACGGCTCCCGTCCGACGAAGAACGACGCGCGCTTCAACACGATCACCGGCGAAGACTGGAAGCGCTCGCTCGTCTCGGCGCGGCAGCGGCGCGCGTCGGCATCGGCACGGATCCAGACGACGATATCGTCCTCTGGGATGCCGACGAAGTAGGCCTGCTCGCCGGAGCCGACCTTCTCTGGCATGAGCTCAACGAGGCTGCCCGCGACTTTCGCGCGTTGCTGCCGCTCATCGCGCTGGAAGACTTCGGGTTTCCGCCCCACGTGGAGGATTTGCTCGCCGATTGCGGCCCGCGTCTGCGTCCGATTAGCAGCGGCGTGGAGGCGACGGCGTTCGAGGCGGAAGACCGCTCGATCTACAAGTTTTTCATGCCGCGCGAAAGCGGGCGCATCGGCGGCACGTTCGAGTTTCGCCGGGGCGACGAGGTCGCGCTGCTGGCCGACGCGGCCGACGGCAGCTACCGGGCGATGTTGGAAAAATTCGACCTCATCGTGCGGCTCGACGGCATGCCGACGGAAGTGATCGGCGTGACCAAAAACGAAGGCGTGCTCGTGACCAAGCAGACGCTGGGCGAACGGTTGTCGGAGGGCGCGGACACGTCGGGCGTGCAGCCGGCGCCGCTCATCCCGATCCCGTCGCGTTTCCTGCGGGCGCACCGGGATCATCCCCGGTTGTATTTCGTGGACGGCAAGCCGTGGCTCGTGGCCGACCTGCATTCCAAGAATCTCGTGCGCGCGGCGGATGGCGAGCTCCGGGCGATCGATCTGCTGGCGGCACCGTTTCCGGCGGAGTTGATCGCAAGGGAGCCGCTGCTGGCCGAGTGGCTGGAACGCGCGCGGCTGGATCCGTCGGCGCCGCTCCTGCGCGCGACGAATGATGATGAGCTGTGAGGGAGCGTCGGATAGGTTTGGCCACTACAGACACAGAAGCCACAAACGGATAGGATCAAACCACGGAGTTTTTAACCACTAATGGAATCGCCCAATGGGGCGATTCTCTGGGAGCGGTTCCGGCCAATGGCCTCCACTATTAAGCGGAGGGGCGACTGATGCCGCCGGAGATCGAAGACATGGGCTTGGTCGGCATGAGGTTTTTGATTCAAACTGGCGCGTTGGGGACAACGCGCCCCACCTTATTTTGCTGCGAGGAAATCGAGGATGTCCTGCGCCTGTTTCGAGGTGGAGCCGTCGTGGTCGGCGTAAACGATTTTGCCGTCCTTGATGAGGTAGGCCTGGCGGCTGGCGAAGAAGATGCCGTGCTGGCCGAAGGCTTTCATGACCTTCTTGTCGGTGTCGGCGAGGAGCGTGAACGGGAATTTTTTCTCCTCCTTGAATTTCCGCTGGGTCTCGACGCTGTCGGTGCTCACGCCGATGACGGTCACGCCTTTTTTGGAGAGCTGTTCATAGGCGTCGCGCAGGGAGCAGCCCTGCGAGGTGCAGCCGGGGGTGAAGGCCTTGGGATAAAAATAAACGAGCGTGTAAGGGCTCTGCTTGCAGGCGTCGGCAAGGTTGAGCTCGGCGCCGGTTTCGGTGAGCGCGGTGACGGCGGGCGCGGGATCGCCGACGTTGAGGGGGGCGGCGTTAAGGGAGGAGAACATGGCGAAAAACAGGGAGGGGATGAGGAGGTGTTTCATGGACGGACAGACCGTGTTCACGAGAAAGAGTTTCGCAAGCGGGGTGTGCTCAATCCACCCCGGTGAAAGGTTGGCTTAAGCGATTAGCCTTTCGAAAAAGCTAAAATTCACAAAACTCGCCCTGACCCGAATGGCGCTAAGTTAGGGGGGGTGGTCGTCATTTTTTGAGATTACGGGAAGGCGATACGTGCATGAAGCGGCGGGGCTTGGTCATGAGCTGGTAGGTTTTGGGGCGTCGTTTGACACAGCGGGGCTCGGACCGATTGGGC
>JANYJB010000088.1 GCA_025361935.1 Verrucomicrobiota bacterium
CCGGCCTCCGCGGACAACTCGCGAAGACCATCGTCGTCGTCATCTCCAAATCCGGCGGCACCGCCGAGACGCGCAACGGCCAGCTCGAAGCTGCCGAGGCGTTCAAGGCCGCCGGCCTCGATTTCACGAAGCACTACGTCGCCGTCACCGGCGCCGGCTCGAAGCTCGAGCAGACCGCCATCGCGCAAAACTGGCTCGCCCGTTTCCCCATGTGGGACTGGGTCGGCGGCCGCACCTCCGAACTCTCCGCCGTCGGCCTCCTCCCCGCCGCGCTTCAGGGCCTCGACATCCAGGCGATGCTCGACGGCGCCGCCGCGATGGACGTCGTCACGCGCAACACCACGACCGGCCAAAACCCCGCCGCGCTCCTCGCCCTCATGTGGTTCTATGCCACCGACGGCCGCGGCGCGAAGGACATGGTCGTCCTCCCCTACAAGGACCGCCTCCTGCTCTTCTCCCGCTACCTCCAGCAGCTCGTGATGGAATCCCTCGGCAAGGAACACGATCTCAAGGGCAACGTCGTGAATCAGGGTATCGCTGTTTACGGCAACAAGGGCTCCACCGACCAGCATGCCTACGTCCAACAGCTTCGCGACGGCGTGAATAACTTCTTCGTCACCTTCATCGAGGTCCTCAAAGACCGCGCCGGCGCCTCCTTCGACGTGGACCCCGGCGTCACCACAGGCGATTACCTGCAAGGTTTCTACCTCGGCACCCGCGACGCCCTTTCCGAAAGCAACCGCTCGTCCGTCTCGATCACCGTCAACGACGTCTCGCCCCGCACCCTGGGCATGTTGATCGCCCTCTACGAACGCGTGGTCGGCTTCTACGCCTCGCTCGTCGGCATCAACGCCTACCACCAGCCCGGCGTCGAAGCCGGCAAGAAGGCCGCCTCCGGCGTCATCGCCCTCAAGCTCCAGATCACCGCCAAACTCCAAGCCTCCTCCGGACAAACGTTCACCGCCGAATCGCTGGCCACCGCCCTCGGCGCGCCCGAAAAAGCCGAACTCGTATTCAAGGTTCTCGAACACCTCGCCGCCAACGGTGGAGTAAAAAAGACGCCGAAAACCCCGTGGTTTGAGTCCGTTTACACAGCCTGAACCCTCCCCCAGTCTCGCGGACTCCCGCGACCACGCTCAGGGAAAGCGCATTTTGGAAAACTTTTCCCTTTTCAATACGGTGCGTGCTCGCGAGACTGAACCCACTCCCCCTTATGAAATCCCTTACACTTGTTTTGTGTGTGATCGCGCTTCTTGGTTCGGTCGCCTCCACGTTTTTCTATTTCCAGATCGGCGACACCAAGACCAAACTCGCGCAGCAAATTGCACAGGAAAAAAGTCGCACCACCGAAGTCCAGGCCAAGCTGGACGAAAGCGTCGCCCAAACTGACGCCCTGCAAAAACGCCTCGTCGCGATGGACAGCGACCTCGGCGACGCCAAATCGAAGCTCACCTCGGCGGACAACAAAAGCATCGAGCTCGCCCGCAACGTTGACCAGTTGACCAACCAAGTCACCGCCAAGGACGAAGCCATCAAGGCCCTCAACAATGAAATCGCCGGCCTCCAGCACGACCTTGCCACGGCCAAGCTGAGCTCCGCCTCAAGCGAGGAAATCGAAAATTACAAGGCAACCATCGCCAGCCTTCAGGCACGCGTGAACGAGGTCAAAGCCGACAAACCGGCCGCCGTTGTCGTCGCCGATGGAACCACCCAGACGGCGCCCGCCTCCGGTTTGAGCGGAAAGGTTGTCAGCATCGGCGCACTCAACGGATTCGTCGTGATTAACATCGGCACCGCCCAGGGCGTGCAGGTTAACCAGAAATTCAACATCACCCGTGGCACCAACACGATTGCATCCGCCCAAGTCAGCAGCGTCGATCAAGGCTTCGCGATCGCCCAAGTGTCATCCGAATCCCTGAATGGCACCCTGAACAAGGGCGACGTGGCCACTCTGGTAAACGCTCAGTAACTTATGCCGCTTCGCAAAAAGTTCGTTCTCGCGGCCATCGCCCTCGCGGGATTCGGCGCCTTCCTGATCACTTCAGGTTGCACCACCAAGACCCCGGAGGACAGCACCATTCCCTGGAGCCGTCCCGCAAGCTGGGAAGGCGGCATTCCCGGAATGGGCGGCTTGGGTGGCCCCGGCAGCGGCCGTAACGGCTACTAAACCTTTAAAATCCGGTCTCGCAAGGGCCGGATTTTTTTGCGCCCGTTTCGGAGCGAGCTTGCCCGCCTTCGCCAATCAGCTGACATCGCCCCATGGCCGACGCACCCGTCAACAACTCGCTCACGCCGCAGCCCGGCCACCTCTACGTCGTGGCCACGCCCATCGGCAACCTCGCCGACCTCACCGAGCGCGCCCGCGCCATCCTCGGTGCCGTTGACCTGATCGCCTGCGAGGACACCCGCACCACCGGCGGCATGCTCACCCGCTACGGCCTGCGCCGCTACCTCGTCGCCTACCACGATCACAACGAAACCGAAGTTGCCGAAAAACTCGCCGACCAGATCGCCGCCGGCAAATCTGTCGCCGTCGTTTCCGACGCCGGCACGCCCGCCATCAGCGACCCCGGCTTCCGCCTCGTTCGCGCGTGCCGCCGCCGCGGCCTGCCCGTCGTCCCCGTGCCCGGCGCCTGCGCCGTCGCCGCCGTCCTCAGCGCCAGCGGACTTCCCACCAACGGCTTTCTCTTCGCCGGCTTCCTCGTCGCCAAGACCTCCGCCCGCACCGCCTTCCTCGAAAAATACCGCGACTTCGAGTTCACCCTCGCCCTCTACGAAAGCTGCCACCGCATCGACAAATTCGCCGAGGAAATCGTGGAAAAACTCGGCCCCGACCGTGTCGTCTGCATCGCCAAGGAAGTCACCAAGCTCCACGAAACCTTCCTCATCGGCCACGCCGCTGACGTCCGCGACCTCCTCCTCAAAGGCAGCCTGAAAGGCGAATTCGTCGTCCTCATTGCCCCGTCCGATTTCGTCCTCTAACTCCGATTCCGACATCCTGCCTTATATCCTGTTAATCCTGTCCAAACCTTCTGAATTTTAGACGGGATTAACCGGATAAATACAGGATACGAACATACGCCATGAATCCCGTCACTGCGGTCATCGATATCGGCTCCAACTCGATCAAGGTGCTCGTCGCGCGACGCGAACCGGACGGAAGAATCGTCTCCCTCAAGGGCCGCACCATCGACGCCCGCATCAGCGCCGGCATCAGAAAAGCCGAGCCCCGCCTCACCGAGGACGGCATGAATCGCGGTCTCGCCGCCATCGAAGAACTGCTCGCCGCCGCCGCGCCGTTCCAGCCATCCCAAGTCATCCTCGTTGCCACCAGCGCTGTGCGCGACGCGCTCAACGGCGCCGAGTTCCGCCAGCGCGTGCTCGCCGCCACCGGACACTCCATTCGCATTCTCACCGGCGACGAGGAAGCCAACCTCATCGGACGCGGCCTCACCTGCGATCCCGACCTCGCTCATCTCAAAAACTTCTACGTCTTCGACCTCGGCGGCGGCAGCTTGGAATGCCTCGCGTTCCGCGACCGCCGCATCGAGCAGGCCCACAGCCTACGCCTCGGCTGCGTGCGTCTGACCGAAAAATTTATCGCCGATCCGGCCGCGCCCCTTAGACCAGAAGACTGCTCAGCCATCGCCCTGCACGTGCGCGATGCCATCAAACAGGCCGGCTTCCGTTTCAACCTGCCCGAAGCCGAGGCCGTGTTCACCGGCGGCACCATGACCGGCGTGCGCCTCATTAAGGGCGCCCGCCACGGAGCAAGCCTCGCCGAAACCCCCGCGACGATTCTGGTGGATACCGTCCGCGACCTGCTCGACGAAATCGGCCCGCTATCGCTCGACGAACGCAAAGGAATCCCCGGCATGCCCGCCGCCCGCGCCGACGTTTTTCCCGCCGCGCTGGTGACGGTGGTTGCGCTGGCGGAATTTGGCGGCTTCCCGCGTTTCCAGCACTCGCTTTATAACCTGCGCTGGGGCCTCGCGGCCGAGGCGCTGGCACCGGCTTGAAAGCCTAAGCCTTGCCCTTTCGGGACATCGGCTTCTTGGCCGGCTTAGACTTGGCGACCTTCGCAATCGCTCCGTCGCCGCGCTTGTTGGAGGGACTGCGCAGACCGCGTTTGACCGATGTCGGCGCCAGTTTCACTTCCTTGCGCAACGCCTTCAGCAGTTTCTCAAAATCCTTCGGTAGCGGTGCGTGCAGATCGAGCGGCTTACCCGTGATTGGATGCGTGAGCACCAGATGCTCCGCATGAAGCATCACCCGCATCGGCTGAATCGGCAGGCGCGGACTGTCCTTCCATCCATAAACAATATCTCCCAGCAAAATGTGGCCAAGCGATTTGATATGGACGCGGATCTGATGAGTGCGTCCCGTGTGGATCGTGCAGCGAATAAGCGACGCAAGATCGCCGCCAAACGCCTCCACCCGCTCCCAATCCGTGTGCGCGTCGCGTCCGCCGGGGCCCTCAACGATAGCCATCTTGTGGCGCTGCGTGGGGTTGCGGCCGATGGGGCGGCGGATGCTACCGCTCATGAGGCCGGGGACGCCGTCCACCAGCGCGAGATATTCCTTGTGAGACGTGCGCGCCGCGAATTGCTCGGCGAGCCCGCGGTGGGCGGCGTCGGTTTTCGCGACCACCATCACGCCGGAAGTTTCCCGGTCGAGGCGATGCACGATGCCGGGACGCTCCACGCCGCCGATGCCGCTCAGCTCGCCCTCGCAGTGCGAGAGCAGCGCATGCACGAGCGTGTCCTCGCCGGTGCCCGCTCCGGGATGGACGACCATGCCGGCCGCCTTGTTGATCACGAGCAGGTGCTTGTCCTCAAAAATAACGTCGAGCGGGATGTCCACCGCCTTGATCTCGGCCGCCACGACCTCGGGAAACGAAAAAGTGATCACTTCGCCGGTGTTGACCTCGGCGCTGCGGTCGAGCGCCTTGCCGTTGCGCGTCACCAATCCGGCGTCGAGCGAACGCTGAAACGCCACGCGACTATGCTCGGGAAAGGCCGCAGCCAGCACTTTGTCAGCGCGCTCGCGCCGGACGCCCCCGGGAACGGTGTAGGTGTTGGCCATGATAATCACACCACCTTCAGAAGCTTTCGGCGGCAAGGCGATCAATCTCCGCTATCATCGCCGTGCGGACGCGGGCGGGCACATCGGCAATCTCCCAGCCGTTCTTTGCTAAGCGCGCCAGCTCGAGGCGACTAAAACCGGCCTCAGCCGCCAGCGCGCGGTATTCGTCGCTCAGGGTGTTCGCGAACACCAGCGGATCGTCCGTGCTGATCGTGCAGCGCACGCCCGCCTGCATGAGCGCACGCAACGGATGCTCGGCGATGGAAGGGGCTACCCGGAGTTTCACGTTGCTGAGCGGGCAAACGTCAAAGGTAACGTCGCTCTCCACTGCGAGCGCAACCACCGCCGAGTCCTCGATGGCGCGCACGCCGTGTTGAATCCGAGTGGAGCCGAGTTGCTCGATGGCCTCGCGCACGCGGTGCGCCCCGTCGAACTCGCCAGCATGAACCTTGGTGACTTTACCTGCAGCCCTCAGGCGCGCCCAGACCTTGGCTGTCCAAGGCTCGGTCGGCACCGGCTCGAAGCCGTGCAGATCAACGCCCGCCAGCTCGTCCCAGTTTTCCAGATCGTCGATCACCGCCTGCATGGATCCGGTGTAGTCCGTTCGGAGCATCCCGGCAAAAATACGCACCTCAAGTCCGGCTGGCACGGCCGCCCGGATCGCGGCAATGATCTCGCGGGCGGGCACATTGATAAATCCGCCCACCGGCAGATGAAAACTGGTCTCCACGTAACGCACATTTTGCGCGACGTGCTTTGAGAAAACCACCTTGGCCGCCTCGTGATAGCGCTCCGCCGACGTGAACCAAGGCAACGCATGACCAAGCAGGACCGCATCAAATTCTGGAAACGCCTCGAACCGAAAATCCGGCGCATGAAACGCCGGACTCCGCGGGTAGATTTCCGGCTTCCAGGCGTGCAATAATCCGTAAGGCAACGCCCCCTCGATATGGAGGTGCGTTTCGGTCTTAGGCAGCGACTGGATGAAGGCGTTCACAATGAATCGAAAGGTAGGGCGGGACCGCTGGGTCCGCCGTTCGTAGGAGCGGACGGCCCAGCGGTCCGTCCCTACCTCAATCATTTCTGTCCAAGCAAGTATTCCGGGTTCAGCTTGTGCAGCGCCTTCGGCACAAAGATGCCGTCCTTGCGGATGAGTTTTCCGTCGAACCAGATTTCGCCGCCGCCCCACTCCGGACGCTGGATACTGACCAGGTCCCAGTGAACCTGCGACTTGTTGCCGTTGCCATAGCCCTCGTAAGCCTGGCCGGGCGTGAAGTGAAAACTACCGGCGATCTTTTCGTCAAAAAGGATGTCGCGCATCGGTTCGAGAATGTGCGGGTTGAAGCCGATGGCGAATTCGCCGATGTAGCGCGCGCCCGGATCACTATCGAGAATCTCGTTGAGGCGTTTCGTGTTGTTGGCGGTGGCCTCGACAATTTTCCCTTTTTTGAAAACAAGCCGGATGTTGTCGAACGACGTGCCGAGATAAATTGTTGGCGTATTGTATTGGACGACTCCTTCGACGGAATCTTTCACCGGGCAGGAAAACACCTCGCCATCGGGGATGTTGCGCTGGCCACCGCACTCCTTGGCGTGGATGCCCTTGATCGAAAAATGCAGATCGGTGCCGGGCCCCTTGATGTGCACGCGGTCGGTCTTCTCCATCAGGTCGCGCAGCACCGTCATGCCGGGAATGAGGCGGGCGTAGTCGAGCGTGCAGACCTTGAAATAAAAATCCTCAAACTCCTCCGTGCTCTTGCCCGCCTGCTGCGCCATGCCGGACGTGGGCCAGCGGACAACCACCCACTTCGTCTTGTTCACGCGGTAGTCTGTCACCGGCTTCATCAAACGCGAAACCAGCTGCACGCGCGCCGAAGGAATGTCGGCATTTTCAAAGATGTTGTCCGATCCGCGCAGCGCGATGTAGGCGTCCATCTTTCCCATCCGAAGAAGCTCCACTTCGGCGTGCGGGATAAACTGGGCTTCCTCGGCGCCGAGCATGAGCTCGCGGGTGACCCGGGCGCGGTGGATGTTTACATAAGGATGGGCACCGAGGGCGCGGGCCGCACGGATCAGGGCGATGACCATCGCCTCGGGGACGTCAAAGGCGTCGATGAGGACTCGTTCACCCTTTTTGAGTTCACAGGAAAAACCCACGAGACCTTGGGCGAGTTTGTTGTAGCGTGAATCAATAATCATGGTTGGAAAAATCTAGCCGATAGGCATGGCGGTTTCAGGAAAACAGATGCGGTCAACCGCCTCGTCGAAATCGGCCGCGCCGCGGATGATGTCGATCTCCAGCCGCAGGTAGTAAACCGGCACGGGACACGGCAGACCGTCCGGCAAACGCACGGCGTCTTTTTCAGTGGTGACGATGAATGCCACCTTTTGGGCCAGCGCCGCGCTAAAAATTTCCACGAAATCCTCGTAGGCGAAGCGGTAGTGGTCGAGAAACCGGCGCGTGAAGGAAATGTGTCCGCCCAGATCGCGCACGAATTTTTCAAAGCTCTCGGGAACGGCGATGCCACTGAACGCGCCGACGTTTTTGCCCTTGAGAAATTCCAGCGGCTGGCGTTCGTCGGAACCGAATCGCTGCAGATACTGCGGACGGTGCGCACACTCGATGATATCCACGCCCGGATTGTGCTGGTGGATGAGATCTTCGAGCTCGGAGTCGCGCTGGCCGTTGGACTTGGTGAGAAAAACGTAGCTGGCGCGCTCAAGATGTTTGATCGGCTCGCGCAGGATGCCACGCGGCAAAAGGTGCCCGTTGCCGAAGGGATTGGTCTTGTCCACAAGCAGCAGGTTGAGCCGGCCCTTAAGCGGAAGATACTGAAACCCGTCGTCGAGGATGAGTGTGTCGCAGCCGAATTTTTTGACGGCGTAGGTGCCGGCCTTCACGCGGTTTTTATCCACCAGAACGATCACGCCGGGCAGATTGCGCGCGAGCATGAAGGGCTCGTCGCCGGCCTGCTCGGAATCGAGCAACACTTTTTTGCCGTCGCTCACGATGCGCGGCGGCGGCTCGGAGGTGTGCGAAAGCCAATACCACCACTTTTTCCACATTGGCGGTGCCTTGCTCTTGTAGCCGCGCGACAGGATGGCGACGGTGCGGCCACGATCGCGAAGGGCACGGGCGAATTTTTCCACGACGGGGGTTTTGCCCGTGCCTCCAACCGTGAGGTTGCCCACCACGACGACCAGGCAGCCAAGCGGCTGGTCATGCAGGATGCGTTTGCGGTAGAGCCACAAGCGCGCCTGAGCGATGCCGTTGAAAAGCACCGAGAGCGATTGGAGAAACGCCGCGAAAATGGTGGCCCGCACGTCCTCGCGCCGCCCAAATATCACGTCGATCGTGTATTGTTCGAAGGTGTTGATTTGACGCTTAAGCCAGGACGACATGGATGCGGATTAGAATGTTGACGGTGCGGCGGCGGTAAAGCTTGGTAGAAACTTCTACTACGCCGCAGGCCGGGTCACGCAACTCAATCCTCCACGAGTCGCTGATTGCCGCCACCCGCGAGCGAACGTGGAAATTCCAACGCCCATGAGCTACAAACTGTTCATTCCCGGTCCAATCGCCGTCTCCGACAAGACCCTGCGCGCCATGGCTCAGCCCATGATCGGCCACCGCAGCACCGACTTTGTGGCGCTCTACCAGTCCATCCAGCCGGACTTGCAGGCGCTCTTTTACACCAAGGATCCGGTGTATATTTCCACCAGCTCCGCCTGGGGCGTGATGGAAGGCGCTCTGCGCAACGTCTGCCACAAGAAGGTGCTTAACTGCATGAACGGCGCGTTCTCCGACAAATGGAACGACGTCGCCCTCCGCTGCGGCAAGCAGGCCACCGCCCTTAAGTTTGATTGGGGCCAGCCCGTCGATCCCGAGGCCGTCCGCAAGGAACTCGCCACCGGTGCCTACGACTGCGTCACCATCATCCACAACGAGACTTCCACCGGCACGATGAGCGACATCAACGCCATCGCCGCCGTCCTCCGCGAATTCCCGGACGTCGTCTCCATCATCGACACCGTCAGCTCTTTTACCGTCGTCCCTATCAAGAAGGACGAGCTCGGCCTCGACATCATCATCACCGGTTCCCAGAAGGCCCTCGCGATGCCCCCCGGCCTCGCCCTCATCACGGTTTCCAAGAAGGCTCTCGACCGCGCCGCCCTCGCCAAGGACCGTGGCTATTATTTCGACCTGATCGAATTCCAAAAGAACCACGAGAACGGCATGACCCCGAGCACCCCGTGCATCGCGCTCATCTACGCCCTGAAGTCCAAGCTCGAAGACATCAAGACCGAGGGCATCGAGGCCCGCTACGCCCGCCACGCCCGCCTGAACAAGACGGTGCAGGACTTTATCTTCTCGAAGGGCTTCAAGCTGTTCCCCAAAGAAGGCTGCGGCTCTGTCTCGCTCAACTGCTTCGCCAACACCCAGAACATCGATCTCGGTGCGCTGAACAAGATTCTCAAGTCGAAGCACAAGCTCGTGATCGACGGCGGCTACGGCAAGCTGAAGGGAAAGACCTTCCGCATCTCGAACATGGGCGACGAGACCGACGCCACCATCGCCGAGCTCATCAAGGCGCTCGACGACGCCCTCGCCGAAACGCCCAAGCTCGCGACCACCTAAGCGATTATCCGCCCCTCGCAAAGCCGGCCCGCAAGGCCGGCTTTTTTGTTCCCTTACCGCTCTTCGCCGCGAGGCACCGTAAAAACTAAATCTTGAAATCACCCGCCGCGCCCCGTAACCGCTCGCATCCCAATGAAGTCCCTCATCATCGCCGAGAAACCCTCCGTGGCCGCAGATTTGGCCCGTGCTCTCGGTAAAATCCCCAAGAAAGGCGACCACTACGAAAACGACACCCATGTGATTTCGTCCGCCGTAGGCCACTTGGTGGAACTCGAGATGCCCGAGGACATCGACAAGAAAAAATACGGCTTCTGGCGCTTGGAAATGCTCCCCATCATTCCCGAAAAATTCGGCCTCAAGCCCATCGCCGATTCCAAGGAGCGCTTCACCCACCTTAAAAAACTCCTCGCCCGTGACGACATCTCCGAAGTCATCAACGCCTGCGACGCCGGCCGCGAGGGCGAACTGATCTTCGAATACCTCTACCAACTAGCCAAGTCCAAGCTCCCCGTGAAACGCGCGTGGATGCAGACGATGACCACCGAGGGAATCCAGGAAGCCTTCAAAAAACTCCGCGACGGCTCCCAGATGCGCGGCCTCGCCGACGCCGCCCGCTGCCGCTCCGAAAGCGACTGGCTCATCGGCATCAACTGCACGCGAGCAGTGACCAAGCGCATGTTCGGCTCAAAGGCCGGCAACGTCGCCTCCGTCGGCCGCGTGCAAACCCCCACCCTCGCCATCGTTTTCAACCGCGAGTTGGAAATCCGCAACTTCAAGCCCCGCCCTTTCTGGCGCGTCACCGCCGAGTTCAAAGTCGCCAAGGGCACCTACGAGGGCGTTTACCAACGCTCTCATTATAAGAAGGTCGAAAACGACGAGCACGACCGCATCGACCGCGTCTGGGACAAGGCCATGGCCGAAGCCGTCCTCGCCGCCTGTCAGGGCCAGCCCCTCGCCGCCGTCCGCGAGGAGAAAAAAGGCTCCAACCAGGCCAGCCCGCGCCTCTACGACCTGACCACCCTCCAGCGCGAGGCCAACAGCCGCTTCGGCCTCCCCGCCCGCCGCACGCTCCAGATCGCCCAGGCCCTCTACGAGCGCCACAAGGCCATCACCTACCCCCGCACCGACTCGCGCGCCCTCCCCGAGGATTACATCCCCACTTGCCGCCAGACGCTCACCAACCTCTCCGGCGACCTCGGCAAACACGCCGCCACCGTCCTCGACCAGGGCTGGCTCAAACCCAACAAGCGCATCTTTAACAACGCGCAGATCTCAGATCACTTTGCCATCATCCCCACGACCACCACGCCCGCCAATCTCGATGAGATGGAGGCCAAGGTTTACGACATGATCGCCCGCCGGTTCGTCGCGACATTCTTCCCGTCCGCCGAATTCGACATCACCACGCGCATCTCGACCGTCGCCCCCGGCCACGATTTCAAGACCGAGGGCAAAGTCCTCACCGCCCCCGGCTGGCTCGCCGTTTACGGCAAGACCACCGTGGACGACGACTCCCCCGATTCCAAGGCCCTCCCCGCCCTCACGCCCAGCGACAACGCCCGCGACGGCACCACGACCGCCACGCTCCTCTCCGAGACGACCAAGCCGCCTCCGCGCTACTCGGAAGCCACGCTCCTCTCCGCCATGGAAGGCGCCGGCAAACTCGTCGATGACGAAGCCATGGCCGACGCCATGAAAGAACGCGGCCTCGGCACTCCCGCTACCCGCGCCGACACCATCGAGGGCCTCATCAACCAGAAGTATGTCGAACGCAACCAGCGCGAACTCGTGCCCACCACCAAGGCTGAGTCCGTGATCGAATTCCTCGCCGCCGTGAAGGCCGACGCCCTCACCCGCCCCGACATGACCGGCGAATGGGAACACAAACTTCGCCAGATGGAGCACGGCAAATTCCCGCGCGACAAGTTCATGGCCGAGATCATCGAGGTCACCAAAGCCATCGTTGAACACACCAAGACATTCGAGGAAACCGAGGAAAACTCCCGCATCACCGACATCATTTGCCCCACCGACGGGCAACCCATGCTGGAGACGTTGCGCGGTTACAAATCCCGCGACGGCACCCTCACTATTTACAAGGTGATGAGCGGACGAAAATTCGAGGAATCCGAAGTCCGCCAACTCGTCACCGCCGGTGAAATCGGCCCGATCGACGGCTTCGTCTCCAAGACCGGCAACCGTTTCCCTTCGAAAATCAGGATCGTGGATAACGAAAAAAAGCCCGGCCAAAAAAAGGCCGAGCTCGATTTCGGCGCCAAGGTCGATGTGAACACCCTCGAACCGTTCTGGACCGATCCCAAAACTGGCGCGGAACTGTGCGAAGGCCCCACCAGCTACATTTTACGCGAAAAAGTGGACGGCGTCTGGACAGAGTCCTTCAAGGTCGGTCGCATCATGTGCCAAAAGCCGATCACCCGCGAGATGGCCATTGATCTTGTCGGCCCGAACAAGAAGACCGGTCTCATCCAAGCTTTTACCTCTAAAAAAGGACGCCCGTTTGACGCCTACTTACTCCGTGTCGGCCCCAAGATCGGCTGGGAGTTCCCGCCCCGCGCCCCGCGAAAAAATGCCGATGGCACGGTCAAGGCACCCCGCAAGGCCAAGGCGCCGCTCGACCTCGCGACCGCGCAAAAACTCGGCGAGAGCAAACTCCACGACGGCGACCTCTACCTCACACCCGAAGCCTTCGTGGTCGTCAAACCGCAGGCCGACGGCAGCCCGCGCACCGTGTTCGAGTTGAAGCGCGTTCTTTGCGGCAAAGAGCTTCCCGTCGAGGAAATCGAACGTCTTGTCGAAATGGGCAAAACCGGCCTCATCGAGGGCTTGCTCTCCAAGCGCGGCACGACCTTTAGCGCCTACCTGACGCTCTCGAAGGACAAGAAAAAAGCCGAGTTTGAGTTTCCCTCCAGGTAAGCAGGCCAACGGTCCCTATGGTCTCGTCCTGATTTCAACCTGACGCATGAAACCATGC
>JANYJB010000091.1 GCA_025361935.1 Verrucomicrobiota bacterium
CGATGATGAGGAGGGGCTTGCCGGTCTTGGCCGTAGTCTGGAGGAGGGGAAGGAATTCCTGGAGGTTGGAAATCTTCTTCTCATGGATGAGAATGTAGGCGTCTTCGAGGATCGCTTCCTGGCTCTCGGCGTTGGTCGAGAAGTAAGGGGAGAGATAGCCCTTGTCGAACTGCATGCCTTCGACGACGTCGAGGGTGGTCTCGATGGACTTGGCCTCTTCGACGGTCACGGTGCCGTCCTTGCCGACTTTGTCCAAAGCGTCCGCGATGATCTCGCCGATGGTGTTGTCCCAGTTGGCGGAGACGGTGGCGACCTGGCGGATCTCTTCGCGGTTGTTCACCTTCTTCGAGATCTTGGCGAGCTCGGCGACGGCGGCCTCGACGGCTTTGTCGATACCGCGCTTGAGGTAGATCGGGTTGGCGCCGGCGGTGACATGCTTGAGACCTTCTTTGTAGACGGCTTCGGCGAGCACGGTGGCGGTGGTGGTGCCGTCACCGGCGGCGTCGTTGGTCTTGGAAGCGACTTCCTTGACGAGCTGGGCGCCGATGTTCTCGTAGGGATCGGGAAGCTCGATTTCTTTGGCGACGGTCACGCCGTCCTTGGTGACGGTGGGCGAGCCGAATTTCTTGTCGATGACGACATTGCGGCCCTTGGGCCCGAGGGTGACTTTGACGGCGCGGGCGAGAAGCTCGACACCGCGGAGGATCTTCTGACGAGCGGCCTCGTCGAACAGGAGTTGTTTAGCAGCCATGGTAATTAGTTGGGATTTTAGATTTGAGATTTCAGATTTGAAATAACGCGGAACGCGTTAGCCGATGACGCCGAGGATGTCGTCTTCGCGAACGATCGTGTATTTGACGTCGTCGATTTTGACTTCGGTGCCGCCGTATTTGCTGATGAGGACCTTGTCGCCGACCTTCACCTCGAAGGCGACGGACTTGCCGTTTTCATCCTTCTTGCCGGTGCCGATGGCGATGACTTCGGCCTCCTGCGGTTTTTCTTTGGCGGAGTCCGGGATGATGATGCCACCGCGAACTTGTTCTTTGTTGTCATCGAGATGCTTCACGAGGACGCGATCACCGATGGGTTTGATTTTAACTTTAGCCATATGGATTTGGGTTTTTGCTGAGGAGTTGTTGTGTTCGTTTTTAACGACGCGTGCCCGCCGGCAAGGTTGCCGCAGGCACGCGAAAGGGGTTCGGAGGATTACTTCTTTTTGTCTTCGTCCACGACCTCGAAGTCGGCGTCAACGACGTCGGCCTTTTTCTCGGTTTTCTTGGACGAACCGGCGTCGCCCGTCGGGGCTTCACCTTCGGGAGCGGCACCGGCTGCCTGGGCGGCGGCGTAGAGTTCAGCGCCAACCTTCTGGAGGTTTTCCATGGCGACCTTCATCTTGTCGGTGTCGTTGGACTCAAGGTCTTTCTTGGCGTCGACCAGCGCGGTCTCGATCTTGCCCTTCACGTCGGCGGGGAGCTTGTCACCGCTTTCCTTGAGGGTCTTTTCGAGGCCGTAGATTGAGCTGTCGAGCTGGTTGCGCGTCTCGACGCCTTCCTTGCGCTTCTTGTCTTCGTCGGCGTGGAGCTCGGCGTCCTTGGTCATCTTCTCGACCTCTTCCTTGGTGAGGCCGGAGGAACCCTGGATAGTGATCTTCTGTTCCTTGCCGGTGCCGAGATCCTTCGCGGAAACGTGGAGGATGCCGTTCGCGTCGATGTCGAAGGTGACCTCGATCTGCGGGGTGCCGCGGGGCGCGGGAGCAATGCCGTCGAGCTTGAACGTGCCGAGGTTCTTGTTGTCGCGGGCCATCGAGCGTTCGCCCTGGAGAACCACGATTTCAACGCCGGGCTGGTTGTCGGCGTAAGTGGAGAACACCTGCGACTTCTTGGTCGGGATGGTGGTGTTGCGAGCGATCATCGGCGTGGACACGGCGCCTGCGGTCTCGATGCCCAGCGTGAGCGGAGACACGTCGAGGAGGAGGACGTCTTTCACGTCACCCTTGAGCACGCCACCCTGAATGGCCGCGCCGATGGCGACGACTTCATCGGGATTCACGCCTTGGTGGGCAGGCTTGCCGGCGAGCTTGTTGGCGATCTCGACGACCTTGGGCATGCGGGTCATGCCTCCGACGAGCACGAGCTCATCGATCTTGGCGGAAGTGAGGTCGGCGTCCTTCAAGCAGTTTTGGAAAGGACGGAGCGTGCGCTCGAAAAGGCTGTCGCAGACCTGCTCCATCTTGGCGCGGGAAAGTGTGACGTTCATGTGCTTCGGGCCGGAGGCGTCGGCGGTGATGAACGGAAGATTGATATCGACCGACTGGGTCGAGGAGAGGGCGATCTTGGCCTTCTCGGCTTCCTCCTTCAGGCGCTGGAGAGCCATCGGATCCTTGCGGAGGTCGATGCCCTGCTCGGCCTTGAAGCTGTCCACGAGCCAGTTGATGAGAGTCTCGTCCCAGTTGTCGCCGCCGAGGTGGGTGTCGCCGTTGGTGGCTTTGACTTCGAACACGCCGTCGCCGATTTCGAGGACGGACACGTCGAAGGTGCCGCCGCCCAAGTCGAACACCGCGATCTTCTCGTCCTTCTTTTTGTCGAGACCGTAGGCGAGCGAGGCGGCCGTAGGTTCGTTGATGATACGGAGGACATCGAGGCCGGCGATCTTGCCGGCGTCCTTGGTGGCCTGACGCTGCGCGTCGTTAAAATAAGCAGGGACCGTGATGACGGCCTGAGTGACCTTCTCGCCGAGATAGGCTTCGGCATCGGCCTTTAACTTGCCGAGGACGAACGCCGCGATCTGCTGCGGGGCGAACTGCTCGGTCTTGTCGCCGACTTGCGCCTCGATCATCGCGTCGCCGTTTTTGCCGGCCACGACCTTGTAGGGGAGATTTTTCGCTTCTTCACCCACTTCGGTGAATTTACGGCCGATAAGGCGCTTGGCGGAGAAAATCGTGTTGCGAGGATTCGTGACGGCCTGGCGTTTGGCGGCTTGGCCGACGATGCGCTCGCCTGTTTTTGTGAAAGCGACGACCGACGGAGTCGTGCGGGCGCCTTCAGCGTTGGGGATGACCACCGGCTCGCCGGCTTCCATCACGGACATACAGGAGTTGGTGGTTCCAAGATCGATACCAAGAATACGGCTCATAGTAATAATCCTCTAAGCAATGCACATGCGCGGACGCCTAGTAATTATACTATTACTTATTTGGTAATGATTTAAAATATATTCGCCTTATCCTCCTATTTCTCACGACCGCGAAATTAGCGCCAACCTGTCCCACTTCGACGTCACCTAACCGCCGGTCGCACTCAATTTTGTCCCACTCTGTCACAGCGAATGAGTTGAAATCTTTCTCCCCCGCCCCACGTTTCTTCGCATGGAGATGGAAATTGTGGTGCCCGACGAAGTCCCCGTCATGACCTTGCCGAATCTGGCTTTTTTCCCGCAGGCGCTTCTCCCCCTCCACATCTTCGAGCCTCGCTATCAGGAGATGCTGCGCGACGTGCTAGCCACCAACCGCCTCTTCGCCGTCGCCGGCCTCAACCCCAAGGCAACCTCCGACCAGTTCGAGCCTCTCCACCGCATCGCCACCATCGGCATCGTGCGCGCCTGCCAGGGCAACGACGACGGCACGTCCAACCTCCTCATCCAAGGCCTCGCCCGCGTCGAGGTTCAGGCCATCATGGGCGAGCATCCTTATCGGCGCATCCGCATCAAGACCCTCGCCAGCCAGCCCGGTGCCAAGACTGATGAAAATCTCCGCCTCCGCACCAGTCTCGCCCGCCTGATCACCACCAAGCAGCGCCTCGGCGGAACCGTCTCCGGCGAGTTCACCCGCTTCCTCAAAACCGTCGAAGACCCGGAAATCTTTGCCGACCTCGCCGCTTTCAACATCTGCGAAGACCCGCGCCTCAAACAAAAACTGCTTGAGACGCTGGATGTGCACAAACGCCTAGAACTCCTCAACCGCCACCTCCGCGCGGAGGTGGACACGCTCAAGCTCCGAAAAAAGCTCCAAGGTGATCTGCCAGACGACCGAATTCTCGCGAATTAAGCCGCGGAACGCGCAGAGCGGACGTCGACATGGCGCATCCTAGGCAGCGGCCTACTTGATCACAATCAGCCCAAGCTTCTTGGCCGGGTCCCCGAGCGTCTCGTAGTAAACCGTGTAGGATCCCGGTGTAATCCCCGCCAAATCGACGAAATTCCTGGCCGCCGCATCACTCCCTTTCTCGACAACTTGAGTCACCACCTGAATGGCCAGCTGGCGATCCTGCTGCTGCAATTTGATCTTGCGCACCATCAGACCCGAATTGCCCTCTGGCCAATAGATGACCGGCAAAACCACCTTCCCATCCTTGTGCATGGGAGGCGCGATCCGGATTCCGCCTGTCGTCTGAATGAACGCCCAATCACGGGTTTCAGAAGTAAACAAGCCAAGGATACCGGCCTGCGACGAACCCAACAGCGCAAACATTATAAAAAGTGATGGAAAGAGTTTCATGTGTTTATGATTAACACCCAGTTCCCTAGCACAGGGGGACGCGGCCACGGTTCGACCGGCAGGGCGCACGCGCCCTGTCCCTCACCGTAACCGCTCAAGGTAGTATTTTGATCGGCGTCGTCCTACGGCGACGTCCCAAAATCTCCACCTTGCTCCCCTGTGCTTCCCTGCGCTGTCCCCCGGGAGGAAAAAACGGGCTGGCCCAACCTAAGACTTTCTTAGGCGGTCAGCTTCAGTTCGGCCCTCGTTGGGGCCTCGTAGACGATTGCCCTCCAAACTGCTGACAACTGTTGACCAGCGTCTCTTTAACGTCTCTATTGCGTCCTTATGACAACTCTAACCGTTACCCAAGCCCGAAAAAACCTCTCCGGCTGGATCCGCCGCGCCAAGGCAGGAGAGGAAATCGGCATCATCGACGGCGACCAGGTCTTCGCACTTCGGCCTGTCACCGTAACCGCCTTCGACAACATGGAAGCCGAATACGGCTTCTCATCGGCCGAGGCCGACAAAATCGCAGGCAACATGCTCCGCGACTCCATCAAGGCCGAAAAAACCGGCTCCTACGTTTCCCTGGAATCCCTCTCCCATGCCTCCTCCTCCCGTAAAACTAGCAAAACCGGCCGTCGCTGACCTGGGGAAACTTTCAGGGGCTGAACACGCCGAGGTAATGGCACGACTTGGTCAAGTCAGCCTGGCTTTCGGGAACCCTCACAAGCATGCCGGTCTTGGGCTACGCAAACTCAAAGGCTCTGTCTACGAATTCCGCGCGAGCCGCTCCCTTCGCGTCGTTTTCCTGTGGCGTGACGGCACGATCTGGATCGAAGCCATCGGCAATCACGAAGACGTCCGGCGTTTCCTAAAATCCAAAAAGGCGAAATAACACCTGCCCTCCCGAAACGGAGGGCTTTTTTGTGCCCGTCACTTTCCCACCACCGGCGCTGTCACCAATCGTGAAACTCCGTCAGAATGCAGCACCCAGGCAGAAGCAGGCGGAGACGGTGGAGGCGGGCGTGAATCAACAGGCGTATTGACAGAAGGAGCGGACGCGGCGGACGCCTGCTCATTGTCCTTTGGCTGAAGCTTGGAATCGTGCGACCGTGAAAAAAAATACTTCGCGCCCGAGATGATCGCATAGTTTCGGTGGACCAAAGAAACCTCCGGGTCTTGTTCAATAAAAGTTCGGCCGTCAGAAAGCAGGAGATTAAAACGTCCGCCTTTTGCGACAACGCCGGAAACATAGACCAGTTCAGACTTCTTGGACTCCGGGCGAGTGGGATCAGACGACTTCTGAGGACCAAGGAAGGCGTCGATCGCGGATTTTGGGGACACGGCAGCCGGCTGAAGCGGCGCAGAAACAGGGATTGGCTTGTCGTGGCGGGTCGCAAGATGGCGAACGAGGGTTCCGACTCCGGCACCAAGAAGACAGGCTATAAGGACGCGAATAAAGCCGAGCATAAGGCAGCGATAAGATAAACGGTTTTGTTGATGGGTTTGGAGGGCTTCGCCTGGAGCGGGCCGGATTTGGCAACCTTGAGATTGCCAAACTTATCGGCGTGCTGACCGAGCAAGGCTTTCGTGTTGTAGCAGGCGTAGGCCGGAGACTTCCCAAACTTGATTTCAGTATGGGAATATTGCGGCTTGGTGAACCCAGCCACGTTATAATAAACGCGAAAACGAATAGGGATTGGGAGCGAGAACAGGCCGAAGAATTTGTATTTTTGCAGGTTGCGGCAGACACAGAGTCGCTGAACACGGCCACGCACCTGGTTGTCCAGGTCATTGAAAAGCTGTGAAACGAGGACAAGGTGGATATCCAGCTTGCGGGCCAATGTGCAGAGATCCTGAAACTCGCGCTCGAGCTTTTGACGGTCCTTGGAGTTCACATCAAAGGAAGCCTCGTCCCAGAGAACGGTGACAAGCTGGTCGGAGGATCCGCGCTCAATGAAATCGGCCAAATTCTGAATCGATACACCTTGCGGAAGGACTTTGAGGCGCGAGGGATCGAATATGAGACCTCGGCGATCGATCTCGTCAGCGATCTTGTCCTGGTAAACCTCCACTTGGGTATAGTCCGACGCCATGCGGGCCTCAGAAGCCGCCAGAAACAGCTCTACAGCCGATTTGAGGGACTCAACCGTGCGAGCAGCACGACCGGAACGCCGCTTGTCCTGGAGAAACACGCAGAGCACCTCGATCAAGGGCGTAGAGGCAAGACCCGTGGGACGATGACGGAGATAGTAGCGGACAGCAGTCATGAGCCGCACGCCATCCAGAGCCTGACGTGCTCCAAAATATTCAGCACGCATTTCTTGATCCATCACCAAACCTGCCGTGCCAACGATCGAGGCTTTAGCGAGGAGTTGACGGTGATAAATCTCCGCCTCCGACTTGTTTTTAAAATTCCGCTGAATTCGTTTTCCAGTGGGATCAGTAAAAATCACGCGATAAGGACAGCGGGGATGCGCGACTACATACAGTTTCGGGAGCATCCTTTCAGCCTATTCCGGTAAAACAAAAGTAAACCTAACTTATGCAAATCCTGCAAAACTTGCGCGACTTTTGGAATTGTAGAAAGACGCATATTTTACCTCTCAAAGACTGGAGCCGATGGTCGGGATTGAACCGACGACCCACGCTTTACGAAAGCGTTGCTCTACCACTGAGCTACATCGGCGAAACACTAGGTCATAAATGACTTACAACTATCTTCGCTCTTCACGATATTGGCTTTGTCACCCCAAATTGTCACCGTAAGCTTTTGGGCATGAAAACCGAAGCTCTTGGAGGAGAGACAAAGGCTGATGCTCGAAAGGTAGTGTTTCATCGGGTGGCGGAGAACCTGTATCGTTTGGAAACGAGTGGCGGGTATTACGCTTTGATCAAGAGAGGTGACAAGCAATTTCGACGCTCCCTGCGCACCAAGGACCGCAAGTTGGCCGAACGCCGTTTGACCGAATTGCGCGGCCAAGTCGGGAATCTCACGATTGCGGACGACGCGCGCCTGACGTTTGACGAGCTTGGCAAACGGTGGATGGCCGCAACCTCCCACACCCTCAAACCTAGCTCCGTGACGCGGCGTGCGCTCTACCTCAAGAGCCTTGCCCCCTTCTTCGCCGGTATGAACGTCCGCAACGTGCAGGCGCAGCATTGCGAGCGCTGGGTGGCCGAGCGCGGCACCAAGATTGCCGCCATCAGCATGGCCTACGAACTCGCCACCCTGCGCGCCTTGTTCGACTACGCCGTGAAACTCGGGGTGATGCTCTCGAATCCAGCCAAGGACATCAAACGCCGTAAGATCGTTCAGCAGCCCATGACCATCCCCACCCGCGAGCAGTTTAGAAAGCTCGTGGAAACCATACGTCAGTCGGACGGACGCGAGGACAGCCGCAAGAAGGCCGCCCCTGGAGCCGACTTGGTAGAATTGCTGGCGTATTCCGGTTGCCGACTGAATGAGGGAATTTCAATCACATGGGCTGACGTGGATTTCGAGAAAGGGTCACTCACAGTGACAGGAGGGGAAAAAGGCACCAAGAACCACGAAAGCCGCATCATCCCGCTTACGGATGCCCTGCGCACTCATTTGCTGCGAATTCGTGACACCCGCGAACCAAAGGCCAAGCCGTCCGACCGGGTGAGCCAGATCGACAGCGCCAAGAAATGCTTGGGCACAGCTTGCAGACGTTTGGGCTATCCATGGGATGAGTTGATGATTGTCGTTAATGATGATGTGCCCGTTGCCCAGATAACGACGGTCGAGGGCTACGGGTAAGATGAGGTCGGCGAGCAGTTCCATGAACGGAGCGCCTAGCGTAATTCGCCGGAACTCGTCGCGGCATTGCAGCAGGGCTGACGTGCGCCAGCTTGCCAGACGTTCGCCAAGGGTGGTTTGGCGGCGTTTGTGGCCCGACGATTCGGCGGGTTTGTCGTCTGCGGGCGTCTCCGTGGTCGGGCGATAGAAGCCACGGGAAGATTGCACGATGCGGAGGCGGTTGCGTCCGAGCACCCATGCGGGCAGGTCGCCGCCTTTGGTCACGTATTTGAGCAGGTAGCGGAAGGTTTTGTTGCGGATGCGCCGGACGTTTGTGCGGCCTAGCTTCCAAAGCTCGTTGAGCAGTTCGCCGGGCAGGTAGCGGCGGGTAAGAAAGATGACGTGAAAATGCGCCCAGCCGTTCGCGTGGAATTCTACTTTCACGAAGTTTGGCGCGTCGATCTGGTAGGTTTTGCCTTTCCACTCTACCCCACGGCGCAGCTTGTAGAAGATGCGGCGCAGGCGGTCGCGGCCGGTTTCAAACGCTAGGGACGGATCAGCAAAGAGCGCGGGGTTGAAGGTGAAGGTGAGAAACAGGCATCCCGTCACGTCCGGCAGGCGGGGTTCCAGCTTGGCGAGCACTTTGCGGATGCCGACGGGATGAAACCATGAGGCCGGATTGTAGGGCCGCAGGATTTGCGAGAGCGGGCCGACTTCGGGAAGGTCGTCGCTCATGGCTGGAGGCTCGCCGTCGTTTCGCGAAGGAAACGCTCGATTTCCCAGACGGGATACAGCGGGCGGCGCGTGGCGCGGGACGGTCGCAGCAGGCCGCGCTTGGTGAGCCGGTCGATGCTGACCGCGCTCAGGCTGAGGATTTTCGCCGCTTCTTCGCGGGTGAGCGCGAGTTTGCGGAGGGTGGATGGATTGGGATGAGGTGTGATCATTGCCACACCACTTTGCCCGACCGGCTCTTTTCTTAATACCTACTCTGACTTATCTCGAAATAGGTTTATTTTTTGGCCGACCTCGTTTTCCGCTTCGCAGGCCGATCCGCTTACAGACCTTTTCAACCTGTTTTTCACTGGCATGTATGCCGGGGCCAGCCTTGAGCAAGGAATGAAATTTTTTTACCGTGAAACCTTTCCCGTCTATGGAAAATTGCGGCCAAAAAAACCAGATGAATTCGCATATCTGCACCGTCAGAGAATCTTGGCGCACCTCACCCTCTTCATCAAAAAGCGTGGTCGCACCTTTGTATTCGCCGCGTCGATATGCTGTCATCTGCTTCACATCTTTTATTTTTGGCAAAGCATCGCTTTTCGTGGGCTTAACCATCTTAACTTGCTCCGAAATCAGATTGGCCGCGAGGTCGGCTGCTTTCTTGCGATATTTTTTGAGTATGGGATTTTTCTTTTCGTCCGCGACCAGACTTGGAGAGCCTTGATCGAGAAACATTGCGCCATTCAGGATCATACCGCTTGCAACACCGAGCTCTTCACTCGTCCATTCCTTGCCCGGCTTTTTCATTTTCATTACGGCATGAAATGGCCCGCCTTTCTCACACAATACCTTGATTGCTGAGAGCACCCAATCGGGCGGCTGTTTGAAAGATGGCAAGAGCAGGCGTTTGGCCCCTAAAACGAAAAGAAATTCCTGAATAGCGTCGGGTAACCGGTCCACAACGTAATACGCCAGATCACGCTTTTTTGCGGCAGCAATCACCCGCTTGTGAATTCGTTCATCCTTCAGGAAGTCATCAAAATTACTTCCAGCATGGGGATTCTTCTTTTTCATGCTGCGAACGTAACTGCGCTTACAGGGCCAGCAGATCGCGCAGGGCGTCTTTCACGGATGTCATCTGTGAAGACGGCAAGACACCAAGCTTTTTGATGAGGGCGTGATGATCGACGCTGGCAAGCCCCTGAATGTTTACGCAGGAGGGCTTTGGCAGCCAGTGAGGTTTCCCAATATCAACTTCACCACGAAAACCGCGGGCTTGAGAAGTAAGCGGCGCGACAACCACCAAGGCGCGAGCGTCGTCTGGCTGGGGATAGGCGAGAATCAAGACGGGCCGCTGTTTTGCGACCATACCGAAATCAACGATCCAAACTTCGCCTTGGCGTGGGTCAGTAGGCACCTAGAGCGTCCTCCCATTTTTTGCCCTGCTCCTCGGTTGAAAGAAGGCGGTCAGGTGCCGTGGTGACGGTCAGAGGGAAATCTTTGCGGATTTCGATTTGAGCCAAAAAAATGTTGAACGCGTCACCGGGCTTCATGCCGAGCTTGGAGAGAATTTTCTCGGCGCTGCGCAGACGTGCAGTCGGGACGCGGGTTCGGAACAGAGTGGTTGAGGACATGGCTCAAAAAGGCTCAAAAAAGCACATCGGTCAAGCTCACCGCCGCACGACCCACCAATTTGGTGGCCACGATCACATCGTAAAACAATTCAGCGGTTCGTTTGATGGCCTATCCGTTAAAAGCAGGCGTTTATTCGCGTATTTCGGGGGCAACGATGCGCAATATCTCGGCTCTACCAAAAATTCTGTTGTCACCCTTGTTGTCACCCGAGTTGTGAATTTCGGACTTTTCGGGATGAAATGAGAAAACATGATTTTTGCCCTTACTTACTCACCATCACCGATTTGATGCCTCTAGATGATTCGGGCAAAAACAGGCAAAAATGGCCTTTTTGAGTTACGAAAGCGTTGCTCTACCACTGAGCTACATCGGCATTGATCGGAAGAGCGGAAGAAACTCGCCTAAGGGATAACCGCAAGCTTCATTTTCCTCACCCGTCTCCACCGTGCCGCTTTCAACTGATCTCTTCGATTACACTCTGCCTCCTCACCTCGTCGCGCAAACCCCTGCCACGCGCCGCGATGCCTCCCGTCTCATGGTCGTAGATCGCACTTCGCGCACCGTGACTCATCACGTCTTTGCCGATCTTCCCATATTTCTAAAATCGGGCGACACCCTCTTCCGCAACAACGCCGCCGTCCTTCCCGCCCGCCTCCACGCCCTACGCCCCACCGGCGGCGCCGTCGAGTGCTTGTTGCTCCGTCTCGATCCCGCCTATGGCGACAACACATGGTGGTGTCTCCTGCGCCCCGGCAAAAAACTTCCCGTCGGTGCCACCTTCGCACACGGCGATGATTTTACCGGCACCGTCCTCGCCAAGGACGACGAGGGCGCCGGGCTCATCCGATTCACCACTCCACGCGACGATTCCATGACAGCCGTAGCCAACCGCCTCGGAGATGTCCCGCTCCCCCCCTACATCGAGCGCCACGGCGATCCGGCAGACCGTCCACGCGATCTGGAACGCTATCAGACCGTCTATGCCGACCGCGACCGCCAGGTCGCCGTCGCCGCGCCCACCGCCGGGCTGCACTTTACGCCAGAGCTGCTGACCACGCTGACCGCTCAAGGTATCTCCTCCGCGGAAATCACGCTTCACGTGGGGCTCGGCACGTTCAAGCCGATCATGAGCGCGACCATCGAGGAGCATGCCATCCACCGCGAAATCTACGAACTGCCCGTCGCCACACAGCGCGCGCTTTTTGCGACCACATGCAACACCACCGGCCGGCGCATCGCGGTGGGCACGACCAGCGTGCGTTCCATTGAGGATTTCCTATCTCAACATAACGCGCCGCTTGACCGCACGCATGTCGCCGAGGCGGGAATATTCCTTTATCCACCACGCCCATTTCGCGGTGTTGATGCGCTCATCACCAACTTTCACCAGCCGCGCTCCACCCTGCTCTGCCTTGTGTCGGCGTTTCTCACCCCCGGCTCCACCGAAGGCATCTCCTGGCTGGGCGAAATCTACGCCGAGGCCGTCGCCCGCGAATACCGCTTCTTCAGCTACGGCGACGCCATGCTGATTCTCTAGGGAAATCATTATGTAACAATTTTGGTTGCATATAAAGATTAACCCGCTTTGATGGGAACCGTTAAGTCCATTCAAACACTCATCCGCCTAATTCAAACCATCCCATGAAAACATCCGTCAAGTTCCTCGCCCTCGCCGCCCTCGTCCTCGGTTCCGCCGGCCTGTCCCGCGCCGCCGTTGAGACCTACACCATCGATCCGGTCCACTCCTCCGTCGGCTTCACCATCCGCCACTTCGTCAGCAAGGTTTCCGGCAGCTTCACCAAAGTCTCCGGCACCATCACCGTTGACCGAGATAACCTCGAAAAGAGCAGCGTCGAGGCCGCCATCGCCGTCGCCAGCGTCAACACCGCCAACGAAAAACGCGACGGACACCTCCAGTCGCCCGACTTCTTCGACGCCGCCAAGTATGAATCCATCACCTTCAAGAGCACGTCATGGAAAAAGACCGGCGAAGACACCTTCGACGTCACCGGCGACCTCACCATCCACGGCGTGACCAAGTCCGTCGTCCTCAAGACCCACCTACTCGGCTTTGGCCCAGGCATGGGCGGCGCGCAACTCTCCGGCTGGGAAGTCACCACGACCCTCGACAAATCTGTTTTCGGCGTGAACGGCCCCTCCATGCTCGGCAAGGCGCTGGGTGACGAAGTCGCTGTCACGATCAACATCGAGGCCGACTGCAAAAAGTAATCCGCCCGCATTTCACCCCTCAGCCGCCTGTTGATCCGCAGGCGGCTTTTTTGCGCCCGTCCGCTAAAACCGAAAAACTTCTCCCTTTCGCCCCGTTTCCCCGTATAGCTCACCGCCATGACCGACGCCGAGATCCAGACACTCATCGAAGACGCGACCTTCGACTACACGATGGGCGACAATGACGCCGCCCTCGCCAAACTCGCCCGCGCCACCGACGTTGCGCCGTCCGCGTTTGAGGCATGGCACGCGCTGGCCGAGATCAATTTCAACCTGCGCCGCTTCGATGCCGCCCTCGCCGCCGCCGAACACGGCCTCGCCCTGCGCCCCGACGACCTGTTCATAAACACGACCCTCTCGCGTATCTGGATGGAAAAAGGCGACAAGGCCACCGCCGAAAAATACGGGGCCCAAGCGAAAATTCTCAGTTGGAAAGACCAGCTCAAGAACCCCGAAGAGCACAAGGGCGGCTTGCAGTGAGCCACACATTTTACGCCCCGCCAGACCCACAGGCTCAATTGACAGCACTTCAAGAAGCCTCCTAGCCTTTCCCTCCACATGGAAAAGCCTTCATACACGTTGGAGTTCGAGAAGCCCCTGCGCGACCTCAGCACCCAGCTGGAGCAGCTCCGGCAGCAGTCCCTCGAGAACAACCTCGACGTCGCCGGCGAGATCGCCGCCATCGAGCGCAAGATCGCCGCCACCCAACGGGAAATCTACTCCGGCCTCACCTCTTGGCAAAAGGTCCAGATCGCCCGCCATCCCAAGCGCCCCTACGCCCTCGATTACGTTGGCATGATCTGCGAAGGTTTCGTCGAATTGCACGGCGACCGCCAGTTTAATGACGACCGCGCCCTCATCGGAGGCACCGCCTTCTTCAACGGCGAAGCCATCATGGTCATCGCCCAGCAGAAAGGCCGCGAAACCAAGGAAAAGATCGCCCGCAATTTCGGCATGCCCCAGCCCGAAGGCTACCGCAAGGCTCTCCGCCTAATGAAGCTCGCCGAGAAGTTCGGTATTCCTGTAATCACCTTTATCGACACTCCCGGCGCCTACCCCGGTCTCGGTTCCGAGGAGCGTCACGTCTCCGAAGCCATCGCGACCAACCTCCGTGAAATGGCCATGTTGCGTGTTCCCTCTATCTCCGTCGTCGTCGGCGAAGGCGGCTCCGGCGGCGCGCTCGGCATCGGGGTGACCGATCGCGTGCTCATCTTTGAAAACAGTTACTACTCCGTCATCTCCCCCGAAGGTTGCGCCGCGATTCTCTGGAAAGACCCCGCCGCCGCCCCCAAGGCCGCCGAAGCCCTCAAACTCAACGCCGACCAGCTCGAAAAACTCGGTGTCGTGGACGAGGTCATTCCCGAGCCCTACGGTGGCGCGCATAACGACTACACAAAAGCCGCCGCCACGCTGAGCTACGCGTTGCAGAAACACCTCAATGATCTGCGCGGCCTGAAGGGCGACGCCCTGCTCGACTCACGCTACGAACGCTACCGCCGCCTCGGCATTTACGAGGAAGAGGGCGTGGTCCACAACTGAGCCTAATCACGATTCGCCGACCAAAAAAAGGCGGGCCGCATGGCCCGCCTTTTTTATTAACGTCCTCCGGCTCGACGCACCGTGATCAGAGTGACCTTGGTCGCACGCTTCGCGACCTCATCATACTCAACCAGCGCGCCCGAAATACGCACATCGCCCTCGGCTACTTCAAAACGGCGAGGCATCCCGTCGATAAAGCGTCCCAGCACTGGCGCGACCTCGCGACCCAGCACCGACGCGTAAGGCCCGGTCATGCCCACGTCACACATAAACGCCGTGCCCTTGGGCAACACACTCGCATCCGCCGTGGGCACATGCGTATGCGTGCCCAACACCGCGACCACCCGGCCATCCAAGTGCCAGCCGAGCGCGATTTTCTCGCTAGTGGCCTCGGCATGGATTTCAACAAAGACGCCATCCGCCTGCCCCGCCAGCTTGGCGAGCATCGCATCGGCCGCAAGGAACGGACACTCCGCCTTCATTCCCATAAACGTCCGGCCCAAAAACGTGCATACCGCCAGCTTGAAGCCCTTCACGCTAACGATCACATGGTCGCGCCCCGGATTGCTCTCGGGCAGATTGGCGGGACGGCAAACCGCCGGAAAATCATCGATCTCATCCTCCCAACCGCGCTGGTCCCACACGTGGTCGCCAAGGGTGATCACGTCGATGCCAGTCGCAAACAGAGACTTCGCAATGGGTCCCGTGATGCCGGAACCGGCGGCTGCGTTCTCGCCGTTGGCCACGACGACATCCACGCCAAGCTCGGTGCGCAAACGCGCCAGCCGCTCTTGGAGGATTTCCCGGCCCGGTTTCCCCACGATATCGCCTATGAACAAAATCTTCATCACAGCCGCCTAGGGAACACAGCCGTGCGCCCAAACCAACCCCTAAGTGACTGTTTTCCACTCTTGCCTCCCGAGAGCCAAAACCGTTTTCTTTCCCCTCTTTTTGCCTTAACCTGCAACCACCATGAAATCATCCACCTCACCCTCGTCGTTTCCCCAAGCCGAAATTGGCCGCGCCATGAACGGTGCGGACGTCGTTGTTGAGTCCCTCGCCCGCGAGGGTGTGGATGTTATTTTCGCCTATCCCGGCGGCGCCTCGCAGGAGCTTCACCAAGCCTTCGCCCGCAGCGACAAAGTCCGCGTCATTCTCCCGCGCCATGAGCAGGGCGGCTCGTTTGCCGCCGAGGGCTATGCCCGCGCCACCGGCAAGGTCGGCGTGTGCATGGCCACCAGCGGCCCCGGCGCTACCAATCTCGTTTCCGCCATCGCCGACGCCTACATGGACTCGACCCCGATGGTCGCCATCACCGGCCAGGTGTTCACCAAATACATCGGCAAGAGCGCGTTTCAAGAGACCGATTTCTTCGGCATGACCCTCCCGATTGTGAAGCACTCCTACCTCGTGCTCAACGCGGCCGACCTGCCCCGCATCATCAAGGAAGCCTTTTACCTCGCCCGCACCGGCCGTCCCGGCCCCGTCGTCATCGACATCCCGAAGGACGTCCAGCAGACCAAGCTCACGCCCGTTTTCCCCGCCACGGTTTCTTTTGCCAACCCGACCCTCGGTGAACTTCCGCAGGCCACCGACGACCAGCTCAAACGCGTCCTCGACCTCATTGCCAGCGCCAAGAAGCCCGTCATCTATGCCGGCGGCGGCCTGATCTCGGCCGATGCTTATGCCGACCTGAAGACCTTCGCCGAGAAGACCAACATCCCCGTTGCCACGACGCTCATGGGCATCGGCGCGTTCCCGGAGTCCCACCCGCTCTCGATGCGCTGGTTTGGCATGCACGGCGCGGCCTATGGCAACTGGGCGGTTGACCAGAGCGATCTCGTTCTCTGCCTCGGCGCGCGTTTCGACGACCGCATCACCGGCGATGTTTCCAAGTTCGCCGCCGGCGCGACCATCGTCCACGTCGACATCGACGCCTCCGAGCACAACAAAAACAAGCGCGTCCAGTTCCCCGTCGTCAGCGACGTGAAATACGCGCTCGTTCGCCTCAACGAACTCATCGCCGCCGTCAAGTTCACCGCGCCCGACACCAAGCCGTGGATCACCCAGATCAACGACTGGAAGCGCGACTACCCGTTCTGCTACGAGGACCACAAGCACATCCTCCCGCAGGAAGCCATCAAGACCCTCTACGAACTCACCAAGGGCGACGCCATCATCGCCACCGGCGTGGGCCAGCACCAGATGTGGGCCGCGCAGTTTTACCAATTTGACGAACCCCGCCGCTATATCAGCTCCCTCGGCCTCGGCGCGATGGGCTACGGCTACCCCGCTGCCATGGGTGCCAAGGTCGCCTGCCCCGACAAGCAGGTTATCGACATCGACGGCGACGGCTCCTTCCTCATGAACATTCAGGAACTGGCCACCTGCGCGGTCGAAAAGATCGCCGCCAAGGCCATGATCTTGAACAACCAGCACCTCGGCATGGTCGTGCAGTGGGAGGACCGTTTCTACGGCTCGATCCGTGGCAACACGATCCTCGGCCATCAGGACAACATCGGCAGCCCCGACAATCCCGGCGGCCTGTATCCCGACTTCGTTAAGATCGCCGAAGGCTTCGGCGTGAAAGGCCGCCGCGTCATCAAAAAAAGCGAACTCAAGGAAGCCATCCAGGAGATGCTCGACCATGACGGCCCCTACGTCCTCGACGTCATCGTGCCCTACACCGAGCACGTGCTGCCGATGATCCCCGCCGGTAAGACGGTGAAGGAAATGATCCTCAAGTAAGTCGCGACTTCACGCGGCCAGATTTTTCAAAGCCCGGTGCGAAAACGCCCGGGCTTTTTTGCGCACTTTCGCCAAGCTCCGCCCAAACTCACAAAAAAGCCGCGCCACCCGAAGGTGACGCGGCTTTGTCAAAGCAACGGAATCTCGCGCTGAACTCAGGCCGTCGGAACGCTCTGGATCGTCTTGAGGATGCGGGACGCGATCTCGTAGGGATTGCCGGCGGAGTTCGGACGACGGTCTTCAAGGTAGCCCTTGTAGCCGTTGTTGGCGAAGCTGTGCGGCACGCGGATGGACGCGCCGCGGTCGGCGATACCATAGGAGAACTTGTCGATCGCCTGGGTCTCGTGGAGACCGGTGAGGCGCAGGTGGTTGTCCGGGCCGTAAACCGCGATGTGCTCGGCAGTGAACTTAGAGAACGCAGCCATCAGCTTCTCGAAGTAGTCCTTGCCGCCGACTTCGCGCATGAACTTCGTGGAGAAGTTGGCGTGCATGCCGGAACCGTTCCAGTCCAAGGGCTCGGAGTAGGCGCCGAGGATCGGCTTGCAGTGGAACTCGACGTCAACCTGGTATTTTTCGCAGAGGCGGACCAACAGGTAACGAGCCATCCAGACTTCATCGGCGGCCTTCTTGGAGCCCTTGCCGAAGATCTGGAATTCCCACTGACCCTTGGCCACTTCGGCGTTGATGCCTTCGTGGTTGATGCCGCATTCCAAGCAGAGGTCGAGATGCTCTTCGACGATCTGGCGGGCGATGTCGCCGACATACTTGTAACCCACGCCCGTGTAGTAGGGGCCTTGGGGAGAGGGGAAACCGCCTTCGGGGAAACCGAGGGGGCGACCGTCCTGATAAAGGAAATATTCCTGCTCGAAGCCAAACCAGGTTCCCTCGTCGTCCACGATGGTGGCGCGGGAATTGGAGGGATGCGGGGTCTTCCCGTCCGGCATCATGACTTCGCACAGCACCAACACGCCGTTCTTGCGGGTCGAGTCGGGATAAACGGCGACGGGCTTCAGCACGCAATCGGAGCTGCGGCCCTCGGCCTGCTTGGTCGAGCTGCCGTCAAAGCCCCAAAGGGGAAGTTCTTCGAGCTTGGGAAAGCTGGCGAATTCCTTGACTTGAGTTTTGCCGCGCAGACCGGCCACGGGCTTGTAGCCGTCGAGCCAGATGTATTCCAGTTTGTATTTAGCCATAGAGTTAGGTCGTTTGGGTGAGGTTTTACGATGTGCTTCGCGAAAGCGACTGAGCCTCACGAAACACATCAATAAATGCGGAGTTCACATGAGCACCTTACATGCCATAGGCAATCCGAACTTGATGAGGTTTTGGTAATTTCAACAAAGTCTAATGCAGACGCCAACAAGCCGTGAAAACTCCCGCTTGCCAGAACTGCACCCCAGAAGGATGGTTTGCCTGCATCACTCATGCATGAAGTTAAAGACACCGCCCGCGCCCTCGTGCGCATCGGCTACGACGGCAGAGTTCACAAGACTTTCCGCGGCCATCAGGCCAAAGAGCGTTTTGAAAATGAAGTCCTTGTTCTTAAATATCTTGAAAATAAAGGCTGCAACTTCGTGCCCAGGCTTTTGGAGATCGAACCGGATAGCCTCAAAATCATCACGACCAACTGCGGCAGCCGCGTGGATCATCTGGGCGGTGAACGCATGAGGGAGATTTTCGCCGAACTCGAACAATACGGAGTCCGCCATGATGACGCCTTCATGCGCAACATCACCTATCGCACCTCCGACGGCCGTTTTTGCATCATCGATTTCGAATACGCCACCCTCCTCGACGGCAGCAACCACCCACCCGAGCAAACCGGCTGAAGCCGTGCCCAATTTTGGCCATCATTCAGGCCTCCCTGCTCAAATATGAGCAAAATTCATCCCGCTTAAGCAGCAATGCCCGCTTCCCCTTCACGCACCCCTTCCGCGCCCCGCATTCTCTGGTCCGGCCTCACCGATAAAGGCCCCGTGCGGCTCAACAACGAAGATGCTTTTCTCGGCCTGACTTTCGATGGCCACGAGGTCCGGTATCTCGGCAAGACCGGTATTTCGTCGTTGGCCTCGGCGGATTTTGTTTTTGCCGTCAGCGACGGAATGGGCGGCTCCAAATCCGGCGAATTCGCCAGCCGCATCGCCGTTGAAAAAATCACCAAGCTTCTGCCCAAGAGCTACCGCCTGGCGGCAAGTGGCATGACCAGCGGTTTCCAAGATTTGCTGGTCGAGCTTTTTGAGGCCATCCACCACGAACTCCTCAAGCTCGGCCAATCCTACGAGGAATGCGCCGGCATGGGAGCCACATTGAGCCTGTGCTGGTTTTCTCCCGAATGGATGTATTTCGCGCACATCGGCGACAGCCGCATCTACTACCTGCCCAAGGAGGGCGGCCTCACCCAGATCACGCACGATCACAGCCAGGTAGGCTGGATGCGGCGCGAAGGCCAGCTCAACGAACGCGAGGCCCGCGACCATCCCCGCCGCAACGTTCTCAATCAAGTTCTCGGTGGCGGCAACCAATTCATAGACCCGCACATCGGCGCGGTCGGCTACCGGCCCGGCGACCGCTTTGTCATCTGTTCCGACGGCCTCGTGGACGGTCTCTGGGATCACCACATCGAAGAAATCGTCCGCACGCCTCCCCCACCCGAACAGGCGACGTTCTCGACCGCGCAACTCCTCATCAACGGCGCATTGGAACACTCCAGTCGGGACAATATCACCACCGTCGTGGTTGAAATTTTGCCCGGTGCGGACTGAAGGCACGCCTTGTGCAGCCTAGAGCATTTAAAACTGAGTTGTAGCCACGACAGAACGCAAAGAACACAAAAGACGAACGATTGAATGAATTGTCTATGTGCTCTTTGAGTTCTTTTGTGGCTAAAAGCCCGATCCGGTAAATCGGCTATGGTTTTCTTGAAATTGCTCAACTCTCCGCGATGACCCGCATCTTCGTTTACGGCACGCTCAAGCGCGGCTGCAAAAACCACCACCACCTCTCCGGCCAGTCCTACGTCGGCGAAGCGCGCACCGCACCGGGTTTCCGCCTCTACCATCTCGGCAGTTATCCTGGCATGGTGGCAGATCTGGCCGACCTCGAAGGCGTCACCGGCGAACTCTGGGACGTAAATGACGCCGCCCTCGCCCATCTCGACAAATTTGAAGGCGTGCCCGAGGGCCAGTATTGCCGTGTATCCGTTCCCGTCGCAACGCCCGCAGACACCCCTCAAGTCGGCACCTACCTTTACGCAAAATCTGTCGAAGGCCTGCCCTTGATCGGCCCCACGTGGAGCGAATAACTTCAGGCGCCGCCGCCGGACGATTCCTCGTCCACGGTGTAAACATGCGCCGCATCCATCTCGGCTTGCGTGTAGCCCGCTGCCGGCGGCTCCAGCGGCGGCAACGCCTTCACGAACTTCATCGTCTCCACGCTTACCGTCACCACCTGGCCGACGAGGCGTAAAACATACTCTTCGTCGTCCGCCCGGTTCGGGTCGCTCGTGATCTCGCCCTTCTCGTCGCGCTCGACCTGGTATTGGTCGATCACCCATTCCAGCGCCGAGCGGTTGCCCAGCCGATACTCGTGCGCCGCCGCCGGGATGCCCGCGAGCGTGAGGTAGTCGTTGTAAACGAGCGACGCCTTGTCCTTGGCCAGCTTCAGACCGGACTTGCAAAGCCGGACGCATCTGACGCGTCACGTTCGTCACTTCTTGCGTGCGTAAGGACCAAAAAACTTATCGCCATCAAAATGGACAAGGTGATCCGGAGCGTCCGCGATCCAGACCTCTGTTTCCCATGCGATGTCCGGAGCAAACTTCCGGAATACGTCACGACTTAGAAAAGCCGTCACGAATACTACTTCGGCACGACAATCCTTGGTAAGCCTGAGCAACTCTGCGAGTCGCAGCGGCGAAATGGGACCAGAGCTATGCACGCACTCTATAAGATACAGCCAATTCTTGGATTTCGAGTAGGCCAGGATGTCGGGAAGTTCACCGTGAGAAAGTTCGAAGAAATTCAATTCCTTAAGACGAGCCTTATCCAAATGCAGGAATTTGTCCGCCGTATCGCCAACATAAAGAATTTCCGAGCCGTAGCCATAAATCGGAAGAAACTCTTCGATGACAGATTTTTGAAGACGGTTATGTTCTCCGGGACTGAAACTGAGTTTTTTGCCCCCTGGCAGAACAACAGGCACACGCTGTAATTCGCGCTTGGCCGCCAATTGATCCGCAAGCGTGTTTTTGTCGGCAAGAAACTCGTCGATGAGTTCGTCCCAGTTTTCGGTTCCGAACGCACGAACCAAACCGGCGCAAGTGGGATCAAGGGCGTAGGCACGAGTAGGGTCATTGCGGGCCGCATCAGGATTCTCGGCACTTTTGACGACGATACCGGCGGCAACCGGGAGCAAGAGATCCTTTCTCCGAATGTCGTCATAGGAACCGGGCGATATTTTTTCGCCAAAATGTCGGTTGATGTAAGCGATGATCTCGCGCGATTTCAGAGCGCGCGAGCCATCGTAACCCTTCGCCAAGGGCCAATCGGCGCTGCGTCGAACATCGGCGACAGCGAGAAAGGAGAGCGCCATTTTTTCAAGACGCCGGGACGTGAGATTGTCCAATGGCACGCCAAGCTTGGATAAAATATACAGCGCCTCGTTAAAAAGCCTGCGCTGCGACTTGGACTTGCCGGTATCACCTACGAAATCAGGGATGGTCATGGATGTATTTTCGTTCACAAGGTTAAGACTCATTTGGCGTGGAAGATTCCGATAGATAATCTCACCCGAACTCAGACGCGTCACGGACTCAAGATAAGCGCGAACACTGGCCGCCAAGTGCCAGGCAAACAACGGTGCAACGGCATTGCCGATCTGATTAAAGACGCTGGTCTCCACTCCACGGAACTGGAAATGATCGGGAAAGCTCTGTAGGCGCGCGGCCTCCCTAGCCAGCAGACGACGGCGGCGGCCGTCGGACAGCCGGATTCGGTGCATATCCCCGGTCGCGCCCGCTAGGTTCCGACAGGTGAGCGTGCGCGCGGGATCGTCAGGATGAAGATCGCGGGGGCGAACGCAAAACGAAGCCTTTTCGTATCTGGCGACATAGGCGTCCATGCTCGCGGTGAAAAATTTTGATTCCGGTGGCGTCTTATCGATTGAATCGGCCAAGGCGTCGCCGGCGGTCACAACCTTGGACTGTGAAACGGGAAACTGAAAATCGCCGCGATGTCCAACGACCACGACACGTTGCCGATTCTGAGGGACACCGTAGTGCGCAGCATTCAACAACTGGTATTCCACCACATAGCCGAGTGACTGAAGTGCGGAGACAATCTCGTCGAAATACCATTTATTAGAATAGAGAAGCCCGCGCACATTTTCAAAAAGCCAAATTTCGGGCTGAAGTTTTTTGATCGCCGCGATAAAAGCAGGGAAGCCGTCCCGAGAATCTCGCAATCCGCGTTGATGGCCACCAACACTGAACGGCTGGCATGGGGGACCGCCAATAACGACTTTAGCAGGCGGAAAAGCCGACTCGGGAGTCAGAATGACCTGTTCGCATTTGCCATGGAGATTTCCCCGATAGGTTGCACAACAATCGGCGTCCATTTCAAAACCATGAGTCGCGAAACCTTGAGCCTCAAATCCGAGCGAAAGGCCGCCGCAACCCGCAAATAGATCCAGCACAAGGGGAGATCCCGATTGCTTTGGACGGAGTATTTTATTCAGGGTCGCGGCGTAACTCACAGGCTGGAATGTCGTAGTGTGAAACCTTAGGAAATAATCACTTTAAACCAATAGCGCAGCATCATGATTACCGATCTTGATAGTATCCGGCCTGGCAAAATCAACCGATGACAAAAACTGGTTGATCGCATCGCAGAGCTGCTCGGGTTTAGTGTCGATATAGTAGTCGAGCACGACCTTGCCGTCCTGCACGAGGATGGCGCGGCGAGGCTGCCAGAAGAGGATATTTTTACCGGGGTAGCCGAGCTTGAGCTTGGCGACCATCTCGCGCTTGAGATCGTCGGCATCGTCCTTGGCCTCGATCACCCCGTGGACGAGGCGGTAGGAATCGAGCAGCGCACCGTCGAGCTTGAGGGGAACGGTGCCCTTGCGGGTGAGCGCATATTCGCGCACGAGCGTCCAGCCAAGGGGACCGGCGCCGGCCTCGATCAACTGGTCAAACGCCGCCCGCACGGCGGATTCGTGAGCCGCCCCGACGTTGGCCAGTTGCGAGAGCGCCAGATAATAGGCGCGCACGGCCTTGTGCGTGGGTTTGAGGGCGAAGGGCGCGGACATTGGCGAAGTGCGGCAACGATGCAGCGACGGCGGCGCGGGTGGCAAGCGCTACTCCTTAAGAACTTTGCGGGGCACGCGGACGACCTTCGTCCACTTGACACGGAAGAGGTCCTCCACCGTTTCGCGCACGTCGTCGGGGAGTCGGTTCACGAGGTCGCCGAGGGTGGGCAGGTCTTTTTTCTCCGCTGCCGCTTCGGCGGCGGCCTCGGCCAATTCGCGGGCGGCTTTCGAATTCAACGTCTCGCCGCGCCCCGCCACCTCGGCGCGAATTTCCGACTCCGCCGACGCGTCGGGCCACACCGGGCCTTCCTCGTCAAAGGTCGGGGCACCCGTCGTGCCCATGGTCGCCGTCGCGGCGGCAATCGCCGCCACCTCTACCGATGGAATATGCGGCTGCACCTCGTCTCCACCATCCTCGTCGGGCGCGTCCTCCGGCGGATTTGTTATCAACGGCTGCGCGGCGCGGTCCGCCTCAAGCACGACGGACAACCGCATCTCCAACCGCTCAATCAGTCCTTTTTTTTTTCGCCGTCCGCGTCGGTTGACGCTGCGACGACGGGGGATTCGTCCGCCAGCGCGGCGAGTTCCTTGATGAGCGAATCGATCGCCCGCGAGCGGCTCGCGTCCACGGCTTTGAGCAACGTCACCTCAAAATTGATCTTCTCGGAAAGCCCCAGCTTCACGCCGCCCTCGCCCTCGCGCAGTCCGTCGAGCAAGCGCGTGAGTTGCTCCGTCGTGAGGGCGACGCCGCCGAGAATATCCGTGCGACCGTTCTTCGCGATGGCGTCGAGCAGCGCCTGCCGCACGAGCGCCTGCAAATCCGTGAGCAACCGCACCAGGTCGCGTCCGCTTTCGTCGCATTCGTCCACGATCTCGATGATCTTCTTGTGGTCGCCCGCCGCGACGGCGCCGGCCAGCGCGGCGATTTTTTCCGCCGAGACGAGACCGTAAACATCCAGCACATCCGGCTCGGAAATCTCCGTGCCGCAGAACGAAATCATCTGGTCGAAAATCGACTGCGCGTCACGCATGCCGCCGTCCGCCATGCGGGCGATGCAGGCGAGCGCCGCGTCGGTGACCTTGATTTTCTCGTCGGTGGCGATCTGTTTCAAGCGACCCACGATCAGGTTGTCCGGAATCGGCTTCAGGTCGAAGCGCTGGCAGCGCGAGAGGATCGTCGGCAGCACCTTCTGCACCTCAGTCGTGGCGAAGACGAACTTCACGTGCTCGGGCGGCTCTTCGAGAGTCTTCAGCAGCGCGTTGAACGCCTGGTTGGAGAGCATGTGAACTTCGTCGATGATGTAGATCTTGAACTTCCCCTGCGTCGGAGCGTAGCGCACGTCGTCGCGCAGGTCGCGGATCTGATCCACGGAGTTGTTGGACGCGCCGTCGATCTCGATCACGTCCATCGACGTGCCCTCGGTGATGGACTGCACGGCCGGATCTTTCGGATCGAAGTCGGCGTTCGGCCCGCCGGTGCAGTTGAGCGCCTTGGCAAAGATGCGCGCTGTTGAAGTCTTGCCCGTGCCGCGCGGCCCCACGAACAGGTAGGCGTGGGCGATGCGGTTGCGCGCGATGGCGTTTTTCAACGTGCGCATCACATGGTCCTGCCCGACGACGTCGTTAAACGTCTGCGGGCGCCACTTGCGTGCGATGACTTGGTAGGACGAAGACACTGCGGCTAGTGCAAAGCGGATCGCGCCCGGTGCAACTGAAAACTCATCGCGCCCGCGCGGTTGACCTTCCCTGCCCGCCGCCCCACCTTGGCCCTCCCCTTAATGGCCGACTTCCTCGACACCACGCCCTCCGATTCCAAACGCTGCGAACGCGCCTTCCTCGTCGGCGTGCAAACCCACGACATGGCCGACGGCGAAGGCGACGAACTCCTCACCGAGCTGGTCGAACTCGTGGAAAACCTCCGCATCGCCGTCGTCGGCAAGGTCCTCGTCAAACTCCGCGCCCCCACCCCAGCCACCCTCCTCGGCAGCGGCAAGACCGAGGAACTCATCGCCGAGGCCAAGGCCCTCAACGCCGATCTCATCGTCTTCGACGAAAGCCTCTCCCCCGCCCAGCAGCGCAACTGGGAAAAAGCCTCCGAGCTCGCCGTCATCGACCGCGAGGAAGTCATCCTCGACATCTTCGCCGACCGCGCCAGCACCCGCGAAGCCGTCCTCCAAGTCGCCCTCGCGCGCATGCAGTATTCGCTCCCCCGCCTCACCCGTGCATGGACCCACCTTTCGCGCCAACGTGGCGGCGGTGGCGGCGCCGGCATGGGCGGCGAAGGCGAAACCCAGCTCGAACAAGACCGCCGTCTCGTCAACGACCGCATCACCCGCCTCAAACGCGAGCTGCTCGACGTCCGCAAACAACGCGGCGTCCAGCGTCACAAACGCCAGCGCGTGCCCATTCCCACGGCCGCCATCGTCGGCTATACTAACGCCGGCAAATCCTCTCTCCTCAACGCCCTCACCGGCGCGCATGTCCTCGCCGAGGACAAGCTCTTCGCCACGCTCGACCCGACCACGCGCCAACTCCAGTTGCGCGGCAACCAGAAGCTCCTCGTCACCGACACCGTAGGCTTTATCCGCCGCCTTCCGCACGGCCT
>JANYJB010000029.1 GCA_025361935.1 Verrucomicrobiota bacterium
GCCTTCGGTCATTACCAAGGTGACGGGCGGCAAGCACACGCTCACGCGTGAGATGGTGGAGAGCATCCCGGCCGCTTTGCGCGACCCAATCATGGTCTTTGATTCAGCCACCCAAGCCGACGCCGTTACCGTCCTCACCGAAATCCGGCATGAGGGTAAAAACGTGCTTGCCGCCATTCACCTTGATCGCCCGGCACCACGTTCCCCGGCCAACCTTATTGTTAGCCTGCACGACCGCCCTGCTTCCCAAATTCAAAATTGGATTCAAAGCGGCCTGCTACGCTATGCTCACCAACAAAAAACCCGCGCTTACTTCCAATCTGCTCGGCTACAATTGCCGAGGGAGGGAAGTAAGGTGGGCAACCCCAAGCTGCTCACAGAGGCCGATGTTGTCAACCCCACGCTGGGGGCGGCTCCGGCGGGCGACGAGTCCGAAGAGGCGCAGGCGATTGCCGACCTGATGGAATCGCTGGGCGGCAAACTCGACGGGGACGCGATGGATCAAAACGTGAAGCAGGCCGATCTTGAGGGCGGCACGGATAAGAAGACCGTGGGGCGTCCTGATCTGGCGAATCCCAGCAAGAGCGAGAGCGCCCGCCAATTCGTCAATGCGGTGGACGAAACCCGCAAGCTGGAGGCGGAAAAGCAGACGCATGAGCAGTGGCGGCAACAGGCGGTCGAAATGCTCAAGAAAGACCGCGAGGGCGTGAAGCGCCGCCTGTTGGAAGTGGCGCAAGACCCGCGTTTCAACGGGCTGAACGACGCCGTGGACGTGAAGGCCGCTCAAATGCTGGTCAACGACCTCGTGCAAAAGGCCATGACCTCCCGCGATCCCGCGGCGATGCGCGAGGCGCAAATCCTCACCTATGCCTACCGCGAGGGTGGCACGGAGCAGGCGCGGGCGTTTGCCGCTCGCCGCGACCCGTTCAAGCGCCCCGAGGATCGCCACCGCGAGTTCCTGGCCTCGGCGTTGTTCCGTCCGGTCGCCTCGGTGCGCAGGGAGATCAACAAAGCCCCGTCGGCGGCGGAAAAGAGCCGCCTCGTGGATCACTTTAGCCCCGAAGGCCATCGCGCCTACGACGTTGAGGCGATCAAAGTAAAAGAAGAAACCGCCGAGCATGTTTTACCAGACGGCACCCAAAGGGCGTTGCGCACTGGCTCTGCGGCGGTTTCTACCGTCAAAGTGCGCGATCTTAGCGAGAGTGTCAATCTAGCTACCGCTAGTTTTGTCTTGGCGTCGCTACAAGGTATGTCGCGCGAAGAAAAGGGGGAGGCGGTCATGGTTTCATGTCAGAAACCACTGGTTGACTCTGACGAATACCTCTCACCGATGGAGATCAAGATGCGAACCCAACAACAATCCAATGAGGCGAAGATTGAGGCGGCGGAACAACTAATTGCCTGTGGCCACCAGATGGAAGCGGTCAAGACCTTGGCTGAATGCCTCAAAGCCGTTGTTCACGTTCGCGGGGTTGGTCCTGTGCCGGACTATTCGACGCGATTGAAGGCGGCGGAAAAAATTCTCGGCTACACCGATGGTCTGCCTCCGCGTCGGTTTGAAATCCTTCAGGCTAATCTCAATGCTGAAAAGCTTGCCGGGGTCGGCAACGACATAGAGATGACGGACTCCATGGTCGAGCTGATGGAGGAGGTCATCCGGTCCTACAAACTCACCAAGCTTGAAAATCAACGGGGGGCGCCATTAACGCCGGTTTAACGTCTATATATGTTTACGGGGATAACCAGAGTGCCGACAGCAGTTCCACTCGGTTGGGCTTCAATATCCCAAGCTGGGTTCCACTGCCGACTGACCATCTTACGGAACACAGGTCGAATCGTCAACGTGTAGGCCGGCAGTTTGCAGGTTTACTCGCCCAGGGTCCGCAGTAACACGTCTCGAACTTCAACCGCAGAGCCTCGCGTGCGAATCAGCCGATCGGTCCAAAGGAGCCAAAGCTTTCGGCGCTGTGCCACTTGAGCCGGAAGCGGCATGGAGCGGACACCCTTGGGCATACTTGTCGATGCGAGCGACGGCAGGACGGCGGCATGGGTGCCTCGCGTTACCGCGTCGGCAGCCTGCAAGTAGGAATCAACCTCAAGCCGGATGGTGAGGTCGGTTTTCTGTTTCTTAGCCCAGGTATCAAGCGCCACGCGGAGTGAGCCGCCAATAGGCAAGGCGAGGGGGCAATCGCGCAACACTGTCGCCGTATCGCCCGCGTTGCTCAGGCTCGCCGGCACAAAAACCGAATACTCGACGTTGCCGAGAAACCGGCGCTTGAGGGTTGTGTGACTGGGCGTGCCGATAAACAGACCGAAATTAACCTCACCCATCGTGATCTTGTCGCCAATAGCCCTTGATCCCTCGTGGTGGAAAGTCCACTTGACCGCTGGCAGTGCCGTTGAAATTGCCTTTAATTTTGGCAGCAGCATCCAGTGCAGAACGCTGTTGGATGCGGCGATGGAATAGGCCGCCGGCGCCGCCTTCACTGCGCCGCGCAAATCATCGAGGCCGCGCTCCAACTCAGTAACCAGCCTTGCGAGCTGCGCGCCCGCCGGAGTGAATGCGAGTCCTCTGCCAGACCGCCGGATCAATTCCACTTCAAAGTGTGACGCTAGTTCGCCTATCTGCCGGGAAATAAGCGCCTGTCGCGAAAGATCGTCTCCCGTGGCGGCCGTAATACCGCCCCTGCGGACAACCTCGGCGAAGTTGCGCAGGCGGTCTAACGAGAGGTTTTTAAGAGGCGGCAATTTTTTAATCATAACTTTATAGTTAAGATAACTATAATCCATTAACTCGCAAGCGCATCATCTTTGGAAAGCATCCAGTTCAGATGAAAAACAACACGAATACGGAAACGAAATGCGAGGAGCCGCACTCGATCACGGTTGCCATTAAAGAGCCGATGTCGGGTGAGGACCGATTGATCACGTTAAAAATTGACGGTAGTTTGGCTAAAAAAATTGAGGAGCTGATTGATGCGGGCTTCGCTGGAGCGCTTTGCGATGCCTTGGAGGTCGAAGCCGATAAACCGGAGGCAAAACTTTTTGTCTGGGAACTGCTCATTCGTCTCGAAATTCATGAGGCCCGATACGAAGAAGCGGCCGCTCGCGGACGTTATCTTCGCGAGCGGAAGCTCTTGCGCCCTGATTCCTCGATGCGGCTGATCGTGGCTCTCGCCCATCAGTATGCCGGAAGGCTGGGGGAAGCTTATGCGATCATGGCTGAAAATTATCGCCCGTCGTATGATTACCAGATGGCCTGTTGTGCGGCCCGCATGGGATGGCATTCAGTCGCAATCGGGCATTTGATCAAGGCGGCGGCGATTTCCGATGCTAACCATTCCCGCTGTATGTTTGACGAAGATTTGGTGCCGCTCTGGGAATATTTCATCTCAGGAGAAGCGAATTTCCGGGACTGTGTTTTGATTATCTCTCCGGAAATAGCGCCCTGTTTCAAGCTGGAGACTTCTGAGAGCAACGAGTGGGGCTTCCTGGATCACTTCGACTTTGCCAAGGTGCCCGAGCGCCTGCGTCCGGCCATTAGGTCGATTTTTTTTCATGTTGTTTATGTTCCGCGTCAGCCTGGAGACCGTGGATATGATCCCAAGCTTGGGAACGCCCTGCATCATTTCCGCTCCCACGGAATATTGGAGCGTATAGGGCGCGCAAAGCACGTGCAGGGAATCGCTAGATTCATTCTTAATTTATTCGCGAAAGCCGAGATGGAAGCCGAAGCAGGCAACATGGAATCCGCATGCGAGCATCTTCGCGTGATAATCTCATATTTTCCGAACGCGGCGATGGACCTCAAAGTCTTTTGCCAAAACAAAAAACTCCGGCTCCTTGCGTCTGAATTAAGCACAGGGGGACAGTCTCGGCTACGCCGGGCATCTGAAGATTTTAGTAAAAACTGAAAATAGTCCGTTGTCGAAACGATCGCTGCTCCGTATAGTAAGGAAGCATCCGTCGATTCACCAAATGCCGCCCAAGCACACTTAACAATCTCGACCCTCTTTTTGTATGAAAATCACCGATAAAATACTGACTGCCATTTCATTTTCCGCCCGCGCCCATAGCGGGCAGTTTCGTAAAGATCGTGAAACTCCCTACCATGCCCATCCGATGCGTGTGGCCACCATTGCCGCCGGTTGGGGAGTGGAAGACGAACCGACCCTGATTGCGGCTTTGCTCCACGATACGATTGAGGACACCACCACTGATTTCGACGACATTGCCGAGCTTTTCGGCGAAGATGTGGCCCGGATGACCGCTTTACTCACAAAAGACTCACGGCTGCCGGAAAAAGAGCGGGAAGACGCCTACTACGCCACGCTTGCTAAGGCGGACTGGCGCGTGCGGGTCGTCAAAATGGCCGACGGCTACGACAACCTGCTGGACAGCCAATCTTCGAAGGTTCCGGTCAAAGCCCTCAATAAAGCTGAGAAAGCGATCGCGCTGCTTTCTCGCAGCGAAGGTGCAGAATCGCCCGTCGGCAAAGCTCGCGTCGCATTGGCCTCATTGATCGCCAAAACCAAAGCACGGGTTGCGGCCAATTAACCCTCTACCCATGCGTGCAATTACGTCCGAGATTCCGCGGCGAGCTCCAGATCCTGCCCCGTCCAAGACCTCCGATTGGGAGCTGCCCCTCGATTTTGGCTAAGCTAAATCAACAGGGCAGCTTCCGTCGTTTGAATTACTACGAGAAACCAATAAATAAAAAACCTTCGATACCAAGGGGATAAGACACTCGAAAAGGCCGAGAAAGCAATCCCTCTGCTCTCCAACGGTGACGAGCCTGCTCTTGGCCAAGGTCGAGCAGCATTGGCTCGCTTGATCGCTTAAACTAAGGCGCGTATCGCTGGTGCCAATTAACCATGCAAAGAGTCCCAAGAGCACCCGAGCGCCTTGCGAAGTCGAATCGCGGTCGTGATCAAAATATTGGTCTGTCCCGCCTCGATTTTTTGCAGCGTGCGGATGTTCAAGTCTGCCAATTCCGAGAGTTTTTCCTGTGTGATCTGCCGTGCCACCCGTTCACGTCGTAAGTTTGCGCCGAATGCCTTGAGTTGGCGGGTGATTGAGGGCGAATTAGGCACGCCCTATCATGCCGTCCTTCGGCTTTTGACAGAACGGTACAACAGGCCGTAAAATAAATCTTGCGAGAGCTGTTTAGCCCATGAAATCTTCCGAATCCGATAATCAGCCTCCGGCTACACAGTCAGAGATGGATGCTCTGTTGCCCCGCCGGAAATTTTCTGAGGCCCGCGCCGAACAGTTGTCGCAACGGCTGGTGCGTCGATTTATCTCGGCTCTAAGGAAACTCAATGACCCCTCCATGCTTTTAAGTGGTCAAGATTCGGGGCTAAAAACCGTGTGGGATGAAATCTGTGTGCAGTGTCAGGTTGATAGATTTTTAGATTGGGACGCCTACGAAATGACGATCCACGCCATTATCGATGGAACGGTGGAGAAACTGTCCCATGATAAGCAGGTTGATCTTTGGTTACTCACCGAATCCGGCTGGGACTGGCTTTACGACCAGGAGGACGACCAAACACGACCGGATATAGTGCTGAGCGATATTACAGACCTATTGAGGCAGCGCCTGCTTGAGGCGGCCGGGGACTATTCCAACCAGCGGATTCGCGCCTACGTCGAATGGGCTGGGTCTCGTGATTGACCAAAATGTTTTCCCGGTTGGCGACGCCTGAAATGCTGAAGAGGTTGTTGTGCCGTGCTGCCATGTATCGGAAACATCCTAACTTTCATTGCACCTTGAACGAATATCCAAGTCATCCGACTAATTTCTGGAAACCATCGTTGCGCTAGGCGGTTGCGGGCTTCAAAAACTGAGCACGTTCGCATGTCGCATATGCCTAACCAAACCCCCGAACAAATCGCCCGCGACGCCATCGATGCGCAGCTCCGGGCTTCGGGTTGGGCTGTGCAATCAAAGGATGCCATCAACTTCCACGAGGCAGAGGGCCAAGCCGTCCGCGAATACACCACGGACACCGGCCCCGCCGATTACGTTCTCTTCGTCGATGGCCAACCCGTCGGCGTGATCGAGGCCAAGAAGGAAACTCTCGGCCACACCATCACCGCTGTCGAAGACCAGACCGCCGAATACGCCGCCGCCAAGCTCAAGTGGGTCCAATCAACCGGCATCCCGCTCCCTTTCCTCTACGAAGCCACCGGCGTCATCACCCGCTTCACCGACCAGCGCGACCCCAAGCCCCGCTCCCGCGAGGTTTTCTCCTTCCACCGTCCCGAAACCTTGCGCGAGTGGATCGCCGCCGGCCGCTCCCTCCGCGCCCGCCTCCACGATCTCCCCGCGCTCGACCCGGCCAACTTGCGAGAGTGCCAGATCGAGGCCGTCACCAATCTCGAAACTTCCCTGAAGGCCGCCAAGCCCCGCGCCCTCATCCAGATGGCCACCGGTGCCGGGAAAACCTTCACCGCCATCACGTCCGTATATCGCTTGCTCAAGCACGCTCGCGTCCGCCGCGTGCTCTTCCTCGTCGATACGCGCAACCTCGGCGAGCAGGCCGAACAGGAGTTCCTCGCGTTCACGCCCAACGACGACAACCGCAAGTTCACCGAACTCTACTCCGCCCAGCGCCTCGCCTCGTCGCACGTGCCCGCCGACGCGCAGGTCTGCATCTCCACCATTCAGCGGATGTATTCGCTGCTTCAGGGCACCGAACTCGATGAATCCGCCGAGGACGAAAATCCCGCCGAGCACTCCTCCGACCGCAAACGCGAACCGCTCCCCGTCGCCTACAACGCCAAAGTTCCGCCCGAGTTCTTCGATCTCATCGTCATTGATGAGTGCCACCGCTCGATCTACAATCTCTGGCGTCAGGTCCTGGACTACTTCGACGCCTTCCTCGTCGGCCTCACCGCCACGCCCGACGCCCGCACCTACGGTTTCTTCTACCAAAACATCGTCTCCGAATACACCCACGAAGACGCCGTCGCCGATGGCGTGAACGTGCAGGGCGAGATCTACACCATCGAGACCGCCGTCTCCCAACAGGGAGGCACTGTCCTTAAAGGCCTCGTCGAGAAACGCGAAAAGCTCACTCGGGCCAAGCGCTGGCAGCAACAGGACGAGGACACCGCCTACTCAGCCAAAAAACTCGACCGCGCCATCGTCAACCCGTCCCAGATCCGCACCGTCATCCGCGCTTTCCGCGATCACCTGCCCGCGATTTTCCCCGACCGCATCGACGCCGCCGGTGCCTACGAAGTCCCCAAGACCCTCATCTTCGCCAAGACCGACTCCCACGCCGACGATATCATCAACATCGTCCGCGAAGAGTTCGGGGAGGGGAACGCCTTCTGCAAAAAGGTCACCTTCGGCACCAACAAGGGCGTCAAGCGCATCACTTTCGACCCCGCCTACGACAATCAGCGCCACGTCGAGGACGACTACATCCAGGACCCCGAGACCGCCAAATCCGTCCTCTCCCAGTTTCGCAACGGCTACCATCCGCGCATCGCCGTCACCGTGGACATGATCGCCACCGGCACCGACGTAAAGCCCCTCGAATGCCTGCTCTTCATGCGCGACGTGAAGTCCAAGGGCTACTTCGAGCAGATGAAGGGCCGCGGCACCCGCACCCTCGACCTCGACGGCCTGCGCAAAGTCTCCTCCGCCGCCAAGTCCGGCAAAACTCACTACGTCATCGTGGACGCCATCGGCGTCACCAAGTCCCTCAAGACCGCCAGCCGCCCGCCCGTCACCCGGCCCACCGTCCCGTTCAAAGACCTCGCCATGGAGGTCGTCATGGGCGCGAGCGACGCCGACACCGTTTCCTCCCTCGCCGGCCGCCTCGCCCGCATCGAGCGCCAGCTCACGCCGCTGCAAAAACACCAGATCGCCCAAAAGATGGGCGGCACCGCCCTCGGCCAACTCGTCAAAAATCTCTTCCACGCCATCGACGGCGCCGCCATCGAGCAACGCGCCCTCGCCCTCGCCGGCCAGCCACCCGGCACCGATCCCGGCGACACCGCCCGCGAAAAGGCCCAGCAACAACTCGTCGCCGCCGCCCGCACCCCGCTCACCGGCGCCGTCGTCACCCTCATCGTCGAGACCTGCACCGCCAACATGCAGACCATCGACCACGACACGCAGGACCACCTGCTCAACGCCGACTGGGATACCGACATCCACGAGCGCGCCGCCGCCTTCACCCACGATTTCGAGACCTTCTGCCGCGATCACCGTGACCAGCTCGATGCCCTCACTATTTACTACTCGCAGCCCCAGCGACGGCAGGAAGTCACCCTCGCTCATATTAAAGACGTGCTCGCCGCCCTTCGCCAACACGCCCCGCGCCTCGCGCCCCTCCGCGTGTGGGACGCCTACGCCCGCCTTGACGAAGTCCCCGCCAACGCCCGCCCCCTCACCGAATTGACCGCATTGATCGCCCTCCTCCGCCGCGCCTGCGGCATCGACCAAAAGCTGACGCCCTTTGCCGACACCGTTCGTCGCAACTACCGCGACTGGATCGTCCGCGAAAACGCCGGCACGCCCTTCACGCCCGCGCAGACCGCCTGGCTCCAGCTCATCCGCGACCACGTCATGACGTCTTTCCGCATCGACCGCGAAGATCTCGAATACGCCCCCTTCGACGCCCAAGGCGGCCTCGGCAAAATGGATCAACTCTTCGGCGACCGCATGGACCCGCTCATCGCTGAACTGAACAAGGAGCTGACGGCGTGAGTGAAAATGGAATCCCATTGGCCGACGCCGTCATCCCACGCGTCGAGAAGGCAATGCCTACCGATTTCCCAAGTGAGCCCTTTCTCGGCTTGGACGACATAGAGGCGCACACCACGCGGCTCCTCGGATATAAACCGAGCGAATCAATGAAGAGTGCCGCAAAGAGGTTTTATCCCGGCGATGTTCTCTACTCCCGACTTCGTCCCTACCTGAACAAAGTCTGGTTGGCTGATCGCACGGGCCTCTGCTCGTCAGAGTTCATCGTGCTCCCATCGAATGAAAATGTGGACGGCGCGTTTCTGAAATACCGCCTCAACGCGATGGATTTTGTCTCATTCGCGAACTCGCTGAATGCAGGTGATCGACCGCGGGTGGACTTCGACCAGATTGGCCCGTTCCAGTTGCCTCCGTTTTCGGCCAGCTACCAGAAGCGGATCGTGGCGAAGATCGAGGAGTTGTTCAGCGAGTTGGAGGCCGGGGAGGCGAGTCTGCGGAAGGCGCGGCGGCAACTCGGCGTCTATCGCCAGTCGCTCCTCAAACAAGCCTTCGAGGGCAAGCTCACGGCAAAGTGGCGCACCCAAAACCCCGACAAACTCGCGGAGTGGTCTTGGCTCACGCTACAAGACATCGCCGACGTCACCGGCGGTCTCACCAAAAACTCAAAGCGGGACAGCTTACCCACGCGCATTCCCTATCTTCGCGTCGCTAACGTTTACGCGAACGAACTCCGCCTCGACGAAATAAAGGACATCGGCGTCACGACTGCGGAAGCAGATAAAGTCCGCCTCATGAAAGGCGACCTGCTCATCGTCGAAGGGAACGGCAGCCTTGATCAGATTGGCCGCGTCGCGCTGTGGAATGGCTCGATTTCAAACTGCGGCCACCAGAATCACCTGATTCGTGCCCGCTGTCGCGCGATGGCACACCCGGCCTTTGTTTTGATGTTCCTCCTTTCGCCGCTCGGCCGCGATGCGATCGAAAAACAAGCTGCGTCAACTTCGGGGCTGCACACCTTGAGCGTGTCGAAAGTGCAACGGCTTCCCGTCCCCCTCTGCTCCCTCCCCGAGCAACAGAAAATCGTGCGCATCCTCGACGAGCAGTTCGAGGCTATCGAGCGGAACGAGCGAGAGCTCGACGCCGCCTTGAAGCGCAGCGAGACCCTCCGCCAGTCGATCCTCAAGCGCGCCTTCTCCGGCCGCCTCGTCCCCCAAGACCCCGCCGACGAACCCGCGCCCGCCCTCCTCGCCCGCCTCCGCGTCGAGCGGTCGAACACATCGTCGTCATCGGCTTCGTCATCGTCATCGTCATCGGCGTCTGCGTCGTCATCAACTAACTCTCTGCGCCGGCGTCGCGCTCTTCCTTAAAACCCCAAAAACACTTTCGCCCATGTCCACCGCACTCAAATTCAACCCGCGACAAATGATGGAGCGCGCCGTCGAAGTAATGAAGGCTTCAATCGCGGAGCAGCGCGACGACGGGAAGACCAGCCCGTTGGTGGGCGCTGTGCTGGTCAAACCGGACGGGAGCGTGGAAACCGCCCACCGCGGTGAATTGCGCGAAGGGGATCATGCCGAGTTCACGCTCATCGAGCGCAAGCACCGTGGCGCCCGTCTCGACGGTTCCTCCTTGTTCGCGACGCTCGAGCCCTGTGCACCCGGAGCGCGCAAACCGCCCAAGTTAAGCTGCGCCGAGCGCATTGTGAACGCCAGGATCAAGCAAGTTTGGGTGGGCATCGAAGACCCCGATCCCTCCGTGGACCGCGAGGGACTGCGACACCTCGAAAAAAACGGTGTCACCGTGCACATGTTCGACGCCGACCTGCAGCAGGAGATTCGCGAAGCGAACAAAGCGTTCCTTGTTCAGGCCGCAAAACGAGCCGCCGAAGCGAAAGACGCCCCGGCCCAACCCCAGGCAACTTCAGAGTGGGAACGTTCCTTGAGTGGAGCGGTGAGTGCCGGCTTGTCGAAGACCGCATTGAAGTCGTTTCGATCCAAGATCGGCCGTCGCCTGAGCGCGGTGGAGTTCGATCAATTGCTCGTGCGGCAGGGATTTCTCGTCAAATCCGGTCGGCAAACAACACCGACCCGGTTGGGCTATCTGCTATTTGGCTCCTCTCCCCGTGATTTGCTTCCGCAAGCCGGTCTGAAAGGCACGATTCATTTCCCGGACGGCAAGGAGGAGGTGCGGGATTTTGACCAACCATTAATCCTCATCCCCGATCTCCTGGAGAACTGGTTGCGCGATAAACTACCCTTCGCCAGCGACCGCAGCCATATGACTAGAAAGGATTCTTTCGGGGCACCTTTTGAGATTGTTCGTGAAGCGGTGATTAACGCGCTCGTGCATCGGGACTATGATATCCCGGGAGCCACCTGCCATGTGGTCGCTACCGCCGATACGATTACCGTCCGCAGTCCAGGAGCGGCGCCGTCGCCGGTGAGTCTTACGCAGTTGCAAGCCCTCCGAGCACCGATGCTAAACCGGAATCCGAAACTTCAACTGGCTTTTGGCGGAGCGCGGCTGGCGGAAGGACGGGGTCTGGGCATGAAAACCTTCAATGAAGCCGCCACCAAACACGGCCTACCATTGCCACGATATGAGTTCGACGGCGTTTACCTGAACCTGACCATCTACCGAAACGCGGAGGCGGCAATCCAATCACTTGAGCCAGCCATCGTGAAGAAACTAAGCGGATCTGAACGCAAAGGCTGGGCATGGCTGACATCGCAAGGAGCCGTGAAATCGAGTGAATACGCTCTCGCCACCGATAATGATGAACGCACCGCACGGCGGCATCTCAATTACTTCATCGAACTCAAACTAGTGGAGAAAATCGGCTCGGGACCTTCCACCCAATATCAAATTCGTCGATGATCGCCTCCTTCAGCCGCACCCCCCATCCGGACATTTATCCGGACGTTTGTCCGGATAAAGATGGCATGCTCAAAACGCTATCCGGACATCTATCCGGACATTTGTCCGGATAGAGTTTGAACCTTTAATCCCATGACCACCGACAGCATCATCTCCAAAGTCTGGAGCTTCTGTAACACCCTCCGCGACGACGGCGTGGGCTACGGCGACTACCTCGAACAGCTCACCTACCTCATCTTCCTCAAGATGGCCGACGAATACGGCCGCCCGCCCTACAACCGCAAGGTCGGTGTGCCCGCGCGCTATTCGTGGTCGGTCATGCGCCCCCTCAAGGGCAAGGAACTCGAAGACCACTATATCGAGGCGCTGCGCGCACTCGGAACAGAGAAGGGCATGCTTGGCCAGATATTCACCAAGGCCCAAAACAAGATCCAAGACCCCGCCAAACTCGCCCGCCTCATCGAGATGGTCGATGACATCTCGTGGGTCACTCTCGATGCCGACACCAAGGGCGACATCTACGAGGGCATTCTCGAAAAGAACGCCGAGGACACCAAGTCCGGCGCCGGCCAATACTTCACTCCCCGCGCCCTCATCAAGGCCATGGTCGAGTGCGTCGCTCCCGAACCCGGCAAATCCATCGCCGACCCGGCCTGCGGCACCGGCGGTTTCTTCCTTTCGGCCTACGACTACCTCGTCGGCCATCATCAGCTGAACCGCGACCAGAAGGCGTTTCTCAAAAACGAAACCTTCCACGGCAACGAGATCGTCGCCGGCACCCGCCGCCTTTGCCTGATGAATCTCTTCCTCCACAATATCGGCGAGATCGACGGCAACAGCCTCATCGCCTCGACCGACGCTCTCATCGCTCAACCGGCCCAGACCGTGGACTACGTGCTCGCCAATCCCCCGTTCGGCAAAAAGAGCTCGATGACCTTCACCAACGAGGAAGGCGAACAGGAGAAGGAAGACCTCGTTTACAACCGTCAGGATTTCTGGGCCACCACGTCCAACAAGCAGCTCAACTTCCTCCAGCACATCCGCTCGCTCCTCAAGACCACCGGCCAGGCCGCCGTGGTGTTGCCCGACAACGTGCTCTTCGAAGGCGGCGCCGGCGAAACCGTGCGCAAAAAGCTCATGGAGACGACGGAACTCCACACCATCCTCCGCCTGCCCACCGGCATCTTTTACGCGAACGGCGTGAAGGCCAACGTGCTCTTCTTCGACAACCGTCCCGCCAGCAAGACTGTCGCGACCAAGGAAGTCTGGTATTACGATTACCGCACCAATATCCACCACACGCTGAAGCGAAAGCCGCTCCGACTCGAAGATCTCCGCGAGTTCGTCGATTGCTACAACCCGACCAACCGCCACAAGCGCAAGGAAACGTGGCACGCGGAAAAAAATCCAGACGGCCGCTGGCGCAAGTTCACCCACGCCGAACTGATCGCGCGCGATAAAACCAGCCTCGACCTCTTCTGGCTCAAGGACGACAGCCTCGCCGACCTCGACAACCTCCCCGAGCCCAACGTGCTCGCCGACGAGATCATCGAAAATATCGAAACCGGCCTCTTAAACTTCCGCAACGTCGTGGCGGCACTCGGCAAGTAAGTTTGCTGTGAGCCAATTGGGCGGCGTGGTCCTTATCGGCGAATAGTCGGGAAACACGAGTCGCTTCGCGCGCGCCCGCGCGAGGACCGGTATTTTACTGTCCGCGACTCGGTTTCCGGTCAAGAGAGGACTCGAAAAACCGGACAGCAACCGGACAGACAAATATTTTGGACCACAAAAAAGGCCCCAAAAACTTGTGTAAGTCTTTGGGGCCAAAGTGGCTGCCCGGGTAGGGGTCGAACCTACGACCAAGTGATTAACAGTCACCTGCTCTGCCACTGAGCTACCAGGCAATACTCCTTTCTCAAGGAGGGTTGGAAAAACAGGGCTAGCGTGGGGGTTGTCAACGCTCGTTTTGGGTGAATCCGCAGATTTTCAAAGTTTTGATTGCCTTCCCCTCGGGCGATTCTATTCCTCCAGACCCTTTTCTATTACGCCTGCCTCCAATTCCGGAGGGACAGGGGGAACGAATCTATGAGCACTACACAACTGATCCTTAATGTCTCGACCCGCGCCCAGACGGGTCGCAGCGCCTCCCGCCGCGTGCGCAAGGCCAACCAGATCCCCGCGATCCTCTACGGAAAGCACACCAACCCGGAGACGCTCGCCATCGACGCCCCGGAGTTCACCCGCCTCCTGAAGTCCGTCGCCGGTCGCGCGCTCCTCATCGAGCTTAACCGCAAGGACAACACCTCCAAGGCTCTGTCCTTCGTGCAGGAAATCCAGCGCGATCCCATCACCGACAAATTTCTCCACGTCGATCTTCAGGAAGTGAAGTCCGACGAGAAGCTCGAGATCCGCGTGCCGATTGCCATCGTAGGCGAGGCCTTTGGTGTCAAGAAGCAGAGCGGCGTGCTTGAAATCGCGCTGCATGCCCTCCGCATCCGCTGTCTCCCGGCTGATCTTCCTCCGGTCATCGAAGTCGATGTCACCGAGTTGAAGGTTGGCGAGGCGCTGAAGGTCGGCACGCTCAAGGCCATCAAGGGTGTCGAGTTCCTCGACCTCAAGGGCCAGCCCGTCGTCTCGATCGTCGAGCCTGTCGCCGAAGTTGCCGCCGCCGTGGTTGCCGCCGCCGCTCCCGTGGCCGGTGCTCCTGGTGCCGCCGCTCCTGCTGCTGGTGCCGCCGCCGCTCCCGCCGCCGGCGATGCGAAGGCCGCCGCTCCCGCCGCCGGTGCCAAACCCGCCGCCGGCGCCAAGCCCGCTGCTGCTCCCGCCAAGAAGTAAGCTTTTCCGTCACGGCCCGCCGCTTGACCGCGACGGGCCGAGACGATTGTTCTTTGAGTTATGTCCATCTCGCTCGTTGCCGGTCTCGGCAACCCGGGCCGCGAATACGAGAAAACCCGCCACAATGTGGGTTTTCTCGTCGTCGAGGCGATCACCCGTCAGCTCGGCCTTGCGTGGCAAACGCAACGGTCGTTCGAGGCGATGGTCGCCCGTTGGGATCCGGAACCAAGTCGCACCATCCTGTTCGCCAAGCCGCTCACGTTTATGAACGAAAGCGGCCGGGCGCTGCAGGCGATGACCGGGTTCTACAAGATTCCGGCCACCTCGGTGATCGCCGTCTATGATGATCTCACGATCAACCTCGGTCTCGTGAAGGTCTCGGTAAACGGCAGCGCAGGAGGCCACAACGGTGTGGCCAGCCTCATCGAGCGATTCGGCGGCGGATTTATCCGCTACCGCATTGGCATCGGTCCCAAAGACCCGCCGCAGATGGACCTCAAGGACTTCGTCCTCGGACAATTTACTTCTGACCAACAACACCTCCTCGATAAACATTTAGACCATTACACGTCCGGACTTCGACTCGTGATAGAACACGGAGCCGACCGGGCCATGAACCAACTTAACCGCAGAGACTCCCAATGAGCACCATCACCAAACGTAACTACCGCGCCACCTTCATCCTCGATAACCGTGGCAAGGAAGACTCCATCGAACAGATCATCGACGGCGTGAAGAAAGACATCGTCGCCGTCGACGGTGAGGTTTCCTCCGTCGAGACCCTTGGCCGCAAGGATTTCGCCCGCGTCACCGACCGCAACCTCCCCGGCGCCACCTACGTCCAGGTCGCCTTCTCCGCTCCCGCGCAGGGCCCCGCCCAGCTCAAAGAGCGCCTCCGCCTCAACAGCACCGTTTACCGCACCTTCCTCCAGACCGTCTAAGTCCGGGCGAACGCGCTCCTCCCATGGCCTCCCTCAACAAAGTAATGCTCATCGGCAACCTCACGCGCGATCCGGAACTCCGGGTTACGCCGAAAGGGACGGCCATCTGCCAGTTCGGCCTCGCGGTAAACCGCACCTTCAAGGACGAATCCGGCGCGACCCGCGATGAGACGACCTTCGTTGATATCGAAGCCTGGGGCAAACAGGGCGAAACCGTCGCGAAATACTGCGTCAAGGGCCGTCCCCTCTTCGTTGAGGGCCGTCTCAAGCTGGACACGTGGGACGACAAGACCACCGGCCAGAAGCGTAGCAAAATGAAGATCGTCCTCGAGAACTTCCAGTTCCTTGGCGGACGTGAAGGCGGCGAAGGTGGCCCCGGTGCCGCCCCCCGCTCGGCCGCCCCCGCCTCGGGTGGAGACGAAGGCATCGACCAGACGGTCGAGCGCCACACGCCTCCCCCCCGCGCCGGCGCCAAGCCCGTCGTCCCCCCGCAGGACAACATCGACGAAGACGTTCCGTTCTAAAAAACGCACCTCCCGCACCTCTCTTAAAAACAACAATCAAACTAAACACCCATCATGGCCCACCACGAAGTTCTCCTTATCAAGCCCGTTGACGGCCTTGGCGCCGAAGGCGACCAAGTCAAAGTCCGCGCCGGCTACGCCCGCAACTACCTCCTCCCGCAGAAATTCGCGGTCGCTCTCACCCAGTCGAACCGCAAGCAGGTTGACGCCCTCAAGAAGCGTCGCGTTTCCCGCGAGTCTGAAGAGCTCGCCGGCGCCCAGGCGCTCGCCGCCCAGATCGCCAAGGTCTCCATCGCGTTCGCGGTAAAGACCGGCGAAGGCGGCAAGCTGTTCGGCGCGATCACCTCGGCCGACCTTCACCAGAAGCTCACCGACGCCGGCGTCGTCATCGAGAAGAAGAAGATTCACCTTCACACCCCGATCAAGACCCTCGGCAAGCACGAGGTTAAGATCAAACTGCACGCCGAAGTTTCGGTTGAGGTTTCCTTCGACGTTGTGTCGGAAAATCCTATCGTCGAGGCCGGCGCCGCCGAGGCCCCGAAGAAGGAAATCGATCCTTACGCCGAGCACACCAAGATGGCTGCGAACGCCGCCCGCGCCGCCGAGAAGGCCGCCAAGCGCTCCCGCAAGTAAACTCGTCCCGAGTTTTTCAATCACCAAGCCGCAGTCGCAAGACTGCGGCTTTTTTGCGCCCGGCGGAAAGACGGAAAACAGAACCGTCCGAGGTGAACAACGCGTGAAAAACTTTCCGCACACTGGCGTTGCTTATCTGGTTCCAGCCTGTTGCCTCTTTAATTTCTGTTCATGGCCGACGACGCGCAAAAATCTCCACGCCGCCCGCGTGCATCCACCGATTCCGCCGGTGCCACGCCGTCCGCCATCGGGCGCACGCCGCCGCACAGCATCGAAGCCGAGGAATATTTGCTGTCGTGCTGTTTCCTTGACGGCGCCGACGTCGTCGCTCGCTGCCTTGAGGGCAAGCTCACGGCCGCCGCGTTTTATTTTCCGGCAAACCGCGTCATCTTTGAAAAGCTCGTCGAGCTTTACAACAAGGGCACCGCGATCGACCTCGCCATCCTCGCCGAGGAGTTGAAGACCAGCCGTCAGCTAGACGAGATCGGTGGCTACGCCTATCTTACCCAGATCAGCGGCCGCATCCCCACGACCGCGCAGGCGACTTATTTCATTGAGAAGGTTCGCGAGCTTCACCTCTTGCGCGAACTCATCAAGGTCGCCACCGGTGCGGTCGAAAGCTGCTACTCCTACGACGGCGGCTTGGAGGAGTTCGTGGACAAGGTGGAGCAGGACATCTTCAAGGTCACCCAAGACCGCGTCTCCGACGGTGCCGTCCAGATGAAAGGCCCGACCAACGAGGCCATGGCCGTCATCACGAAGATGATGATGAAAAAGGGCGAACTCACCGGAGTCTCGTCCGGCTTCAAAGACCTCGACGGCTTCACCTATGGGTTTCAGAAGCAGGAAATGATCGTCCTCGCCGCCCGTCCGTCCATGGGCAAGACCTCGCTTGCGCTCAATTTCGCCGAGGCCGCCGCCATGCCCAAGCGAGGCGAAGGCGTGCCCACGCTTATCTTTTCGCTCGAAATGGGTTCCTCGCAGCTCGCGCTGCGCATGCTGTGCGCACGAGCCCGCGTGAACATGAAACTTTTGCGTGAAGGCCTGCTTTCAAAAAACGGCCAGGAGCAGCAAAAATTGCTCGAAGCCGCCGACGAGTTTTCCAAGGCCCCCATCTACATCGACGACTCGAGTCACCTCACCATCATGGAGCTGCGCGCCAAGGCCCGCCGCCTGCAAGCCCGCGTCAAACTCGGCCTGATCGTGGTGGACTACCTCCAGCTTCTCTCGCCCACCGACGCCAAAACCCCTCGTGAACAGCAGGTCGCGGAGATTTCTCGCGGACTCAAGGCGCTCGCCAAGGAACTGGACGTGCCGGTCATTGTTCTCAGTCAGCTCAACCGTTCCGCCGAAAAAGAAAACCGCACGCCCAAACTTTCCGACCTCCGTGAATCCGGCTCCATCGAGCAGGATGCGGACGTCGTTCTCATGCTCGCTCGGCCCAAAGATGCTGACGAGAAATTCCAAGTCGCCGCCGACTCGGCGGAGTTAATAGTTGCCAAACAACGAAACGGGCCAGTAGGAGAATTGAAACTTACATTCCTCAGGGACATTACACGCTTTGAAAATTATACCCAGTAACCCCTTTTCCGGGGTGATTCGCCTTGTTTTTGCCCTTAGTTTGCTCGTCGCGACGGGTGGACTTTCGCGGGCGCAGACTCCAATCGCGCCGGCCCCCCCCCCCGCGACGACGTCGCCCTACAAAGTCGGCACGGTAACCGTGAAGTTTGTCGGTCCGGCCACCATTAACGAGCAGGTCGTGCGCGCCAACATGGAACTCCGCGAGGGTGTCGATCTGGACGACACGATGATCGACCATGACATCCGCTCGCTCTACAAGAGTGGCCTCTTCGAGTTTATTGAAGTCAAACGTGACGTGCGTCCGGACCGCACGGTTAATCTCGTCATCGAGGTGACTCCCAAATTCCGCGTATTGAGCGTGCGCTACGAGGGTAATAAGGAGATCAAGAGCCGCCGTCTCGACAAGGAGATCAAAACCAAGTCCAACACCGCCCTTGACGAACGTCAGGTCAAGGAAGACGTCGAAAAAATCCGCGGATACTATCAAAAGACCGGCTACAACCGCGCCCAGGTGAGTTATACCATCGATCGCAACCGCGCCACGGGGTTTGGCGCGGTTACTTTCAAAATCGTCGAGGGCGGCAAGGTTAAGATTGCCGACATCAAGTTTGTCGGCAACGATCACGTGAAGGCCAAGGCGCTCCGCAAGGTTATGGAAACCAAGCGTCGTTGGATGTTTTCTTGGCTCACAGGCTCCGGGCGCTTCAAAGACGACCAGTTTGAGGACGACTTGGACAAGATCCGCGATTACTACCGCGAACTCGGTTACCTCGACGTCGAGGTGCCGGAAGACAAGGTAGTTTACGACTATCCTACGACCAAGAAACTGGTGCTCACCATCCGTGTGATCGAAGGTCGCCAATACAAAGTTGGTGATATCACGATTACCGGCAACACCATCATCACGACTGACAAGCTGCGCGCCGCGCTCAAGCAGACCAGCGGCAAGATTTTCGCCCCCTCCCAGATAGAGAAAGATGTGACCGCCTTGGAGGACGCCTATGGAGTGGGCGGCTACATCGAAACACGCGTTCGCCTCGTGAGGAAACCCAATCTGGCCACCGGCAACATTGACATCGAATACACGATAAAGGAGAGCGACAAATTCTACGTCGAATCCATCAAGATCGAGGGGAACACCAAGTCCAAGAGCACCGTGATCCTTCGCGAACTCGCGATTGGTCCCGGAGAGGTGTTTGACATTGTCCGCATGAAAACATCCAAGCAGCGCCTGGAAAACACGCGCTTCTTCGAAGATGTGAACATGACACCGGAAACCACCGCCATCCCGGGTCGCAAAAACCTGAAGATCGCCGTCAAGGAAGGCCGCACGGGTAATCTTACCTTCGGCGCGGGTTTCAGCACGTTGGAAAATGCCGTCATCTTTGCGGAGCTCACCCAGTCGAATTTCGATATTTTCAACCGCCGTTCCATGTTCCAAGGCGACGGCCAGAAGTTCCGTCTGCGCCTCCAGCTGGGTTCCAGGTCCAGCGAAGCGATTCTGTCCTTTGAGGAGCCCTGGCTCTTCCAGCAGCAGCTTGCGCTGGGTTTCTCGATTTTCCGGTCGTCCTCCGACTATAATAGTTCCGACTATCAGGAAATCCGCACAGGCGGAGAGGTCTATCTGCGCAAACGCCTCTTCGAGCTGGTTGAGGGACGCCTTTCCTACGGTTACCAGGCGGTTGATATCCGTGATGTTACACCCGGCTACGCGGCGGTATATCCTCCTGGCACGAGCACCGTAACCAAGGTCAGCTTTCAACTCCTTCGCGACACACGCGACAAATTGATCAACACGACCAAGGGCAACCGCATCGAGTTTAACACCGACGTTGCTTCGTCCAGTCTGGGTGGCGACGTAGATTACTACAAATTTGAGGTGCGTGGCGCCCAGTTTTTGCCTCTATTTGACACTCAAAATCAGGTTCTGGCCATCGTCGGTCGTGGCGCCGTTCTGGATCCCTATGGCAACACCGCCACCGTTCCGTTTTACGACCGTCTTTACCTCGGCGGCCCTTACACGTTGCGGGGTTTTGCTTACCGCGAAGTAGGTCCGAAGGCCACCGTTGGCGCCGACCATGTTCCGGTGGGTGGTAACACCTACGGGATGTTCAGCCTCGAATATTCTTTCGATATTGTGGAACCAGTGCGCTTTGCGGTTTTCTATGACTCAGGCTTCGTGAACACAGGATCGTATGACTTTAATCCCAGCAGCTACAACGACGACTTCGGTTTTGGCCTCCGCCTGACCATTGCCGGCGCCCCCTTGAGCTTGGATTATGGCATTCCGATCACCGGCGACGCCTACAACAAGAAATCCGGCCAGTTTAACTTTTCGTTTGGCACCCGTTTTTAATCCCGTCTAACCTCATCTATTTAATCTATATGCATAAAATCCTAAAATCGTTCCTCGCTTTGGCTACCGCCGGTATTTTCATAGCTTCCGTTCACGCTGAGAGCACGCTGAAAGTCTGTGTCGTTGACATGGTTAAGCTCTACGACGGCCACTACAAAACTGAAGAGCAGAACGCCAAGCTCAAGATTGACCAGCAAAAGGCCGAAGACGAACTCCAGAAGCTGAACGCAGAAGGCAACGCCTTGGTCAAACAGGCTCAGGATATTCAGGAGCAGCTCAAGAACGCTACCTTGACTGATGCCGCCAAGACCAACGCCCAGAAGGATATCCAGGCCAAGGCCGAGGAAATCCAGAAAAAGCAAAACGAAGTGAACAGCTTCCGCCAGAACACCCAGCGTTCCCTCCAGCAGCGCATTAACACCTTCAAGCAGCTCTTGCTTGAGGAAATCAGCAAGACCGCCATCGACATCGCCAAGAAGAAGGGCGCCACCCTCCTGTTTGACAAGTCCGGACCCTCGCTGATCGGCGTTCCCTCCCTTGTTTATTTCGATTCTTCCTACGATATCACCGACGAGGTCGCCAAGGAGATCAACAAGGACCGTCCGGCCGGCTCCTCTGCGGCCACCGCCCCTGCCGCTTCCAACGCGTCGCCTTCGGTTTCCTTCCCCGGCAGCAAGAAGTAACCCACGTTTTCGACGGACAACCCCGCTCTTAACCGAGCGGGGTTTTTTGTTTGCACGGCGGCTTGCCATGATTGTCCGTGCGACCACCCTCAATTGCCATGCAGCTTGTTTTCAGCGCGGCCGACGTCGCCGCTATTGTTCAGCCCCTCTTCTCGAAGGGAGCCACCCTCGAAACCATCCGCGACATTGCGTCCTTGGGCGCGGCGAAGACCGGCGACCTTTCGTTTTTGGGCAATCCGAAGTATAAGACCGAAGTCGCGTCCACTGCGGCCTCGGTGGTGTTGCTGCCGCCGGATTACGCAGGCGAGCCCGCGCCTGGGCAGCAGTTTCTTTTTGTCGAAAAACCCTCTGTGGCGCTCGCCCGCGTGTGCGCCCGCATCGAGCAGTTGCTCTGGCCCAAGCCGGTCGCCGGGGTACATCCCACGGCGGTCGTCGCGTCGAGTGCACGGGTTGCGTCGAACGCGACCATCGGGCCGTTTTGCGTGATTGAAGAGGGTGTGGTCGTCGGTGAGCGCACGCACGTGCAGGCGCAGGTTTTTATTGGGCGCAACGCCACCATCGGCGCCGATTGCTGGCTCATGCCCGGTGTGGTAGTGACCAGCGAGTGCGTGCTGCGCGATCGCGTGCGTCTGCACGCCGGCGTCGTGGTGGGCGCGGACGGCTTCGGCTACGAATTTGTCGCCGGTCGCCATGAGAAAGTGCCTCAGGTCGGTAACGTGGTCATCGAAAACGATGTCGAGATCGGGGCCAACAGCACTCTGGACCGCGCACGTTTCAGTCAAACCGTCGTGGGCGAAGGCACCAAAATTGATAACTTGGTGCAGATCGCGCACAACGTTCGTATCGGTCGGCATTGCCTCATTTGCTCGCAGGTGGGCATTTCCGGAAGCACCACGGTCGAGGATTACGTCGTGCTTGGCGGCCAGGCCGGCCTTGCCGGTCACATCACGGTGGGCAAGGGGAGTAAGATTGACGGTCAGTCGGGCATCAATTCCGATCTTCCCCCCGGCAGCTTTATGAAGGGCTCGACTGCGCTTCCCTACAACTTGGAGCAGCGTATCAATGTCCTTCGCAAACGCATCCCCGACCTCTTCAAGCGCGTCGATGCGCTTGAATCCGGGCTGGCGGACTTAAAAAAGCCTTCCGCCCCGTCACAATCCTGACACGTTCCCTTTATTCATGAGCATACACGGGCTGAAAATCTTCACAGGTAACTCCAATCGTCCTCTCGCCGAGGAAATTTGTGTCAACATGAAGGTGCCGCTCGGAGAGGCCACCGTCACCAGTTTTCCCGACGGCGAGTCCTTCGTGAAGATCAACGAGAATGTGCGCGGGCAGGATGTTTACATCGTCCAGCCGACCTGCACGCCCACCAACCAGTCGTTGATGGAACTGCTCATCATGATCGATGCGGCGCGCCGCGCATCGGCCAAGCGCATCACCGCTGTCATGCCGTTCTACGGTTACGCCCGTCAGGATCGCAAGGACCAGCCCCGCGTGCCCATCACCGCCAAGCTCGTGGCCAACCTGCTCGTGGCCGCCGGTGCCAATCGCATCCTCACGATGGATCTGCACTCTCAGCAGATTCAGGGTTTCTTCGACATCCCGGTGGATCACCTTTTTGCCTCGCCGGTTTTCTTCAAATACCTGGAGCAGTTCAAGGGTGACAACATGGTCGTGGTTTCTCCCGATGTCGGTGGCATGAAGATGGCCGCCGCCTATGCGGGCATCCTCGGTGCGCAGCTCGGCATGGTTTGGAAAAAGCGCACCAATGCCACCACGGTAGAGACGGTCAACGTGGTCGGCGATGTCGCCGGCAAGGATGTTCTCCTTGTGGATGACATCACCGAGACCGCCGGCACCCTGGCCAACGCGGCCAAGATCATGCGCGCCAGCGGCGCCCTCAGCGTGCGCGCCGCCGTGAGCCACGCCCTGCTCAGCCCCGTGGCCTACGAGCGCCTCGCGCTCGGCCACATCGACGAACTCATCACCACCAATTCCATCCCCGTGGATACGCGCGGCCTGCCGATTCGCGTCCTCAGCATCGCCCCGTTGATGGCCGACGCGATCACGCGCATCCATCGCAACGAGAGCGTCACGAGCCTGTTTAAAATCAAAGGCTTCTAAGCCCGGATTTGAGGCGGAGCCGACGGTTTCGGTGGGAACTTTTCAAGACGTTTCGAGGTCATCATCGCAGCCATGAAAATCGCATTCCGCTTCGGCCTTTTCTTCTTCGCAGTCATTGCATTGGCGCTCGCGCCACGCGTCTCCGCCGATGAAAAAAAGGCGATCCTTCAGCCTGAACTGAAGGTTGACCGTTCGCCGGTCACGACGGGCATGGAGAACCGCGTGGCCAGTTATGCCGATGTCGTTGAGCCTGCGCAGAAGGCCGTCGTTTCCGTTTATTCAAAACGACTCATGCGCGAGCAGGTGCGCTTGGATATTTTCACCGGGCGTCTCTCCGGGGGGAATCGCGAGGAGGACGGCCTCGGCTCCGGCGTCATCGTCTCGCCCGACGGCTACATTCTGACCAATAACCACGTCGTGGAGGGCGCGGACGAGTTGAAGGTGGCGCTTTCCGACGATCGCGAGGTGATCGCAAAAGTCATCGGCACAGATCCGAAGACCGACATCGCCGTCATCAAGATCGACGCCAGGAACCTCCCGGCAATCACTCTGGCCGACAGTGACAAGACCCGCGTGGGCGACCTCGTGTTTGCCCTCGGCAATCCTCTCGGCGTGGGCCAGACGGTCACCATGGGCATCGTCTCCGCGAAGGGCCGCAGCAAACTTGGATTGCTTGAACAGGTGGGCGGCTACGAGAGCTTCATCCAGACCGACGCCTCCATCAATATGGGCAACTCCGGCGGCGCGCTGATCGACGCCAAAGGTCGTCTTGTGGGCATCAACAGCGCCATTCTTTCGCCATCCAAGGGCAGCATCGGCATCGGCTTCGCCATTCCGGTGAACTTGGCCGCCTCCATCATGCGCAGCCTCGTGGAAACCGGAAAAGTTGCCCGTGGTTTTCTGGGCGTGAGCACCGACACCATCACGCCCGAGGTGGCCGAACAACTGGGTCTTTCCAAGGACACCAAGGGTGTCCTGTTGTCCGATATTTCGCCCGACGGTCCGGCCGACAAGGCCGGTCTCAAGCGCAACGACGCAGTCCTCTCCATCGATGGCAAACCAGTCTCCTCGCGCGAAGAGCTCCGCTTCATCATCGCCCAGAGCGTTCCCGGTTCGACCGTAAGTCTTGCGGTCGTGCGCGACGGTAAGACCCGCACCATTCCGGTCGCCCTTGGCAAGCTGGTGGAGAACCCCAACGAGCTTCTGGCTGGCATCCAGGCCGAGCCGCTCGGCGTTGAGGCCCGTCGTCGCCTGCAGGTTGACGGTCGGATAACCGGCCTGTTGGTCACTGCGGTCGCGGAGGATTCCCCTTATCGTGATCGTTTGGCGCCCGACGCGGTCATCGTGGAAATCGATCGGCAGGCGGTGACAGATTTCAGCTCCGCCAAAAATACGCTCCAATCCGGCCGCCATCTGCTGCTGGTTTATTACCGCGGCCAAATCAGTTACCAGCTGCTCACGGTGAAGTGAACCCGCATGAAAAAACGCCGGACATCGCGTCCGGCGTTTTTGCGTCCGCGAAAAACCGGCGGTTCAGCTACCCGGTTTTTCCACGGTGATTTTGGCGAGCGCCTCCGGAACCTGGTCGGCAGGGTAGGTGGGGAAACTGAGCTCGAGCAGCGAGACCGCCGGGATTTCGAAGCGCATAGTGCCGGCGCTGCGATCCACCAGCATCGCCACGGCCACGGGCAAGCCGCCGCCCTTCCGCACGATGTCGATGCACTCCAGCACGCGACCGCCGCGCGTGACCACATCCTCGACGATCAGCACCGGCTCGCCGGGCGCGAATTTGAAGCCGCGGCGCAGCACGAGACGGTCGTTTTCCTTCTCGGCAAAAACGTAGCGCGCCTTGGCCTGGCGCGCAACCTCCTGCCCGATGACTAGGCCGCCCATGCCGGGCGCGAGCACGGTTTCGAACGTGAAGCCGCCGAGCTTGGCGACTAACAGTTCGGCGAGGCGGGTGACGGCGTCCATGCGCTGGCAGACCTGCGCGCATTGAAAATAGTGGCCGCTGTGCAGGCCGGAGCGGAGCACGAAGTGGCCGGTCAGCAGCGCCTTCGTGCGCTTAAAAATGTCGAGGACTTCCTGTTGTTGCGAATCCATGAAGTCCAACGGTGTGCCGCCCGCGTAAAAAAACAAAAACATTTTTGCCGTCCTCGGGCAAAGCAGGTAGCACGTTGTCATGGTCATCGAACACGCACCGTTGGAAGACGAGCTTGGCGACGTCTTGGAGAAGGCGATGCGCCACGCCGGCCTCAACGAACAATCGCTCGCTGCGCTCGCCCAGGTCGAGGCGGGGAAGATCAGCGACGCCATCGATTACCGCTATGATATCACGTCCGATGAATTGAAGCGCCTCGGCCGCGCGCTCGCCCTGAACGAGCTGGGCGTGCAGGCGCTGGCGGCGGGCCGTTATCCGCTGCCGGAGATCGCGGGGCTCCCGTTTTGCCTTTATCCGCTGCGCACCGCCCACGGGATCGGCGTGGCCAACGCCTACATCGTCGCCGACTGCGGGAAACATTCCGGGGTGCTCTTCGACACCGGAAGCGATCCGGTGATGCTGCGCCGCGTGTGGCCGGCGATCATCAAAAAACTAGACGGCGTATTCATTACCCACGCCGAGACCGAGCACACCGGAGGACTGGCCGAGGTGGTGAAACAATTCGGCCCCGTGCCGGTATTTTGCCCGGTGGACGCAAAGATCGCCGGGGCAGCGGCGCTGGGCGAGGGCGCGTGCGTCACGTTGGAAGGATTTTCGATCAAGGCGCTCGCGACGCCGGGCCACGCCGAGGCGCACAACTGCTACGAGGTGCGCGCGACGAAGGTCGCCGGCGGCACGCCGCTGCTGGTTTCGGGAGATTTGTTTTTCGCCGGTTCGGTGGGCGGGGCTTATTTCTGTTCTCAACAGCTCAGGAAACACCTCGCCCGCCTCTTGGCGGCTTTGCCCGAGCAGACGGTGGTCGCGCCTGGCCACGGTCCGCTCACGACCATAAAAAACGAACGCACTTTTAATCCGTTTGTCCTGTGACTGAAAACACTCTGACGTGCATTCCTGATACCCTGTCATGACCGCCAGACCGGCCTCCCCGCCATGCCCATGAAACCAGCCTTCCTCCTTGTTTTCTCGTTAGTGTTGTTGTCATTTTCATCCACGCTCTCCGCCGCTCCGGCGCCGGCACCGACTCAGGCTCGGCATACGTTCGGCATGGATGACCAGAACTTCCTGCTGGACGGCCAGCCTTTTGTCATCCGTTGCGGTGAGCTCCACTTTCCCCGTATCCCTCACGAATACTGGCGGCACCGCCTTCAGATGTGCCGGGCGATGGGGCTCAACACCGTGTGCGTTTACATTTTCTGGAATTTTCACGAATGGCAGGAGGGAAAATACGACTGGTCCGGCCAAGCTGACGTTGCCGAGTTTTGCCGTCTCGCGCAGGCCGAGGGACTTTGGGTTATCCTCCGGCCGGGGCCGTATTCCTGCGCGGAATGGGAAATGGGCGGCCTGCCCTGGTGGCTGCTGAAGCGCGACGGCATCCGCCTGCGGACCTCCGATCCCCTGTTTTTGGATCCCGCGACCAAGTTCCTTCGGGAAATCGCCCGCGTGCTCGCCCCGTTGCAGATTACACGCGGTGGGCCGTTGATCATGGTGCAGGTTGAAAATGAATACGGTTCGTTCGGGAAGGATGCGGCCTACATGGGGGTTCTTCGTCAGACGTTGATCGATGGCGGATTCGACGTGCCGCTCTTCGCCTGCAACCCGGCCGGTGCCATTCGCGGCGGTTATCGCGACGATCTTTTCCAAGTGGTTAATTTCGGCCCCGGAGCCGCCAAGAAATCGTTCGAGACCCTTCGCAAGTTTCAAAAGACGGGGCCGCTCATGAACGGCGAATATTATCCCGCGTGGTTCGATACCTGGGGGCGTCCGCACCGCATTGGTTCGCCTGAGCCGATAGTCGCCGATTTGGACTACATGCTGAATAACCACCATTCCTTTAGCATCTACATGGCTCACGGCGGCACGTCTTTCGGTCTCTGGGCCGGTGCAGACCGGCCTTTCCTGCCGGATACTTCCAGCTACGACTACGATGCTCCCATCAGCGAGGCCGGCTGGGTGACGCCCAAGTTCAACGCCATTCGTGACGTTTTCGCCCGCCACCTTCAACCCGGCGAAACCATTCCGCCCCCGCCGCCTGCGAACCCGGTCATTACCGTCGCGCCTTTCACGCTCGCCGAAGCCGCCCTCGTGTTGTCCAACCTGCCTGCGCCGGTTGCCGACCTGACGCCGCGCACGATGGAATCTTACGACCAAAGCCGCGGCCTCATAGTCTATCGCACCACGCTTCCCGCCGGTCCGGCCGGCACTCTTTCCGTGAAGGAAGCCCATGATTTTGCATGGATATTTCTCGACGGGCAACCCGCCGGTCTTTTCGACCGCCGCAGCAAACGTTACGGCATCACTTTGCCCGCGCGCACGAAAAACATACAGCTCGACATTCTGGTCGAGGCCATGGGGCGCGTGAATTTCGGCGTGGAGGTTTTCGACCACAAAGGTCTTCACGCACCCGTGCTTTTCACCCCGTCCATTCCCGCAGCGACGCCTCAAGAGCTGACCGGTTGGTTCATCCATTCGTTGCCCATGGATTCAGCGTTCCTTGCTTCGCTGAAATTCAAGCCTGTCTCCGCCAAGGCAAGCGGCCCCGCCTTCTGGCGCGGTGCCTTCACCGTCGCCAAGCCCGGCGATACATTCTTGGACGTCCGCTCATGGGGTAAAGGCATCGTGTGGATCAATGGCCATTGCCTCGGCCGCTTCTGGAATATCGGCCCCACCCAGACGATGTATGTCCCCGGCCCCTGGCTGCGCGCCGGAGCCAACGAAGTCCTCGTCCTCGACCTCCTCGGCCCGCAAAATCCCGTGCTCGCCGGTCTGGCCACGCCCATCCTCGACGACCTCCGCATCGATCGTGACTTCGCCCGTGCCTCGCGCGCCAAGGGCGGGTTTGACGCCGGCACCCTCGTTCCCGTAGCCGCCGGCCAGTTCCGCCCCGAACCCGAGTGGCAGGCCGTGCGTTTCGACCACCCCGCCACCGGCCGCTACCTCGCGGTCGAGGCCATCGACGCCCATGATGGCCAGCCCGTTGCCGCCATCGCCGAACTCGATGCGACCGACATCCGTGGCGAAGTGCTGTCGAAGTCCGCCTGGAAAATCCTTTGGACCGACAGCGAGGAGACTTCCACTGATTCCGGCTACGCCGAAAACATGCTGGACGGCCAGCCCAACACCCAGTGGCTCAGCGCCAGTTTGCCTTCGCCATCCGCCTATCCTCACCGCGTGGTCATCGACTTGGGGTTATCTCAAACCCTCGGCGGCATCCGTTATCTACCGCGCGCCGGCGACAACAAGAAATCCGGCCGCATCAAAAACTATCGCGTTTACCTGAACGACACTCCTTTCGGGCTCACCTTCGCGAACTGAACTCAAGCTCCAGTTCAGAACACACTGCTATACGTCGCCGATACCGGGTTATCTTTTGATTTTACTCGTCTTGCTATCGTCTCCGGCAGTCTAGGTGGTCGCGCACTCCGCATTGTTAACCTCGGCGGGCGCTGGCCGGATGAACGTGGCCGGCGGATCTAGGCGCCCGAAGGCGGTATCACTCCGTCCCTTTGCAAAGGCAAAGAAGCCGGACTGGTTGATTCCAGTCCGGCCTCTCAAATGGTCGGAGCGGAGAGATTCGAACTCTCGACCTCTACAACCCGAATGTAGCGCTCTACCAGGCTAAGCTACGCTCCGTTTTCTTTCATTTGCTCGTCGGTAAGAGTTGCAAAAGAACCTCGCGCTGGTCGTGAAGAGGAGGAGTAGACAAGGGAATCGGATGGAAATTCAAGGGCTAATTTCTCGCGCTTTGCGCCGCAGTCTTCAGGAGCCGCCACCTTCCCGATACTGGTCCGATGTCGCGGCCGTTTGATGTGATCACTGGCTTCTTCCCGGCGGGAACCTTGTGTTGTGGCCCGTTGGATTTCTGCCTCAGAACTTGATGGAGCTTTCCAGCTGGATATCGCGGGAGTTGCGGGCGACCGAGACGGTGTATTTGCCGGGTTCGAGCACCCACTGGTTCTGCTTAAGGTCGAAATACTTAAACGCCGTCCAGTGGAGCGGGATTTCAACGGTCTTCGACTCGCCGGGCTTCAGGTCGACCTTGGCGAAGCCTCCCAGTTCGCGGACAGGTTGCTCGACCACGCTTTTCTCTTCGCTCACGTAAACCTGCACGACTTCCTTGCCGGCGAGCTTGCCGGTGTTTTTCACCGTGACCGTCGCCGTCGCGGGGTATTTGGGATTGTCCGACTTGGCGACCTTCAAGCCTGCATAGGCGAAGCTGGTGTAGCTCAATCCATAGCCGAAGGGGAAACGCACGGGCTTTTTCTGGGCATCAAAATAACGGTAGCCGAATTCGTTGATCGTGTCGTGGTAGTTCGAGTCGGGGCCGGTGTAGGCCAGGTCTTTTTCATCCAAGGGCCAGGTGATGGTCAGCCTACCGGAGGGATTCACGTCGCCGAAGAGCACATCCGAAACGATGTTTCCTCCCTCGGAACCCGGATGAAAGGCTTCGACCACGGCTGGGACCTCTTTGATCCAATGGCGTAAATCCGATCCGCCCGCCGTGAACAAAACCACCACGGTCTTGGGATTGACCGCACGGACGGCCTTCACGAGTTCATCCTGCCATGAGGGCAAGTCGTAGGTGCCGCGGTCGTGGCTCTCGCCCTGCAATTCGGGCTGGCTGACGCCCACGCAAACCACGGCAACATCGGCTGCGGCTGCTGCTTTGCGGGCCTCGGCGAAAATATCCTGCGTGGGCGGAAGCGCGTAATCGACGCGCAGAAAACCGGTGTCGCGATGGTTTTTGCTGGAGAACTCGACCACGACTTCATGCGCCTTGGTGTCATCGAAAACGTGCCAGAGGTATTGGCGAAGTCCCTCGCCGGCTTGTTCGTCCCAAAGATCATAAACCAGCTTGCCGTCGATCTTCACGCGGACGCCGCCGTTGCTCTCGATGCGAAACGCCACCTTGCCGGGTTTATCCAACTGAATCTTGCCGGTCGCCCGCGCACTCATGCGGAGCCGGTCTTTGACTCCCGGAATGCCGCCACCGGAAACCTGCGCGTCTTCAAAGCTGTGCGTTTCCACTGGACCGGCGACTTTCCGGCCCGTCGCCAGATCTCCGATTTCCTTTTCGGAAAGGGCGCGGTTCCAGAGCTGGAGCTCGTCTACATCCATCGCCATGCCATTCCGGTTGTTTTTGTCGGCGCCCACCCGGATATACATGGGTGAGAACGAGCCCGTCTTGGGCGCCTCGGCCAACAGCTTGCCCTCGCGATAAAGTTTCACGCTGTCGCCCGTGGCGACGACGACCACGGGAATCCAGTGGTTGTTGCGGTCCTTCCAATTCGTTTCGATCTTGGCCGGACGGCTTCCCTTGGCTTCGAACGAAGCTCCGCGAACGGTGATCGATTGCGTCTTGTTGGAGAATTCAAAGAAAACCCCTTTCGCCGACGGAAACTGTTCGGGCCACCGCACCCAACCGGCCAGCGTCCACGCTTTGCTGTCGGGTGTATCGGTCACTCGGGTGGTTACGCGGCCCGCGCAGCGCAACGCCTTGCCGGATACGCCTTCGATTTCGATGGGCTGGGCTCCTTCATCAAGAAACTCAGGGATATTCAAGGCCCCCAAATCCCTGCCATGGACCGGTTTTCCGGTAAGTTCTTGGTCGTTAAAATACTCCATCCGGCAGGGGAAGGCGCTTACAAACTGGGCGCCGTTGTAGGTCAACGTGCCGCATCCTTCCGCGAAGGTCGTGGCGATGCCCTGCTGTTCGAGCGCCGCCTTGAGCGTCACCACGTAGCTGGGGAAAACCGTGCTGCTTCCCTGGTTGCCGACGGTCTCGTTTTTATCCGCCGCAAACGGGCCGATCAACGCTACCTTGTTTTTGTGCGAGAGGGGAAGCAGCGCTCCTTCGTTCTTCAAGAGAACCATGCCTTCGTCGCCCACGGTGCGCATCATTTTTTGGAAATCCTTGAGCTCGTAACCCGAGGGCGTGTCTTCCCCGTAGTAGGTGATGTGCCGGAATTTCAGCCGCAGGACTTCCGACACTCGCGCATCGACGTCCGCCATGGTGATTTCCCCCGCATCCAAGGCCGCTTTGATCGCCTTCAAGTTGAACTGCATCTGTCCGGGCAGTTCCAGGTTCTGGCCCGCCTTGATCGCTTGCGCCACGGAGCCGATTTCGCGTCCCAGTCGGACACGAAGAACCCGTCAAAACCCCACTCTTTGCGGACGATGTCTGTCAGGAGCCATTTGCTGGCGCTTCCCCATTCGCCGTTCACCTGGTTGTAGCAGGTCATGAAGCTCCAGGTGTGCCCTTCCTCCACGCACATCTGGAATGCGGGGAAATAGAGTTCGCGCAACGAGCGCATGGGCACGATCACGTTGTGATATTTGCGTCCGGTTTCCCAGTTGTTCGCGACAAAGTGTTTTACATTGGCCGCTACGCCCACCGATTGCATGCCTTGCGTGAGCGCGGAACCGACCTTGCCCGACTGGAACGGGTCTTCGCCAAAGTATTCGGCGTTTCGTCCCGCGCGCGGGTCCTTGATCATGTTCACGCCGGGGCCAAAAATCGTGTTCAGGCCGACTTCCTTGGTCAGCAATCCCCACTGCCGGCCGGTCTCAAATTGCAGCTCCGTGTTCCAAGTGGAGGAGATGCACAAACCGGTCGGTGAACAGGGGGTGAGGACGGATGGGCGCTCGATGCTGCCGCGGGGTCCTCGCGGACCGGGGGTGGCCAGAATCGGCCCTATGTTGAGCTCCTTGTTCCAGACCTGCGAGCGCGGCCCCAGTTTGCTGTGTTGTTTTGATTTCTCCGGCTCGATGTTCAACTGCTCGACCTTGTCCGCCAGCGTCATCTTCGCCAGGGTCTCTTGGACGCGGGCCTCCACTTCGTCGGCCTTAGCGTGCGAAAAAGGGAGGCAGATCAGGAAGGCAAACAGGGTATGTTTATACATCGGGGGAATGTTGTTTAAGCAACACCAAGAGAGGTTTCCTTAGTCAAACAAGTTTCGCCCAATCATCCCGGCGATGTTCCCGTGTGTCCGGTGTTCATGATGGGGGACGGTGCGGTGGCTTTAGGGCGTGTCGTCGCGGGGGCGCGCTCGATCGAAGTCGAACTGCGTGAAGTCGTTTTCGATGCCCTCGTAGGGTTTGTCCTGCTTGTAGATTTGCAGGATGCGGCCGTGCTCGGCGTCGGTCGTCGGGAAAATCTTCGGCGGCTCGCCGGGGAGAAAAATCCCGGTGTAGGCGCGGTAACGATCAACGAGGCGGCGAATCACAACCATGAGACACGGAATTGGGATAACGACACAGTGCAAGTCAGGGCGGCGGGATTGGGGCCGTCAGAAGGTAAAGGGTAAAACATGGCCACTTTTCCGGCTTTCCCTGTTCTGGACCCCGTTTTTCATTTTGATAAAGCTACGAGAATCAAAAAGGTCAGCGAGATTAGCTGCGGGGACAAATGGGCGGGGGCAAATGGGTCAGGCCGTAAATGGGCAATTGGCTGTTTAGTGCGATGTATTTATTGCCAATTTACGGCCTGACCCCTTTGGCTCGTCCGGTTTCTGTAGTCGAGCTGTGAGGAAAACCGGTGCGCGTAAATGCGGCTGAGGTCGGCTTGGTCGTTGGCTTGCATGGGGCGGGTAGGCTCAAGGGGATGGGTTTGACGGATAAATGGGAAGTCTGGAAATTACCGGCGCAAGCCTCGCCCCCAGAGAGCGTGTTGGGTCAACCCGCTCCACCTTACGTCAACCGGCCACGACTTTACTTGAATCACTCTCAATTTTCATGATCCAAACGATTGGCTTGCCTGACCGTGGCGAGGGTTAATCATCTGCGCATGATCAAACCGGCACAGGCTATCGAGGAGGCGGAAAAGGCGGGTTTTGACCTGAGCCTTGTGGACGAAAGCCTGGCGCTTTCCCACGAAGAGCGCGCCCGTCAGCACGATCAAGCCCTGGCCCTCGTCCTGGAATTCGACCGTATCCGCAACGAACGCGATGCAAAGCCTGAGTCACCTGCTGCAACGTCTCGCTGACTC
>JANYJB010000040.1 GCA_025361935.1 Verrucomicrobiota bacterium
AATGATCGGCTTGAAAAACTTTAAATTATGATTTTCAGAGAATTAAAAATGTGGATTAAAAATTCACCAACGCCTGATTCATGGTTTTGCGTCCCTCGTAAAGCCTTACTGAGTCTGTGCGAATAACACTGTTGGGCAAAATAAATAACAATATGTCAGCACTAAGCAGACCATCGAAAGCCCCTCCAAAAGAATACAGCGAAGTTGTAAAAGCGTTTGAAGATAGCAGTGTGCTTACGGCTACAAAAGCAGAGCTTGAGCAGTATCTTATTGGTTTGGGAAAAGATCGTATATTGTCCGAAGCAAATCGGACCAGAGCAGCCGAAATGGGCGAAACCATTCGGCTGTTTCTTTCAGCACGCCAAAGCCAAGAAATGCACGGGAAGTCTCTCATCGTAGCGCGGGTTGCACTCTATGTTTCGCTGATTGCTCTATTTTTGGCTGGTGCACAGCTCCTCCTATCCATTCCTGCGGTATCACGCGCACTCGGATTAGAATAGTCATGATATTCAGAATCGCCGTTAGCACGCAAAAGATAATCGAAAGTCTGACCATTCTATGAATGTCATTATGAAATGCGTAAACACGGAGCCCAACCATGCGCCAGAGCCAAGATGTATGCTTGTCACGCATTGTGCTTTTCCTCCCTTCGGTCGGGCACATTGCGCGCCAAGCACACATCTGGCTCATCTATAACGTTGGGCAAAAAATATGAGCATCTACGCATCCTCACCACCACAGCCCGGACGCGCCGCAGAAGTAGTTCGCCGCGTAGAAAAAACGTGGCTCGATTGCCTAAAAGGAAAGCAAGAGGGTTACGAAGTCGCCCTGTATATTGCCTGTCCGTTCGGAACTCATCGCGTGATGACTCTGTTTTCTCAGGGTGAGCATATTCTTTTACTGAATATCCAGACCGGAGGAGAATATCCTGATATGTTATACTGTCCTGTTGAGCAGGCTTCATTTTTGATTCAGCACTTTCGTCCGTCCATAGAGAAGGAAAAGGTGCTTGTTGGATTTGGAGTTTCATCGGAGGGAAAGAAATAAAAACCACGGAGCCCAACCATGCGCTACAGACAAGATACATGCTTGTCATGCGTCGTGCTGCGCACGCCGCCCGCCAAGCATGTATCTGTCTGATCTAGGACGTTAGGCAAAAATGAAAAAAGCCTTCGCCGCATTCTTGATCGCCATTGTCTGCCTCGGCGTTATCGCCGTTCACGCATGGAAGACCTGGGGTGAAGTTGATAGCCTTCATGGCGGTTCGCATGACGATAAAGAGTTATTTGAATACTCTTTGTTTCTCGAATCCTTCGCATTCATGCTTTCCGCAGCATATTTTTCTGGTCCGAAAATCTATCGTTTTTTTAAGGAAGAAAAAGCAGCGATCCAATTCGAAGGTCAGAAGCAGATGATTTCTCGATTAGTGCATATATATTCCGCTATTTGTGTCGTTCTCCGAAGACTAGTCCTCGATCCAAAAATCGGAGTTCCTGTATCCGAGACGGTCATCGCCATTTTTTTGATCTGCACTCCACCAGCTTATTCGTTTCTCAAATCGAAATATGAAGCATTCAAAAACGGAGCCTAACAAGGCGCTACAGACAAGATACATGCTTGTCACGCCAGCTGCTTCGCACCTGTCGCGCCAAGCACGTATCTGTCTGATCTAGGACGTTAGGCAAAAAACATGAAAAAGGCGTTCCATAAATTTCGCGATCTATACAAAGAATACAAATGGTGGATAGACTTCCTAGGAACCATTGGATTGCTCCGATGGATTCAGGTGAGTTTGCCAGATGGATGGAAAGACTGGTCGATATCGTCATCGCTGGCCATGCCAGCGTCAGCCATAGCAATCGGCGCATTAGTGGTATTTTGGCAGAGCTATCGTGAGCAGAGAAAGAAGATTTCGGATTTGGAGTGGCAGCTGAAGGTGAAGAACATGACGCCGGAAGAGATTGCCGGTCTGATGGTGAAGAATGTTTCATTCGGTATTGGTGTTTTTGAGAGTCTTTTCGGAAATAAGAAAAATCCGCCTAACAAGGCGCTACAGACAATGACTATAGCTGACACGTCGGCTGCTGCGCACCCGCCGCGCCAGCTATAGTCATGTCTGATCTTTGACGTTCGGCAAAGAAAAACCAAACCAACGAAAACATGACGCCCAAGCACTACGTATTGATTTCAGTGACCGTCCCACCAGAAGAAGACCACAACGCACGCGAATTATGGTTTCAGTTTTTAGCCACGACCAAAAAAATAGACGAGCGAATCCCAGGAATTGAAAGGCTCTCAGAAAATACTTGGCTGATTCCCCGAGAAAATAGCGTGAGCACTCTATCGAAGATCGTTCATGAATCAGAAAAGTTCGGTTTTCCATATAAAGTTTGGTATCTGTCATCTGAATAAAGTGAAAACTACGGAGCCGAACCCGCCGCCACAGCCAACGGCCATGTCGGTTCCTGAAAGTGCGTTCGTCATGTTTTTCATGGCCGTGGCTGAGCTGAATCGTTGGGCAAAAATAAGCTTCTCCACCGATGAAACGAACGCCCGTCGAGAAACACCTTGCGAAGCTGGAGCGCATCGGGAGACAGCGCGTTGCGACAGCCGAGTGCTTGAGCTGCCGCGAGAGCTACACGCGTCAGCTTGCGTGGTTTGAGAAGAAGAACCTGCTTTGCCCGAAGTGCGGCGGAGCGATCGACAAAGAAGCATTGATTGATGATGCGCGAGTGGCGCTTGAATTCTCGGCCGCCTTGACGAAAAGCGGGGACCGCTCGGCCGAGTAGTTCATACATGCCGAGCACCTGAGCCAGCGATAGCCGATAGCTACCACAAATGAAAACAAGGCCCAACCAGGCGCCAGAGCCAACGACGGGGGCTGTCACGCTGAGTGCTTTCGCACTCATCGCGCCATCCCCCGTCGTGGCTCATCTTTAACGTTAGGCAAAGTAAAGCCGGACTTCACTTCTTATATCTGTTGGAAGAATTAAAACGTGACCTACGAAGAAAGACTACAAAATCCAAAATGGGCGAAATTTCGCGCCAAGGTTTTACGATACTCTGATTATACTTGCGAGCGCTGTGATCGCACTCAGAGCGAGATACGCATGGAGATTCATCATCCATTTTACCGACCAGGAGTAGAACCGTGGGAATATGACGTCTCAGAAGTTAAATGTCTATGTGTCGAATGCCATAAAAAAGCCCACAGAATCAAAGACACAGAAGATGAAGACGTTCCATTTTAGCCATATACCAAAAATGAAAACGGAGCCTAACCAGGCGCTACAGACAAGATACATGCTTGTCACGCTGGCTGCTTCGCACCCATCGCGCCAAGCACGTATCTGTCTGATCTAGGACGTTGGGCAAAGAAAGATGATCCCGCACGAAGCCATTGAAACGTATGAGCGATTGGCCGGTAACCAAGATTTAGCCGGATATAGGAAGATCGACATGAGTTATTGGGGGCAGATCGACGGGCTGATTATGCAGTTGCAGAACGTCGATGCCGGACATGCAGCGGAATCATATCGACTAGATTTCTTGCGAGCTCTAGGAGACTCAGGAATTCCAATGGACACTCTGAGACGATTGAAGAAAGTCGTAAATGATGCGGAAGAAGAAATGAGAAAGCAGCGCATTCCGAAACGGAGACCGTGGTGGCAGCTTTGGAAATGAAAACGGAGCCCAACCAGTCACTACAGACAACGATCATGGCTGTCACGGATCGTGCTCCGAGCAGCACGCTCCGCGCCAGCCATGATCGCGTCTGACCTTTGACGTTGGGCAAAAAAATCATGCCAGCAAAACACACCGAATTAGAATTTTCGTCCAAGGATGTTGTCATTCGCTACAAAGGTCCGGCGATTTGCTCGTTAATAATCGCGTGCATTATCGGGATCGTTGCTCTTTGTGTGTTTGTCCACGATAGCGGCACACGATTTATCGGCATTCTGCCTCTCTCTGTTACGCTTTATGAGCTTACGGGATTGCTTGCTGGTGTTCTTGGTTTTCGCCTCAAAAAGAATGAATAGCCACGGCACACAGCCCAAGAAAGCCAAGGTAAAGAAAACGGAGCCCAACCAGACACTAGAGCCAATGACTATGCTCGTCACGCCCTGTGCTGGCGCACATGTCGCGCCGATCATAGTCATGGCTCACCTCCGACGTTCGGCAAAGCGGATTCCCCAGAATATAGAGTTTTAGTCAGCGGATTATCGGTATGCGTATAAAAGCCAAAAAATCAAAAAAGAGTCGCTGGTATGACGCTGAAGACGCCCGCCGAGAAGCGGAAGGGAATCGTCAGCTCCAACAGCGTGCGCAGGCGGGCTTCGCCGCCGAGCGCGAGCGCCAGCAGGTAGCTCGCGCCCACCGCCCACACGAACGCCCCCACCCAGCGCAGCCAGATCAACGCCTCCGCACCGGGGACGGATAATCCCATGAGCGGGAGCACGTGCGCGGGGACAAAGGCCAACCCGAGGCCGGAGCAGAAATCGGCGGCGCCCGCCCCGAGCGCGAGCCACCAGGCGAGGCGTTGGATCGGCAGGCTCATCGGGCGCGGAATTCAGGCTGCGGCTTGCGTCGCCACGAGGCCGGAGCGGCCGTCGATCTCGGCCATCACGAGATCGCGCACGGGAATGGCCGCACGGTCGCGCAGGATGTCTTTGGCAAGGTCGTCCATGCGCACGAATTTCACGCCGCGTTCGGCGAAGGCGGTCATCAGCTCGCAAAAGAGCCCGATCCTGCCCATGCCCTCGATCTCGGCGTGGAGCGTGAAGACATTCGGCCGGTCCTCGCGCAGGAGGCTCAGGTAGTGCGCCACGATCTTGTCGTCGGGGTATTCGGGGCGGCCCATGAGCTCGTCGAAGGTCGGCAGCGTGCTGGGAATCTCGACCGTGTTGAAAACGCGCCCGTCGATCCGGGGGAAAAACGGCAATTCGCCGCGCGTGTCGCTGGCGTAGAGCAGCCCGGCCTCGTCGTAAACCTGCCGGCTGTGGGCGCACGCCTGCCAGCCGGGCGCGCCTGCGGTGAGTGCCTCGGCGCCGAAGAGGCGGCGGAACTCTTCGCGGGCCTGGCGGAACTCTTCGCGGACTTCGTCGAGCGTCATGCCGAGCACGTAGTCCTGCCAGCGGAAGTGGTCGTGGCAGTGGATGCCGACCTCGAAACCGTCCTTCGCCACGCGGCGGATGGCGGCCTCGTTGCACCGGCCGATGTGCGGCGCGGGGAGGAGGGTGCCGTTTAGGAGCGTGCGCACGCCGTAGATCTGCACGACGCTCGTGCGGGAAACTTTCTGGAAGAAGCCGGGGCGGAAGACGCGGCGGATGGCCTTGCCGGTGTTGTCGGGCCCGAGCGAGAACAGGAAGCACGCAGGCGCGTTGAACTCCTTAAAGAGCGCGGTGAGGGAAGGAACGCCGAGGCGCGTGCCGCGGTCGGTATCGACATCAACCTTGAGCGCGAGAACGGGAGGCATGAGTCGGGGGAAAAGATTATCGGGAACTCAGGAAATCAGGAACGGAGAAATACCAGATTAAACTCCGACTCTGTTCCTGATTTCCTGAGTTCCAGATAAAATGGGTCGCAGGGAGATGCCGGGCCTTATTCGAGCGAGTAGTCCTTGTGCGCGAGGTGGTAGTCGAGCGTGAGCTTGATCGCGGTCTTGAGGTCAACCTTGGGCTTCCAGCCGAGCTGCTTCTTGATGTTGTTGATCGAGGGCACGCGTTTCTGGATGTCCTGGTAGTATTTTCCGAAGTAGGTGCCGGAGGAAACCTTCACGACCTTGGCGGCCTTCACGTGCTCGGCGTAGTCGGGGTAGTCCTTGAAGGCGGTGATGATGAGCTTGGCGAGGTCGGCCACGCTCACGTCGTTGGCGGGGTTGCCGATGTTGAAGATCTGGCGCGAGGCTTTGCCGTCCTTGTTTTCGATGATGCGGAGGAGCGCGTCCACGCCGTCGTCGATGAATGTGAACGAGCGGCTCTGCTTGCCGCCATCCACGAGCTGGAGGGGTTTTTTGAAAATGACGTTGGAGATGAACTGCGTGAAGAGGCGCGAGCTGCCTTCCTTCGGCTCCATGACGTTGTCGAGCTGCGGCCCGATCCAGTTGAAGGGGCGGAAGAGCGTGTAATCGACATTGTCGCGCACGCCGTAGGCGTAGATGACGCGGTCGAGGAGCTGCTTCGAGGAGGCGTAGATCCAGCGCTGGCGCTCGATCGGGCCGTAAACCATCGAGCTGGTGGCCTCGTCGAGCTCGGCGTCGGGACACATGCCGTAAACCTCGGAGGTCGAGGGGAAGAGAATGCGCTTCTTATATTTCGCGCACTGGCGAACGATGCCGAGGTTGGCCTCGAAATCCAATTCGAAGACGCGCAGCGGGTCTTTCACATATTGGACGGGGTTCGCGATGGCGACGAGGGGGATGACGACGTCGCACTTCTTAACGTGATACTCGATCCACTCGCGGTTGATGGTGATGTCGCCTTCGACGAAGGTGAAGCGGGGGTTGCCGAGGCTGGCGGTGAGTTTGTGGCTGCCGATGTCCATGCCGTAAACCTCCCAGTCCTTCTGCTTGAGAATGGCGCTGGTGAGGCTGCTGCCGATGAAACCGTTGGCTCCGAGGATGAGGACTTTGAGTGGCATGGGATTTGAGGGGAAGAGGGTTTAAAGAATCTGCCCAACTTGCAAGGCTGCCGAGACGCCGTGGCACCAACCGGTGCGGGTGAGCTCGAGCGCGCCGTCTCCGGTGGCGATCACGACGGGGTTGACGGAAAGAACTTCGCCGGGCTTGCCGCGACGGCCGAACGTGGCGCTTGAGACCGGCTCCGCCCACCAGACCATGAGGCGCGCTTCGCCGATGTCGGTGAACGCGCCGGGATACGGATCGGTGACGGCGCGGATGAGGTTAAAAATCTGCGCGGAAGTCTGGTGCCAGTTGATGCGGCCGTCCTCGGGCTTGCGGCCGCCAAAATAGGTAGCCTGCGACTCGTCCTGCGGCGTCTCCTTGGCGGTGCCGGCGAGGAGCGCGCCGATCTGGCGGGCAAGCAGGACGCGGGCGCAAGGCATGACCTTGCGGAAGGCGACCTCGGCGGAATCGCGCGGACCGATGGCGACGCCCTCCTGGTCAACCACGTCGCCGGCGTCGGCGCTTTTCACCATGCGGTGGAGCGTCATGCCGATGCGCGGCTCGCCGTGGAGCACGGCCCAGTTGATGGGCGCGCGGCCCCGGTATTTGGGGAGGAGCGAGCCGTGGATGTTCCAAGCGCCGAGGGGCGGCAGGGCGAGTATCTTGGTCCCGATCATGTGCCGATAATAGACCGAGAGAATGAGGTCGGGCTGGAGCGCGGCGATTTTTTCGCGCCACTCGGGGTTGTTGACGGATTCGGGCGTGAAGACGGGGAGCCCGCGCTCGCGGGCAGCGACGGCGGGGGTCTTGAACCAGATTTTCTCGTGAGGGTTATCCTCGTGCGTGATGAGGGCCACGACGTTGTCGCCGCGCGAGAGCAGCAGGTCGAGACAGGTGTAGCCGACTTCGCTGTAACCGAAGAAGAGGATGCGGGGCTTCGACATAGCGGCGGCTCAGGACTTCGTGTCGAGGATGTGGCTCACGTGGTAGCGGGCGCGTCCGCGCACGACCTGGTAGGTGCGGCCCATGTATTCGCCGATGAGACCGACGCCGACCATGGTCACGCTGAGCAGAAAAATCACGATGCCGAGCAAGGTGAACACGCCGCCTTCTTCCGGTCCGATGATGATGCGCCGTCCGGCGAGCACCAACACGAGGACGAAGCTAAGCGCGGAGCACACACCCGCGAACATCGTGAAGAGCTGCAGCGGCGCGGTGGTGAACGCGGTGATGAGGTCGAAGTTGAGCCGGATGAGCTTGTAGAGGGAGTAGTTCGATACGCCCGCGTGACGCTCCTCGTGCGCGACGGGCACCTCGGTGGGGTTCTGCGAGAGCGTGTAGGCGAGCGCGGGGATGAAGGTATTGACCGCGCCGCTGCGCACGATGGCGGCGACCACGTCGTGCGAATAGGCGCGCAACATGCAGCCCTGGTCGGTCATCTCGATGTTCGTCATCTGGCGGCGGGCGACGTTGACCATGCGCGAGGCGTAGCGGCGGAAGGCGCTGTCCTGGCGGTTCTGGCGGGCGCCGCCCACGCAGTCGAAGCCGGCGTCGGTGGCGGCGAGGAGCTTGGGAATTTCCTCGGGCGGGTTCTGGAGGTCGGCATCGAGCGTGACGACCACCTTGCCGCGCACGCGCTCGAAGGCGGCGATGATGGCCATGTGCTGGCCGTAGTTGGCGTTGAACTCGATGACGCGGGTGACGTCGGGCCGGGCGGCGTGTTGCGCGGCCAGAAGCTCGCGCGAGCGGTCGGCGCTGCCGTCGTTGGTGAAGACGATCTCGTAGGCGCGGCCGAGGCCGTCGAGCACGGGGTAAAGCCGCTTGAAGAGCAGCGGCAGGTTGGCCTCCTCGTTGTAAACGGGGATGACGATGGAGAGCGGCAGGGTGGCGGCGGGAACGGTGCTCATGGTTTCGAGTGGGCCTGAAGAATGGTGACGAGGGTCGCGACGACGCGCGCCACCTCGGCGCGGGTGAGAGTGGGAAACAGCGGCAGCGTGAGGATGTTCCGGCAAACGGCCTCGGCCTTCGGGAAGTCGCCTTCTTTCCAGCCTTGGCGGCGGTAGAGCGCGAACAGGTGAATCGCGGGATAATGCACGCCGGCGCCGACGCCCGCTTCCTGAAGCTTGGCCATCACCTCGGCGCGCTTGAGGGTGAGCGTCGAGGGCAGCACGACTTGGAACATATGCCAGTTGCTCTCCGCGAAATCCGCCGGCGGCAGGCCGAGGCCGAGCGCGCGCACGGCGGGCGTGTCGAGCAGCTCGAAGTAGTGGCGGACGAGCTCGCGGCGTTTCGTCGTGAACTCGTCGAGACGCGCGAGCTGGCCGAGGCCGACGCGGGCGGCGACGTCGGTGAGGTTGAATTTGCCTCCCAAAATCTCGACCTCCATGCCGTCGAGGCCGGTGCGCACGACGCCTTGCAGGCGGTATTGCTCGGCGAGCCTGGCCTCGCGCTCGTCGTTGAGGACAAGGCAGCCGCCCTCGATGGACGTGATGTTTTTGTTGGGGTGAAAACTGAACGACACGAAGTCGCCGAACGCGCCGATGCGGCGGCCCTTCCAGGTGGTGCCGAACGATTGCGCGGCATCCTCGACGACGCGGAGGTTGTGTTTCTTCGCGATGGCATGGAGCCGGTCGCGGTCAACCGGAAGGCCGGCGAGATCGACCGGGATGATCGCCTTGGTCGCGGGCGTGATCGCCGCTTCGACGAGGGAAAGGTCGAGATTGCGCGTCGCCGGGTCGATGTCCACGAACACCGGCTTCGCGCCGACTTCGAGGATGACGTTGCTCGTCGCCACCCAGGAAAGCGGCGTGGTAATCACCTCGTGGCTCGGGCCGATTCCCGCGATGCGCAGCGCGATCTCCATCGTGCAGGTGCCGGAGTTGAAGACGCGCACGGGGCGTCCGCTAAAATACTCGGAGAGCTTCGCCTCGAAGGTCTTCACCTGCGGGCCGGACGTGATCCAGCCGGAGCGCAGCACCTCGGCTACGCCGGCGATGGTTTCGTCGTCGATGGTCGGACGCGTAAGCGGGATAAACGGGAGGATGGGGCTGGAGTTGGACAAGGCGGCGGGCGCGGACATGGATTAGGGCTGGCGGTTCACCACGAGAACATATCGGGGCGTTTCGGCAATCTTCGTGAACGAAAGGCCCGCGCTGGCGAAAAGTTGCCGGTAGCCCGCCGTGCGCACGACCGCGTAAGCCAATCCCGGCCCGCGCCACCGCGTCAGAAAAGCATCCGTCGTGATAAACCGCGAGGCGGTCTTCTCCGGCTCGGCGTGAATGCCATAAGACAGTTCGTTGGCGTAGTTGACCACGCTCACCGTGCGCCCGAGATAGACCGGCAGGTCCTGCGCGTAGTCACTGACGACGTAAACCTCGTCGGCGGGCTTCAGCCGCGCCTTCAACTCGGCCGCAAAAGGCTTCGTCGAGCGGTCGTTGAAAAAATCTGCCACCAGGTTGGCCGTGCTAAAGAAAACCACGCACGTCGCCGCCAGGCTGATCAACGCACCGCGCACCTTGCCGCGCCGCAGGCAAAGGCCGACCGCCCACGCCCCGCCACCCAGCACCGCGCCAACAAAGAAACGCCACGGCAGCAGTTGCGGCGCGAGGGCGGCCTGCTTCGCCGGCAGCGGATAAAACGCCGCCGCGCCCGCCAGCACCAGCGCCAGCCCGGCAAAAACCCAAAGCCCGCCGCGCAAACCGCGCGCGCCCTTTTCCGCCCACGCCTGCGCGAGGTAGCGGCCGATAAGCAGCGCCGCCGCCGGGAACACCGGCGAGATGTAGGTAATGAGCTTCGACTGCGACTTCGAGAAAAACGCCACGATCAGCACGATCCAGAAAACAAGAAACCACGCCTCGAGATTCCGCCCGCGCCCGCTCCAGCCGCCGGCCAGCGATTGCCGCACAGACTGCCAGGCAAACACAACCCACGGGAAAAGACCCGCGACAAAAACCGGCAGGAAAAACCACGCCGGCTCGAACCGCCCGTGCTCGGTCGTCGTGAAGCGCAGATAATGCTCGCGCACGAAATAAAACCACGCCCAGCCCGGGTCCTGCCCCGCGTGATGCAGCTCCAGCCCGTGCGCGTAGCCCGGCCAGACAAGCCCGTCCACACTCGGGTTGCGCAGCGCCGCCAGCACGTGCCACGGCGCGGTGATGGCCAGCAGCACGAGCGCGCCGACCACCGGATAACACGGACGCAGCGCGCGCCATTGATTGAACACCAGCAGCCACACAAACGCCACCATGCACGGCAGCAGGAAACCGATCAGGCCCTTCGTGAGCGTCGCCAGCGCCATGCACACATAAAACGCCATGAACAACCACCGCCGCCGCGCCCCCGCCGGCTCGCGGATGCCCGTTATGAACGCCAGCAACGCCCCCGCGATCGTCACCCCCACGACCATGTCGAGCAGGATGATCCGGCTCAGCCCGTAATAAAGAATCGCCGTGGACACCACGAGCGCCGCCCACCAACCCGTCGCCCGCCCATAGAGCGCGCGCCCGGCCGCATACGTCATCAACCCACCCGCCAGCGCAAAAACCGCGCCCCAAAGACGCGCCGTCCACTCGTTCACGCCATCCGTGCCCGTGATCGGCCCCACCACCTCAAACGTCAGCGCCGACAACCAGTAAACCAGCGGCGGTTTCTCAAAATATTTCACGCCGTTAAGGCGCGGGGTAACGTAGTCGCCCGACGCCGCCATCTCGCGCGGAATTTCGGTGTAGCGTCCTTCGTCCGGATTGTTGAGCGAACGGCTGCCCAGAAAAAGCCCGAACCAAAAGCTCAGAGCCAAAGTTAGCAGCAACAGGTCGCGCCCCCAGCCATCGCGTTCGGCGGACGGAGCGGGAGCGGCGGGAGGCACGGCAGCTTGGGCAGGCGTCATGATTAAAAAATAAGTTAACTGAAGACTGACTCTTCCGAGGGCAAGACTGCGTAACCAAGCCCTAGCAACGATGACAGATTACAAATCCGTAATAGATCGGTCGCATAAAGACACGCTTTCATCTGGTGGCCCTCGCCTATTCCTATAAAGTGGCCCAACCATGCGGATTTTGGTCATCGAAGACGAAAAGAAAGTCGCGTCACTCGTTTGCGAAGGACTCGCGGCCGAAGGCTGGACCGCAGAAGCGTGTCACGACGGCGAAGAGGGTCTGCGGCTCGTGAGTCAACAGGCCTACGATGCGCTCGTGCTCGATATCATGCTCCCGGGCCGCGACGGCTTGTCCGTCCTCGCGGCGCTTCGTGCGGCGCATAACACCGTTCCCGTCGTCCTGCTCACCGCCCGGGGCGAGGTCGAAGATCGCGTCAACGGCCTCAACCTCGGCGCCGACGACTACATCGCAAAACCCTTTTCCATGACCGAGCTGGCCGCCCGCCTCAAGGCCGTGTGGCGCCGACGCTCGGGCGAAGGTCTCAGCCTCATCACCCACGCCGACCTCGTCGTCAACCTGCCCGTGCGCGCCGTCAACCGCGGCTCGCAGAAAATCGAGCTCACCAGCCGCGAATTCATGCTGCTTGAATTCATGCTCCGCCACATCGGCCGCGTGGTCACGCGCATGGAGCTCTGCGAACACGTCTGGGGATATAACTTCGCCCCCGGCACCAACGTGGTCGACGTGGCCGTCCAGCGGTTGAGAAAAAAAATCGACGAAGGTCATGAAGTTAAGCTGATCCAAACCGTGCGCGGCACCGGCTACATGCTGAAGGCCGATTCATGAAACGCCTGCCCATCCGCTGGAAAATAACCCTCTGGTCCGCCGCGACCACCAGCGGGGCCATCTTGGTTTTTGCGACGGGGACCCTCATCAACCTCTACCGGGACCAGATCGCGACCGCAGACATGGAGATGACCGCCGAAGCCAGCCATCTCATCGAGGCGCCGCCCGCCGAAACACGCTACGGTCCGTGGCTGCAGCACATCGCACCGCAAGGCCCTCTTATGGCCTGCTTTATTTTCCCGGCCAACGACTTTTTCATCAAAAACCCGTCTTCATCGCCGGACTTCTTCGCCCGCCGCGCCCTCGACATCCGCCAGCCTCAGAATCTGCGCCGCGTGGATGGTTCATGGCGAGTCTGCACCTATCGGGTCAACCATCGCGACATTCTCATCGCCTACGATTTGTTCGACGTCAGCGACCGCATTTCAGATCTGATTGCGGCCTGCCTGCTGACCCTTCCACTGGGCACCGCCGTCACCGCCATCGGCGCATGGATCGTCGCCGGACGCTCCCTCGCGCCGGTCCGCGCGGCGACAGAAACAGCGGCCGCGATAGAAGCCGGAGCGCTTGATCTCCGGCTGCCACCGGCCCTCGTCAACGACGAGATCGGCCGGCTCACCACCATGCTGAACCAAATGCTTGATCGGTTGGAAAAAAATTTCCGCCAGGCCGGCCGGTTCGCCGCCGACGCTTCGCACGAGCTCCGCACCCCGCTCACCATCATGCGCGGAGAGATAGACTCCCTGCTGGGTCGCACCGACCTTTCGCCCGAAATCGAGACCAAGCTCCTCAGTCTTCAGGAAGAGATCGCCCGCATTAACCGCATCACCGAGCACCTGTTGCTTCTGGCCCGCTTCGACGCCGGCAAGTCGGTCGCCGCCCGCGAACGCGTCAACCTCAGCGCCGTGGCCCGCGAAGCCTTGGAGGACGCGGAGCTTTTCGCCTCGGGGCAGTCGCTCGGCATGGAGACCGACATCACCCCCGGCATCACGATCAACGGCGACGCCGGCCAGCTTCGCCGCGTTCTGCTCAACCTCCTCGAAAACGCCTGCAAGTTCAACTTTCCCAACGGCCTCGTGCGCTTCGAACTGCATGTTCGCGGAGACCTCGCCCGGCTCTCCGTGGCCAACACCGGCCCGGGCATCCCGCCGGAAATGCAGCCGCGGCTCTTCCAGCGATTTTTCCGGGCCGATACCGCACGCGCGCCGGCGGGACATGGTCTGGGCCTTAGCTTGTGCCGCGAGATCGTGCAGGCGCACGGTGGCCGCATCGGCCTGAATCAGGAAGCGCGCGAAGGATTCACGGAATTCGTCGCGACCTTTCCGCTCCCGCCAGCCGAAACGGTGTAAGACGCGGGCCTGCATTACTCATTTGTAATTGGTCCGTGTTGAACGGCAGAGCCCCTCGGAGTGTCTAGCTACTGAACACACCGGTTCCGTTCCGCTCACGGAAACGGACGGGATCACTCCATGACAATCCTCCACCAGTCGCAGCCTTAGCCGCTTCGGGCGCAACGCGACTTCGTTCTTTAGCCGAAAAATAGCCCCTGCCGACGATCTAGCTTAAACCCTTTCTCTGCGGAGCCGAAAGCCTCCGCCTTTGGCTTTGCCATGCCCTTTTTACATATATCACGATGAAAATACTCCAAATCCTGCCCGAGCTCAACGCCGGTGGTGTAGAGCGGTGCGTTGCTGATCTCGCGACCTATTTCGCGAGACGTGGCGATGAATCCCTGGTCGTCTCCAACGGCGGCACTATGGTGCCTGCGCTGGAGGCCGCCGGCGTCCGCCATTTCACCATGCCGGTGCATCGCAAGCATCCCTCCTCGCTCCTGCAGGTCCGCCCGCTCCGCCGGTTGCTCGCCGCCGAGCGGCCGGATATACTCCATCTGCATTCTCGCCTGCCCGCATGGATCGCCTGGCTTGCCTGGCGCGGATTGCCGGAAGCGACGCGCCCGCGACTCGTCACCAGCGTGCACGGCTTTTATTCCACGGGCCGCTACTCCGCGATCATGACCAAGGGGGAACGCATCATCGCCGTGTCGCACAGCGTCGAGCGTTACATCCTTGATAACTATCGTGGCACCGATCCGCGCCGTATCGTCACCATTCCGGACGGCGTGGACAGTAAGTTATTTTTTGCCGGCTACAAACCGCCGGAATCCTGGCGCTCCCGCTGGCAGCAGGCCCACCCCAATGCCCGCGACCGACTGCTCATCACCCTGCCCGGCCGGCTCACGCGCCTCAAAGGACATCACGATCTGATCCGCATCATCGGCGCATTGAAACACCTGCCTGTGCAAGGCGTGATCGCCGGCGGTGCAGACCCCAAAAAGGCCGCCTACGAAAAAGAACTCCGCCAGGCCACCGCCGAAGCCGGACTTCAAAACCGCATCACGTTCACCGGACCATGCGACAATCTGCGCGACCTTCTTGCGGCCTCGTCCGTCGTGCTCTCGGTCAGCACCAAGCCCGAGGCTTTCGGCCTCACCACGCTGGAGGCACTCAGCCTTGGCGTCCCCGTGATAGGCTATAACCACGGCGGGGTAGGCGAACAACTCGGCGCCATGCTGCCCGCGGGAAAGGTGCCGCCGGGCGACTGGCAGGCTGCAGCCAAACGCATCACGGATTTTCTGGCGGAACGGCCCGCGATCGCGCCAAACCATCTCTACAACCTCGACCGTTCGCTCGCCGCCACCGGTGACTTATACGGCGAAATGCTTGGCCGCGAGAAGGCAGCCCGCCCACAAAGGCAACCGGCCTCCGTCTTGCTTGCCGAGGACTGATCCCTCGCCCGGCACGCGCGATTGCCCGCTTGCCTCTCGCGCCGCGCCGCGCCCACAGTGGAGCGATGCCCGCCGCCAAGCCCTTCATCTTCATCTGCGGTGCCGATGACTTCCTCGTCAACCGGCAGGGCAAGGCGCGCTACGACGAGTTGGCGAAGGACATCACAGACGAGTTTTCCCGCGAAATCATCAGCGGTTTCGCCAACAACGTCGGCGAGGTCGAGACCGCCATCAACCGCTTCCGCGACAGCGTGCAAACCGTCTCGATGTTCGGCGGCCGTCGCGTCGTCTGGCTCAAGGATGTCAACTTCCTCGCCGACTCCGTCACCGGCCGCGCCGAGAGCACGCTGACACTCGTCGAGGACCTCCAGCAGCTCCTCGAAAAGCTCAACCCCGACGAAACCGCCGTGGTAGTCACCGCCGCGCCCGTGGACCGCCGCCGCGCCTTCCCCAAGTGGTGCGAAAAGACCGGCGACTTCACCCTCGTCGGCGGCGATGCCGACGGTGCTGCCGACGCGCTCGCCGGCGTCATCCTCGCCGAGGCCCGCGAACTCGGCGTCTCGTTCGGTGACGGCGCCGCCCAGCTCCTCCTCGCGAAGGTCGGCGCCAACACCCGTCTGCTCATCGAGGAGACGCGCAAGCTCGCCACCTATGCGCAGACCGATGCCACCGCCAACGTCATCGAGGAGGCCCACGTCGCCGAGCTCACCGCCAACACCGCCGAGGGCGATTTCTTCGAGGCGGCCGAGGCGTTTTTCAGCGGCGACCTCAAGTGGACGCTCGCCGCGCTGCACCACCATTTTTTCACCGGCGGCGACTCGCGCCCCATCATCAGCGCCCTGCAAAACCGCAATCGTATCCTCCTCCAGGTCCGCGCACTCGCCGACGCCGGCGAGGTGCGCGTCGGCCCGCGCGGACTCGACGGCTTGCCCAAGGCGACCACCACCTACGGCCGCCATTTCGTCGGCGCGACCGAGAAGAGCTCGTTCAACCTTTTCAGCCAAAACGCCTGGTATGTCGGCAAGCTCGCCGGCTCCGCCAAGCTCCCGTCGCTGCGCCGCCTCATCGACAACCAGCAGGAATTTATCCGCGCCTTCGAGGAGATCATCAAGCGCCCGCACGAGCAGGAGGAAGTCCTTCGCGAGATGACCGTGCGCTGCCTCTCCGCCGCCTGACCCGCCCCTTTTTCCAATCATGTCCACTGCCATTCCCAACGTCCTCGCCGAACGCTACGCCTCGCCGCTCATCAAAGACATCTGGTCGCCCACCGGCCGCATCGCCATCGAGCGCGACTATTGGATCGCCGTCATGAAGGCCCAGCGCGACCTCGGCCTCGACATCCCCGCCGCCGCCATCGCCGCCTACGAAAAGGTTAAGCACACCATCGACCTCGCCGACATCGACGCCCGCGAACGCGTCACCCTCCACGACGTGAAGGCCCGCATCGAGGCGTTCAACGCCCTCGCCGGCCGCGAGACGATCCACCTCGGCCTCACCTCGCGCGACCTCACCGAAAACGTCGAGCAGCTCCAGATCGCCCGCTCCCTCGCCGTCGTGCGCATGAAGACCGCCGCCGCGCTCCTCAAGCTTTCCAAGCGCGCCAAGCAATACCGCACGCTCATGCTCACCGGCCGCACGCACAACGTGCCCGCCCAACCGACCACGCTCGGCAAGCGTTTCGCCATGTTCGGCCAGGAACTTCTCGCCGCCTTCACCCATCTCGACGAACTCACCGTGCGTTATCCCGTCCGCGGACTCAAGGGCGCCGTCGGCACCCAGCTCGACCAGCTCACCCTCTTCAACGACCCGAAGAAAGTCGCCCGCCTCGAAGCCGGCATCATCAAACACCTCGGCTTCAAATCCACGCTCTTCGCCGTCGGCCAGGTTTACCCGCGCTCGCTCGACTTCGAAGTCGTCTCCGCGCTCCACCAGGTCGGCGCCGCCGCCGCGAGCTTTGCCACCACGCTGCGCCTCATGGCAGGTCAGGGCCTGCTCACGGAAGGTTTTCAAAAAGGCCAGGTCGGCTCCTCCGCGATGCCGCACAAGGTCAACGCCCGCAACTGCGAGCGCATCTGCGGCTTCTCCACGATTCTCTCCGGTTACGTCACCATGACCGGCGCGCTCTCCGGCCACCAATGGAACGAAGGCGACGTCTCCTGCTCCGTCGTTCGCCGCGTCGCGTTGCCCGACGCCTTTTACGCGATCGACGGCCTCCTCGAAACCCTCCTCGCCGTCCTCAACCAGATGGACGTCTTCGAGGCCGCCATCGCCGCCGAAATCCAGCGCCAGTTGCCCTTCCTCGCGACCACCACGATCCTCATGGAAGCGGTCAAAGTCGGCATCGGCCGCGAGACCGCCCACCTCGCCATCAAGGAAAACGCCCTCGCTGCCGCCAAGTCCATCCGCACGGGCCAAGGCGAAAACGACTTGGTCGTCCTCCTCGCCGCCGACACCCGCCTCGGCCTGTCCGAAAAATCCCTCCGCGCGATCCTGAGCGACAGCAAACGCTTCGTCGGCGCCGCCCCGCAGCAAGTGGACACGTTTGTTAAAACCATCGCCCCCCTCGCCCAAAAAGTCCCCGGCGCCGCCACCTACGAGCCGGGCAAACTGCTGTGAGCAACGCATCCTAAATCCACTACCCATGACCTCCCCCACTCCCCAGCCGTTCATCTTCGGCCTCGATCTCGACGGCGTGGTGGTCGATTTCTACGGTGGCCTCAAGCCCATCGCCGCCGCCTATTTCGGCAAAACTCCCGCCGAGCTTCCCGACGACTACTCCTTCGGCCTGAGCGAATGGGGTCTCCTCGAAAAACACAAAGGCGCCGGCGGCTACGACCTCACCTACGACGCCCTCCACCGCCACGCCGTCAACCAGCACGAGCTCCTCAAAACCGCCCCCGCCATCCCCGGCGCGGCCTACACCCTGCGCCGCTTGTCGCGCCTCGGCGTCCACATCCGCATCATCACGCACCGCCTCTACGTCGGTGGCCTCCACGGCAAGTCAGTCATCCAGACCGCCGAGTGGCTGGAGCGCTTCGACATCCCCTACCGCGACCTCTGCTTCGTGAAGGACAAGCTCTCCATCAACGCCGATCTCTACATCGACGACTCGCCGAAGAACATCGAGGCCTACCGCGCCGCCGGCCGTCCCTGCATCACCTTCGACAACCCCACCAACCGCCACCTCGGCGACACCCTCCGCGCCCGCGATTGGGACGAGGTTTACGCCCTCGTCACCGCCGCGATGCCCAAGACCTGAGCGGGTTTCCGGCCAATCTTTCCGCCGCAGGCTTGCCCCTCGGTGTCCTCCCGCTTTGCTCGTCACGCGCATGTCCTCCGATCCCGTCGCCACCTTCATCGCCCGCTGGTCCGACACCGAGCGCGCCGAACGTGCCAACAAGGATCTTTTCCTCGCCGAGCTGTGCGACCTTATTGGTGTTCCGCGCCCCGATCCCGCCGGACCCGACAGCGCGGAAAACGCCTACGTCTTTGAACGCGCCGTCCCCCTCCGCCACGCCGACGGCCGCGTGACCACCGGCCATATCGACCTCTACAAACGCGCCTGTTTCGCCCTCGAAGCCAAGCAGGAAGCCGCCGATTCCCGCCCCGGCGTCGCCGCCTCCTCGCCCGACGGCCAGCCCGAGCTTTTCCTCGCGCCCGCCGACACGATCGCCTCCCGCCGCGCCGATCCCTACGGCCGTGCCATGCTCTCCGCCAAGGCCCAGGCCGAGCGTTACGTCCGCCACCTGCCCGCTGCCGAACCCACCCCGCTCTTCCTCATCGTGTGCGATGTCGGCCACTCCTTCGAGATCTTCGCCGACTTCACCCAAAAAGGCCGCGCCTACCTCCCGTTTCCCGACGCCCGCTCGCACCGCGTCCTCCTCGCCGACCTGCGCAACGAGAAGATCCGCGCCCGCCTCCGCGCCATCTGGCTCGACCCCGTTTCGCTCGATCCCGCCAAAACCTCCGCCGAAGTCACCCGCCAGGCCGCCCGCCACCTCGCCGAGTTGGCCAAGTCCTTCGAGGCCGACCGGCACGAGCCCCGCCTCGTCGCCGCCTTCCTCACCCGCTGCCTCTTCTGCATGTTTGCCGAGGACGTGGGCCTGCTCCCCAAGGACGGCTTCCGCACCCTCCTCGAAAGCCTCCGCCCCACCCCCCACGGCGTCGCCGCCACCCTGGAAAACCTCTTCCGCGAGCTCAACACCGGCACGCCCTTCTCCACCGTTCTCCGCGTCAAGCTCCTCCATTTCAACGGCGGCCTCTTCAACGAAGCCTCCGCCCTCGCGGTCAACGCCGCCCAGCTCGACCTCCTCATCAAAGCCGCCGCCCTCCAGTGGCGCGACGTCGAGCCCGCCATCTTCGGCACCCTTCTCGAACGCGCCCTCGACCCCGCCGAGCGCCACAAACTCGGCGCCCACTACACCCCGCGCGCCTACGTCGAGCGCCTTGTCCTCCCCGCCGTCATCGACCCGCTCCGCGCCGAGTGGGGCAACGTCCTCGCCTCCGCCATCTCCCAGGCCGAGGCCGGCCGCACCGCCCGCGCGCAAGAGGATATTTTTAAGTTCCACCGCCGCCTCTGCTCCGTGCGCGTGCTCGATCCCGCCTGCGGCTCGGGCAACTTCCTCTACGTCACCCTCGCGCATTTTAAAATTCTCGAAGGCGAAGTCCTCGAAGCCTACGAACGCTTCGGCGGCGGTCGCCGCACCGAACGCGGCCCCCGTGGCATCGGCGCCGAGACGGTCGATCCGCACCAGTTCCTCGGCCTCGAACTCAACCCCCGCGCCGCCTCCATCGCCGAACTCGTCCTCTGGATAGGCTACCTCCAGTGGCACTACCGCACCCTCGGCCAAGTCGCCCCCGCCGAACCCGTGCTCCGCGCGTTTAACAACATCGAAAACCGTGACGCCGTCCTCGCCTGCGACGGCCCGCCCGAGATCGTCACCTGGCGACTCGCCGCCGCCGAGCCCGCCTCCATCCCGGGCCTCCCGCCCGAACTCGCCCGCGACACCGCCAAGCTCGCCTCCGCCGCGAAGACCAACCCCCTCGCCCCCGTTTCCCTCTGGGATCGCCGCTCCACCAAAACCGACGCCGAAACCGGCCGCGAGGTGCCCGACGAATCCAAGACCCGCCCGCTCTACCGCTACGCCAACCCGCGCCCCGCCGTCTGGCCCGCCTGCGATTACATCGTGGGCAACCCGCCCTTCCTCGGCACCTCGCGTATGCGCGAGGACTTGGGCGACTGCTACACCGAGACGCTCCGCGCCACCTACCCCGAGATTCCCGAGAGCGCCGACTTCGTCATGTTCTGGTGGCACAAAGCCGCTCAGCTCGTCCGCTCCGGCGCCGTGAAACGCTTCGGCTTCATCACCACCAACAGCATCCGCCAGACCTTCAACCGCCGCATCGTCGCCGCCAACCTCCGCCCCGTAGCGGCAAGCGTGAGCGAGCCGATCCTCCCCGCGCTCGCCCTCCGCTTCGCCATTCCCGATCACCCGTGGGTGGACACCGCCGAGGGTGCCGCCGTGCGCATCGCCATGACCGTCGGCGAGCTCGCTGGCGACGACCCCACCGGCGTGCTCCTCACCGTCACCTCGGAACGCCCCAACAGCGAACGCCTCCGCGAACTCCGCGCCAACCGCGCCCTGCGCAACGACACGCTCGAAGAGGCCGCCGCCGCCTACGGCGTGGACGACCGCAAGGACGACGGCTCGCTCGATGTGACCCTCGATAAAGACTCCGGCCACGTTTCGCCCGATTTCACCGTCGGCGCGGATGTCACCGCGACCAAGCCGCTTCTGGCCAATGATGGTCTCGCCTACCGCGGCATGCAGTTGATCGGCTCCGGCTTCATCGTCACGCCAGCCGAAGCGAAAGCCCTCGGCCTTGGCAAAGTGGCCGGACTCGAAAAACACATTCGCCCCTACCGCAACGGTCGCGACCTCACCGACCAACCGCGAGACGTGCTGGTGATCGACCTCTTCGGCCTCGACTTAGATCAGGTCCAGACGCGCTTCCCGCTGGTTTATGAACACCTCGTTCGCACCGTAAAACCCGAACGCGATTCCAATGCTCGCGCCAGCTATCGCAACACATGGTGGGTTCACGGCGAACCAAGGCGCGATTTGCGTCCGACGATCTCTGGCCTCCCGCGCTACATCGCCACCGTCGAGACGGCCAAACACCGCATCTTCCAGTTTCTCGATGCCGAGATTCTGCCCGACAACATGCTCGTCGTTGTCGCCAGTCCCGATGCCTTCCACCTCGGTGTATTGAGCAGCCGCTTTCACGTCACCTACGCCCTCGCCGCAGGCGGAACGTTGGAAGATCGGCCACGCTACAATAAATCCCGCTGCTTCGATCCCTTCCCGTTCCCGACCGCGACGGAAGTTCAGCGCCAAAAGATTGCCAAGCTCGCCGAATCTCTCGACGCCCACCGCAAACGTGCGCAGGCCGAGCACGGCCTCGGGTTGACCACGGTCTACAACGTCCTCGCAAAACTCCGCGCCCAACAGCCGCTCGCGCCCAAGGAAAAGCTCGTCCACGACCAGGCCCTCGTCTCCACCCTGCGCCTCCTCCACGACGACCTCGACGCCGCCGTGGCCGCCGCCTACGGCTGGCCCGCCGACCTCGACGACCCCGAAATCCTTTCAAACCTCGTCGCCCTCAACGCCGCCCGCGCCAAGGAGGAAAAGCTAGGCAAAATCCGCTGGCTCCGCCCCGAGTTCCAGGCCCCCGCGCAAGACTCCCTCTCGCTCACCGCCGCCAAAAAAACCGCGCAGCCCAAACCCGCCTCCAAACGCTCCCGCGTAAAAACCCCGTGGCCCAAGGAACGCCCCGCGCAGGTCGAGGCCGTCGCGGCCGCGCTCAACGCGTTTGGCCGTGAAGCGACCGCCGCCGACCTCGCGACGGTCTTTGCCCGCGCGAAGAAAGAGACGATCTCCGAAATCCTCGCCGCTCTCGTCATCATCGGCCGCGCCCAGCGCGGCGAAAAACGCGGCACGTTCACCGCCTGACACTCCCCCGCCCATGCCCGCCGCCGACTTCATTCCAGAAGGCATGACACATGCCTACTTCCGCACCGGCGCCACCCGTTATCTAACGCCCAGACCCCCGCGCTGAGCCCCTGCTTCGGGTCCCTAAGGCTTGCAAGTTCCGGCATCTACCCTTGCCCCGCCCTCCACATCAGGCCAGTATGTTCCTGTGATTTTCTTTGTCGTGATTTTTTTAGTTATGATAACAGCCGCCGCTTTTATCAAAGACGCATGGAACCGCGCCAAGGCCGAGGTCATCCGCAAAGAAGAGATTGAGCAGCGTATCAGCCAAGCCAGAAAAAACCGTTTATTTAGAAGGTAAATCACCATGCTGTTCATCGTGTTGTTCATGTTTTTCGGTCTGATCGCCGCCGCCGTCATCAAAGACCTCTGCGCCCAGCCCGAAAAGGACATGAAACGCGCCATGCGTGAACACCGAGTTGGCAAGGTGGGCAACCCATTCGAAGAAAGCTAAGGTCTCCCTGCGGCAGCCTCCCTTCGGCGTTGGTCGCTTGCACGGTCCGGCACGCCCCCGTCCGCACTTTGGGTTTGCCAGCGGCGCCCGCCGCCCGCCAACCTGCACCTTCACGTTCTCTCTTCACTCCCTTTTAATCCAAACACACGCCATGTCCGAAGAACTCACAGGTAATGTCCTCGTAGGCCAGTCCGGCGGCCCCACCGCCGTCATCAACGCCAGCGTGGCCGGCGTCATCGCCGAAGCGCTCAACCACGTCGAAATCGAAGAGATTTACGGCACGCTCAACGGCGTTCTCGGCATCCTCCAGGAAGACTTCATCGACCTCGCCGCCGAGTCCCAGCAGACCATCCGCGGCCTCAAGTTCACCCCCGGCGCCGCTCTCGGCACCTGCCGCTACAAACTCAAGAAGCAGGCCGACTACGAGCGCGTCCTCGAAGTCTTCAAGGCCCACAACATCCGCTTCTTCTTCTACGCCGGCGGCAACGACTCCCAGGACACCGCCGACAAGATCTCCAAGCTCGCCCAGCAACAGGGCTACGCCCTCCGCGTCATCGGCATTCCCAAGACGATCGACAACGATCTCCCCGTCATCGACCACTGCCCCGGCTACGGCTCCGTCATCAAATACATCTGCACCACGATCCGCGAGATCGCCTGCGACAACGAGGCCATGGGCCAGCATGATCTCGTCCAGATCGTCGAGGTCATGGGCCGTAACGCCGGCTGGATCGCCGCCGGCGCCTCCCTTGCCAAGCGCAAAGACCACCCGCACGACGCCCCCCACCTCATCTATCTCCCCGAGGTCGCCTTCAGCGCCGAGAAGTTCGTTGCCGACGTCCAGCGCGTCCTCAAGCGCGAGAAATACTGCCTCATCGTCGTCGGCGAAGGTCTGATCGACGCCGACGGCAACTACGTCTCCGCCGCCGAGGCCACCGACGCCTTCGGCCACGCCCAGTTGGGCGGCGCCGCCGATTTCCTCCAGAGTCTCGTCGAGCAGAACCTGCCCGGCATCAAGGCCCGCACCGTGAAGCTCGGCATGGCCCAGCGCGCCGCCGTTCACGCCGGCTCCAAGACCGATGCCGACGAGGCTTTCCTCGCGGGTCAGGCCGCCGTCAAGGCCGCCATCGCCGGTGAGACCGACAAGATGGTCACCCTCCTCCGCGGCGACCAAGACCACTACACCGTCGAGACCGGCCTCGC
>JANYJB010000043.1 GCA_025361935.1 Verrucomicrobiota bacterium
CTTTCACCGGACCAAGTTGGGAGTGAGTTTTGTTATTTCTCATTTATTTTGTCATCTTAGCGCAGTGCGCCACGCCGGTGTAGCTCAACGGTAGAGCACCTGTTTTGTAAACAGGCGGTTGCGGGTTCGAATCCCATCGCCGGCTCCAGCCTGCACCGCGACAGAAACATACGATTTTCACTGCTCGATGGTGTAATGGTAGCACAAGCGACTCTGACTCGCTTAGTCTAGGTTCGATCCCTAGTCGGGCAGCCACTTTTCAATCCCTTTCACGGGGCAGTCATCAGGCTTTCAAAAAGCCTTTATTAAAAAACAAGAATCAAAGCCGCCATCATGCTTGCTGCCCGGCAAAACAAGTGTGCCTGCACCGCTGATTTGATCCAAGTCATCACTCTGGTGTTATGGGCAGGATGTCTCGTCGTGGGCATCATTGGATTTCTTCACCCCTACTCTCTTTCCAGTGAAGCGAGTTCCAAGACTCGGGTTATGGTCGCGGAAAAAAACACCATCAAGTTGACACTTAGCGAGCAGCCTCAAGCACCCCCGCCGCCGCAACCTTCCGCAAAGTTGTCCACGCCTCCCGCCACACCTGCACTGGTTGTGATTACTCCGTCGGCACGTCTCACTCCAATCATCAACGCCTCTCAGCCGGAACCCGCTGTCGCCGCGCAACTCGCATCAACGTCCACGGCCGACCCCACTGGTCGGCAATCCTCCGCCCAGCCGCTCGCTTTTGGTCAAGGTGAAGGCCGCCAGCCCCTGCCCGCTTACCCTTCGACCGCAAGACTTCTCGGCCAGGAGGGAACCGTAACTGTTCGGATCAATGTAATGGAAACTGGAGGCATAGCATCCGCGGAAATCGCCTCCCGTTCCCACTGGCCTCTGCTAAACGAAGCAGCTATCCGCACCGTGCGCGAACGCTGGCGTTTTGCCCCTGGCAAGGCGCGCATCTATGAAGTCGCCATCCGGTTCTCCCTTCGACGATAATACCAGCCTTCCTCTCCAGCCCATGCCCACTCCGTTGCTAGCCAACATAGTGCTCGATCTCTTTTTGCGCGGCGGCCTCGTTATGTGGCCGATTCTCTTCTGCCTCGTGGCCGCGCTCGTCGTCGTTACGGAACGCAGCCTCTGGTGGTGGACGCTCGCACGCCGCTCGCAAACAACGCCGTTGGACGAATCGTTCGCCGCCATCGGCGAGGGCCGTTTCGCGGATGCCGAGAAACTCACGCGCGGCACCGACGACCCCTTCCTATCCACCGTCCACGAGGGACTCAAACACGCCCACACCTCGCTGCTCGGCGCCATGCAGCTCCGCGCCACCGACGAACTCGACCACGCCGAAAAACGCCTCTGGCTCCTCGGCACTTTCATCACCCTCGCGCCCCTCCTCGGGCTCCTCGGCACCGTCACCGGCATCATGAATTCGTTCAACTTCATCGGCTCCGAGGCACTCTCCGCCGACAAGGTCAGCGGGGGCATTGCCACCGCTCTCATCGCCACCGCCTGCGGCCTCGGCATCGCCATCCTCTGCCTGTTGCCGTTCAACTTCTTCAACCGCCGCCTCGCCCGCTTCCGCTCCCAGCTCGAACGCACCATCAACCATACCGAACTTCTCGTCGAAGCCGCCAAACACCACGGCCACGACCTCGAAGCCTTCGCTCGCGAACGCGCCATCGCCTCGTGTTCCGGCTCAAAATCATAGCCAGCTCGATTCCGTCCAGCCATGCCCGTCAAACTCAGCTCCAAACTCCCGCCCACCGAGGCGCGCATAGAGATCATCCCGCTGATCGACATCATGTTCTTTCTCCTCGCGGCCTTCATGCTCGTCAGCCTGAGCATGGTTCATCTGAAGGCGGTGAAAGTGAATCTGCCTGCATCAGCCACCGCCACCGCTGAAACTCCCTCCAAAACACTCAACATCACCGTAAACAAGGCGGGCCTCGCCTTTCTCGACGGAATTGCCACGAGCGACCACGAACTCGCCCAAATCCTGCCCGGACGCTTACAGGCCATCCCGGACCTCGGCGTTTTTATCAGTGGCGACGCCGACGCCCGCCACGGCGACATGATGCGCATTCTCGACATCGTCCGCGCAACCGGCATCCAAAAAGTCGCCTTCGAGACGCGCCCCGCCACCAAGCCATGAACCGCGCCCTCGCCATCCTCAATCTCCTGGGCGTGCTCGCCCTGACCATCCTGTGCGTCCTCCAGTGGCGCACCAACCGCACGCTCAATCTCGACGTAAACCGACTCGAGCAAACCCGCCAGTCGCAAGCCGCCCGCCTCGCCGACCAAGCCGACCAGATCTCTGGCCTCACCGCCGATCTCGATTGTTTTCGCGCGCAGCTTGCCGCCACTACGCTCTCCCAAAAAGAAGACGCCGAAAAAAACCTCACACGCCAACGTGATCAGCTCACCACCGCGATCGCCGAGTGGACCGCCGCCGTCGCCGCCCGTGACCGGCGCATCACCGAAGCCAACGACCGCATCCGGGAACTCTCCAGTCAACTGAACGACACCGCCGCCAAATACAACGCCCTCGTCACCACCCACAACGCTCTCGTTGGCCAGATGAATGAAGAACACGCCACCCAGGAGGTAAAGCCAGCGCCCGGCACCAATCCCACCCAAAAGCCATGAACCCATCCATCCGTGTCACCGTCTGGGGCGAGTTCCGCCACGAAAAAAAGAACCCCAAGGTCGCCGCCCTTTATCCGCACGGCATGCACGAAACCATCGCGGGCTTTCTTCGCGCCCACGCCGATTTTACCATCTGCACCGCTTGGCTCGACCAGCCCGAACACGGCCTCACCGACGCCGTCCTCGCCGAAACCGATGTCCTTATCTGGTGGGGACACATGGCGCACCACGACGTGCAAGACGCCGTCGTCGCCAAGGTCAAAACCCGCGTGCTCGAGGGCATGGGCCTCATCGCCCTTCACTCCGCGCACTTCTCGAAAATTTTCAAGGTGCTCCTCGGCACCACTTGCTCGCTCAAGTGGCGCGAGGCGACTGACAAGGAGCGCCTCTGGAACATCAACCCCGCCCATCCCATCACCCAAGGACTCGGCGAATATTTCGAGATTCCCCAAGAAGAGATGTATGGTGAACCCTTTGGCATTCCCGAGCCCGACCAGTTGATCTTCATTTCTTGGTTTACCGGCGGCGAAGTTTTCCGCAGCGGGGCAACTTGGCAGCGGGGCAACGGCCGCATTTTTTACTTCCGCCCCGGACACGAAACCTACCCGACCTATCACCAAAAAGAGGTGCAACAGGTCATCGCCAACGCCGTCCGCTGGTCCCGCGCCACCGTGCGCATCCCCGACAACTGTCCGAACGCCAAGCCCCTCGAACCCCTCCCCGCCGATCCCGAAGCCGCCGCGCGTTCCACCGTCGGCCACAAGTAAACTTCTCATGTCCGCTTCAAAATCCCCCGTCCGTATCGCCATCATCGGCACCGGCGGCATGGCCGGCAACCACGCCAAACGCTTCCACGACATCGACGGCTGCAAAGTCGTTGCCGCCGTCGATATCAACCGCCCGCGCCTCGAAGCCTTCGCCGCCGAGCACCGCATCCCCGCCCTCTTCGACTCCCTCGACGCGCTCATCGCTTGGAACCAGTTTGACGCCGTCTCCATCGTTACCCCCGACGCCTTTCACGCCGCGCAATCCATCCGGTGCCTTAGGGCCGGCAAACATGTCCTCTGTGAAAAACCCCTCGCGCTCAACCACGCCGACGCGCTCAAGATGGTCGCCGCTGCTAAAAAAGCCGGCGTCATCAACATGGTGAACTTTTCTTACCGTGACTGGCCCGCCATCCAAGCCGTCGCCAAAGTGGTCGCATCAGGCAGACTCGGCGAACTCCGCCACGTCGAGGCCAGCTATCTTCAGTCGTGGCTTCCCAGCAAAATCTGGGGCGAATGGCGCACCACGCCCGCCTGGCTCTGGCGCCTCTCCACCAAGCACGGCAGCCGCGGCGTGCTTGGCGACGTGGGCGTGCATATCGTCGATTTCGCCACCTTCCCGGCCGGCCCGATCAAGTCGGTTTACGGCAAACTTAAAACTTTCCCGAAAACCAAAGGCGACCGCGTCGGCGAATACATTCTCGACGCCAACGACTCCGCCGTGCTGACCGTCGAGTTTGCCAACGGCGCCCTCGGCACCATCCACACCACGCGCTGGTCCGGCGGGCACGCCAACCGCCTTTTCCTCAAAATCTCCGGCACTCTCGGCTCGGTGGAGATCGACTCCGAACGCTCCACTTCGAGCTACAAGATCAGCATCGGACGCGACCTCGACAAAGCCCGCTGGAAAGAAATCGCCACCAAGCCCACGCCCAGCAACTACGCGCGCTTTGTGAAAAGCATCCGCACCGGCAAACAAGACCAGCCCGACTTCGCACGCGGAGCCGAGGTGCAAAAAGTCCTCGACGCCGTCATCACATCCGACGCCAAGGGCAAACCCGTTAAAGTCTGAGCGCGGCGGCAGCTCAACCCGTCCGGCGGTTCCACGCCACCAAGTCGGCGTAGCGCACGCCGCTTCCTCCGAAAATATCGAGCGCACTGCCCACGGTGAGATCGAGTTTGCCGCCGCTCGCCCGCTCGACCTTGAGCACATCGTCCATCGTGGCGACACCGCCCGCGTAGGTCATCGGACGTTTGCCCCAGCCGCCCAGCAATGCGACCAGCTCGCCGTCGATGCCGCCGCACAGACCTTCGACATCGGCGGCGTGAATCAAGAACTCCGCGCAACTCCCCGCCAACCGGTCGAGCGTCTGCGGCGTCACATGCAGATCAGTAAGCGTCTGCCAACGGTTCATCGCCACGGTCCAGCCGTCCGCAGTGCGACGGCAACTCAGGTCGAGCACGAGACGCTCGGCGCCCACGCGGCGCTTCAACACCTCGAGCCGGTCGTCGAGAAAGTGTCCGGCGGAATCAAACAGCCACGACGTCACGATGACATGACTGGCCCCGTGGTTCAGCCAGACTTCAGCATTGTCGGCATTAACGCCGCCGCCGATGTGAAGACCGCCGGGAAAGGCTGCCAGCGCCTCGCGCGCGGCGGCGTCGTTGCCTTGACCCAGCTTGATGACGTGTCCGCCGGCGAGACCGTCGGCGCAATAACGGGACGCAAAAAAAGCGGCGCTCTTGTCGCTCACGAAGTTCTCGCGCAGGCCGGCGCCGTCGTCGCGCAGGCTGCCACCGACAATCTGCTTCACTTTGCCGTCGTGGAGGTCGATGCAGGGGCGAAACTGGGTTGTCATGGGAAAAAATAACGCATCACCGCACCCGTGCAAAAAAGCCCAGCCCGACCAGCAGCATGGTCGCGATCGGGAGAAGCGCAGCCCACATTGCGGGCATGATGTCGCGACTGCCCAGTGCCGTGCAGGTCTTCACCAGCACGAAGTAGAGCAGAAAAAGCCCAAGCGACTTCGACACGCCCACGACCGGGTTGACCCGCACGCCTGTCACCGCAAACGGGATCGCCAGAGCGATGATGATGAGCGGCCCAAAAGTATCCGCCAGCACGCTGAAATAACGCACCGCGTAAGGCGTGGCCTTGGGATTGTTGTCGATCGCGAAATAATCAATGATCCGGCGCAACTCGGTGAACGAAAGATTTTGAGGTGGCAAATCGAAGATCAGCATAAGCGAAGGCTCTTCCTTAAAATCTTTTTCGATCTTTTCCCTGAACCAATCGGTGCGGATAACCTCGTCGTTGGCCGGATCCATCCAGATTTCACGCCCGTTGTAGAACACCCAGGATTCGCGCGCCGGATCATACCAAGCCTCAGATGCCAGCAATCGAAATAATTCATGCCGCTTTTGGTCCATCTGCACCAGCGTAAGTCCGTAGCCACGATGTGTGAACTGGCTGTAGCGGTTGAAATACCACATGCGGCCCTCCCGCTGGTTGTTAAAAATCACGCCCGAGACCATTCCGATATGATCAAGCGACGCACCTTTCGCCTCGCGCCGAAACGCCAGATTCTCGCGGATGGAGCGTGATTCTTCGACCGACCACGGTATCACCGTCGCGTTGAAATACCACGTCACCCCGCACAGCAGCACGCCCGTGAGCCAGATGCTGCGCGTGATGCGGAAAAGCCCCACGCCCGCCGCGCGCATCGCGGTAATCTCGTTGTTGCGGTGCAACTGCCCCAGCGTGTAAAGCAGCGACACCAGCAACGACAGCGGCAGCACCACCGAGAGATAGCTGGGCAGCTTTACGCCGTAGTAGACGACAATATCCGCCACGCCCGCATCGTCGTTGATGAGATCGCGAAAATCTTCATACATCGCCTGCAGCAGCAGCAGACCCAGCGTCGCCCCGAGGACGAGCACCAGCATCTTCAGCCATTCCCGCATGAGGTATCGGTCAATGAGATTCAACGCAGTGGTTAAAGAACGCTCCGCCAACAAAAGCAAAGCGGGAAACACGCCCCAAACGGAACGCTCCCTGCTTTAAGTGACCGTCACTTCTCGTGGAGTTTGATTGAAAGCCCGCCCTCAACGGCTTTTCTTCAGCGTCACGCGCGGTTGTCCCCTCCTCCATCCCTCAAATTCCCATGCATTTCCACCTTCGCCCTCTCGTTTCCCTTGCGCTTCTTGCGCTCGTCCCCGCCGGCCTCACCGCCGCCGACACGTCGCCGATCAAAGTAGGCGAGATCGCCTCCCTCACGGGCAAAGAGGCCGCCTTCGGACAATCTTCCCACAAGGGCACATTGCTCGGCATGGAGGAGCTCAACGCCGCCGGCGGCATAATCGGCCGCACCTTCGACCTCGTCACCGAGGACAACCAGTCCAAAGCCGGCGAATCCGCCACCGCCGCCCGCAAGCTCATCTCGCGCGACAAAGTCTCAGCGCTCCTCGGCGAAGTCGCTTCCAGCCGCTCGCTCGAAATCGCACCCATTGCGCAGAGTTCGAAAGTTCCCATGATTTCGCCCGCCTCGACCAACCCCAAGGTCACCGCCGCCGGAAGCTACGTTTTCCGCGTCTGCTTTATTGATCCGTTCCAAGGCACCGTCATGGCAAAGTTCGCCAAAAACGAACTTCATCTCACCAAGGTCGCCGTCCTCACCTCCGTTTCTTCCGCCTACAGCGTGGGGCTCTCGAAGTATTTCAAGGAGCGCTTCGTCGCCGACGGCGGCGAGATCGCCATCGAACAAAAATACTCCGAAGGCGACAAAGACTTCCGCTCCCAGCTTACCGCCATTAAGGCCGCCGGCGTCGGCGGTATTTTTGTCCCCGGCTATTACACCGAGGCCGCCCTCGTCGCCAAACAGGCCCGCGAACTCGGCATCACCGCCCCTCTCTTCGGCGGCGACGGCTGGGAGGCGCCCCAGCTTCTGGAAATCGGCGGCAGCTCCTTGGAAGGCACCTACTACTCGACGCACTACTCCCCCGAAAACACCGAGCCCGCCGTGCAAGGCTTCGTGAAACGCTTCCAGGCGCGCTTTGGCGGCGAGACGCCCGACGCTATGGCCGCGCTCGGTTACGATTCCGCCTTTTTCCTCGCCGATGCCATCAAGCGCGCCGGCACAGTCGAGCCCGCCGCCGTCCGCGCCGCGCTCGCCGCCACCAAGGATTTCACCGGCGTCACCGGCCACACCACCATTGACGCCAATCGCAACGCCACCAAGGCCGCCGTAATCGTTACGGTGAAGGACGGTCACTTCAAATTCCTGAAAACCGTAGCTCCGTGACGGAGTTTCTCCAACAGCTTCTCAACGCGCTCTCGTTGGGCGCGATCTACGCCCTCATCGCGCTTGGCTACACGATGGTTTACGGCGTGCTGCGCTTCATCAACTTCGCGCACTCCGACGTTTTTATGGTCGGAGCGGTCGCCGGCTGCCTCATCGGCAAGCACCTCCCAACCGGCACCTGGTGGGGCGGGCTCACGTGCCTGCTCGCCGCGATGATCGTGTGCTCCGCCCTCGGCATGTTCATCGAGCGTTTTGCCTACCGCCCGCTGCGTTCTTCCCCTCGCCTCAACGTCCTCATCACCGCCATCGGCGTTTCCCTGCTCCTCGAATACACGTTCCAAAACGAGCACGTCTTCGGCGCCGCTCCGCGCTCCTTTCCGCAGGTATTTCCGCAGGTCGTCTGGCAGTTACGCGGTCTCACCCTTTCTAGCAACCAGCTCCTCGTCATCGGCGTCGCGCTCGTGCTGATGGTCGCTCTCCAGTTCATCGTCTTCCGCACCAAGATCGGCACCGCCATGCGCGCCGTCGCCCTCAATCCACGCGCCGCCCAGTTGGTCGGCATCAATCCCGATGTCGTTGTCTCCTTCACCTTCGCGCTCGGCTCCGCTCTGGCCGGGGCCGGAGGCATTCTCTACGCGCTCAACTACCAATCCGTCGAACCGCTGATGGGCGTGATGCCCGGCCTCAAGGCCTTCGTCGCCGCCGTGATCGGCGGCATTGGCAACATCCCCGGCGCGGCCCTCGGCGGACTTCTCATCGGCACCATCGAGACGTTCGTCGGTGGCAGCCAGCTCTCCACCTACAAGGACGCCATCGCCTTCGCGCTACTCATTCTGATTCTCCTCTTCCGCCCCGCCGGCCTGCTCGGTCGCAGCCATGTCGAGAAAGTATGACGCCGTCTCGCCGCATATTTTCGTCGCCTCACCTCGCCCTGCTCGGCGCCCTGATCGCCAGCGTGACACTCACCCGTTTCGTCGCCGATCCCTACGCGAACGACATCTTCACCACGCTCGGCATCAACATCATCCTCGCCGTCTCACTCAACCTCGTGAACGGCCACACCGGTCAGTTCTCGCTCGGCCACGCGGGCTTCATGTCGGTCGGCGCCTATCTCTCCGCCGCCGTCACGATGTTCATTGGCCCGCGTCTGCTTGGCGAAGACGGCGGCGCGCTTTGGGCGCAGAACGCAGTCTTCTTCGGAGCACTCCTCGCGGGCGGTCTGTGCGCCGCCTTCGTCGGCCTGCTCGTCGGCGTGCCATCGCTGCGTCTGCGCGGCGACTACCTCGCCATCGTCACTCTCGGTTTCGGCGAGATCATCCGTGTCATCTTCCAAAACATCGAGCCGCTCGGCGGCGCGCTCGGCCTCAACGGCATCCCCAACTACACCACCGTCGCGTGGACGCTTTCCGTTGCCGCCATCACCGTCTTCGTCGTCGGCTGCCTCGTGAACTCCACCTACGGACGCGGCTTCCTCGCCACCCACGATGACGAAATCGCCGCCGAGGCGATGGGCCTCAACACCACCCGCTACAAGATCGTCGCCTTCGGCATCGGCGCGTTCTTCGCCGGCATCGCCGGCGGACTCTACGGCCATTTCAAGATGAGCATCACCGCCTCTGGTTTCGATTTTACCCGAAGCATAGAGATCGTCGTCATGGTCATTCTCGGAGGCATGGGCAACACCCTCGGCGTCATCCTCGCCGCCGTGCTCCTCACGCTCCTGCCCGAGGTGCTCCGCCCCATCGCGGAATACCGCATGATCCTCTACTCGTTTCTGCTGATCGTGCTGATGCTCGTCCGCCCCCAAGGCCTGTTTAACTTCCACTTCCCCAAGCTGCGCCGCTGATGACCGACGCCCTCCTCCAGCTCGACCAGGCCACCATCCGTTTCGGCGGCCTCACCGCCGTCAACGCCGTGGACCTCGCACTCTCGCCCGGCGAACTCCACGGCCTCATCGGCCCCAACGGCGCCGGCAAGACCACCCTCTTCAACCTCGTGACAGGCGTCTATCCCGCATCCTCCGGTGCCATCCGGTTCGCCGGCCGCGATCTCGCCGATCTCCGCGCCCACGACGTCACCGCCCTCGGCATCGCACGCACGTTTCAAAACATCCGCCTGTTTTCCCACCTCAGCGTTTACGACAACGTCCGCGTCGCCGCCAACTTGCACCGCTCCGCCTCGCCGTTGCATGCCCTCGTGCGCCTCGGGCATTTCCGCTCAGACGAAGCCGCCATCGCCGCCCGCGTGAACGAACTGCTGGAGCTCTTCAACCTCGCCCGCTTCCGCCACGCACCCGCCACTTCCCTGCCCTACGGCGAACAACGCCGGCTCGAAATCGTCCGCGCCCTCGCCACCCAGCCGCGCCTGCTCCTCCTTGACGAACCCGCCGCCGGCATGAACCCTTCCGAAAAAATCGAGCTCGTCCGCCTCATCCGCGAGGTGCATCAACGCTTCAACCTCACCATCCTGCTCGTCGAACATTCGATGCGCGTCGTGATGGGCGTCTGCGAACGCATCACCGTCCTCGACTACGGCGTGAAGATCGCCGACGGCACTCCCGAGGAAATCCGCAAGAACCCGAAAGTCATCGAGGCCTACCTCGGCGAAGAACACGGTGCCAACTCCGCCCACCACTAAGCCGCCGCCATGCTCACCGTCACCGATCTCTCCGTCTCCTACGGCGCCATCAACGCCGTCGCCGGAATCTCCTTCGAGGTTCCACAGGGCGGTATCGTCACGCTCCTCGGCGGCAACGGCGCGGGGAAAACCACCACACTCCACACCCTCTCCGGCCTGCTCAAACCCAAGGGCGGAAAAATCACCTTCTGCGGCGAAGACATCACCCGCCTGCCCTCGCACCAGATCGTCGCCCGCGGATTATGCCACGTCCCCGAGGGCCGCATGGTTTTCGCCAACCTCTCCGTAGCCGAAAACCTCGCGATGGGTGCCTTCCTCCAAACCGACAAGGCCGCCATCGCCGAAACCCGCGAACACATTTTCACCCTTTTCCCGCGCTTAAAAGAACGCATCAAACAAACCGCCGGCACGCTCTCCGGCGGCGAACAACAAATGCTCGCCATCGGCCGCGCGCTCATGGGCCGCCCGAAATTCCTGATGCTCGACGAACCTTCGCTCGGTATCGCCCCTCGCCTCATCACGACGATTTTCGAGAAGATCGTGGAGATCAACCGCGCCCAAGGCATCACCATCCTGCTCGTGGAGCAGAACGCCAACCTCGCCCTGGAAATCTCATCCCACGGCTACGTCCTAGAAACCGGACGCATCGCCTGCTCCGGCCCCAGTGAAAAGCTCCGCACAACCCCCCAGCTCAAGGCGGCCTACCTTGGCGGTTGATCAGGTCGGAGAGAACTCGCCGATTACAAAGAGTCGAATCAAAGGGCCGGATTTTGCGGCTGATCCTTTGACTGGAGCTCCATCTGCGCCTTGCGCTCGGCCATCATCTTTTCACGTTGGGCCTTCATTTTTGAAAAGATCGTCGCCGCCTCGGGGTTGATCTCCTGGAGTTTGTCCGCCACGAGCTTTTCGCGTTTTTCGTTAAGCGCCTTGAACTGGTTGTTCAGCTCCGTGATCTCGGTATCCTGCTGAAGCTGCTGAAAAGCCTCCATCATGGTCTTCTTTTCATCCGGAGTCAGCGTGGCCATCGCTCCGTCCATCGGCCCGCGAAATTCCGGGTGGTCGGCCGCTTTCTTGCCATCCGGCGCGGGAACGCGTTGTTCACGGATATCCTTCAACTTGGCTTGCTGCTCGGGCGTGAGGATCGCGGCAATTTGCTCCCGGTGCGCCTTGCGGATTTCCATCATCTGCGCGCGCTTGGCCGCTCCGTCGATCGAGTTGTCTTCCCATAGTTCTTTCATCGCCTGCGCCTCGTCCTGTATGATGGGTTTGATCTGCTCTTTTTGGGCGTCGGTCAGGCCGAGCTTGTCGGCAAGCTCTTTCAATCGTTCGCCAACCGTTGCCCTGCGTTCAGACGCACCGACGGGAAGCGTGGCCGAGGCATCGACGGCACGAAGGGCAGGCGCAACCGACGACAAGACAATCAGCGGGAGAATCGCGGCGAAGAGTTTAGACGTTTTCATGTTTTAAGGGGTTCGGATTCAAAAACGTATAGACGTTCGCCGCCCAACAAAGTTACTGCACTGCATCCGCCTTCGTTTCCGTCGTCGCCGGCGCCTGCGGTTGCTCCACCCTGACCTCGAAATTCATGTTCGCATGGTTGGCGGCGACCACTGGGGTCACGCTGAGCCTGAGATCGCCGATCTCGACCGAGCCACTGCCGCCGTCCGCCACCGTGATACTTGGCGAACCGATCACATCAGTGCCCGCCGCCGCATCCAGCTTGGCCAATACCGACGCCTGCTCGTCGGCGACCCACACTTCGCCATGCTGGATCGTATTCGCCGCGTTGGTGGCGATGGTATCGATTCCCACCGATTTGCCCGCCTCATCCGTGACCGCGAGAAACCGGCCCCCGATCTTCACGACCTCCTTTCCATCGACCTGTTGAATCACCGGCTGGGCAAACGCGTAGAGCCGCTTCCCGTTTGGCAGCTTGTAACCACCCGTGACCACGACTTCGCCCGACCTGAGCTCCGCCCGCAGCGCGGAGCTGAACATATCTGTCGTCATCGGCCGCCGCAGTTCCTCCAGGCTCGCCTTCGTCTGCGCCAGCGTGGCCTGGTGCTCCGCCAGCTTCGCACGCGTCGCGGTCAGTTCCGCGTCGAGATCGGCCTTTTCGCGGGTCAGCCGGGCAAACTCCGCCTGCGACGGATCTGCCGCCGGGCGCGGGCGAACGACCAGCGGCGCAACCGCCAAAACCTGCCCGGACTGGAGGCTGGAGAGGCTGGAAACGCGATGCGCCACCCATGTCGCAATCGAGGCGCCGATGACAGCGGCTAAGGTGTAGTTTAAAATTTTCAAAGGGACGGGACGACCCGCCAACGCACAAAACAGCGGCAATCCCCGCTCCTTTCAAGCGCGCAACCGATCTAATCCCTGTGCGATTTAAAAGGTGGCCGTGGTTACGCGGTCGGCTTCCTCACACCCCGCATCCCCCACCCCACGAGCACCAACGTAAGCAGCGAGCTGACCGGCATGAGGATCGCCGCGACCAGCGGATTCATGCGACCCGCGACCGCCAGACCTACCGCGAAAACGTTATACGTCACCATAAACACGAGCTGCATCCGCTGCGAACGACGACGCGCATCATTGATCTCAAAAAGTGCACGGATGCCCGCGATGCCACGGCCAAGATAATAAAAATCAGCCTTTTGTTCGAGCACTCCTTGGTGAATCGCCGGCGTTCCCCGGCAAAGCGCGCGGTCAAACGCCAGACTGTCGTTCGCACCGTCGCCAAGCATAAGCGTCTGGTCCGCGCCGTGGGTTTCCAACCAGCGCGCCTTGTCCTGAGGCGACAGCCCACCCAGCATGCGGCCCTCCGGCAACCCCAGATCCCACGCGAGCGCAGTGACCTTGGCCTGCCGGTCGCCGCTCAGCACATGAATACCCAGCCCGCGCCGTTCCAATGCGGCGAGTTCCTCGCGCGCGCCCGACCGGGCGCGTTCCGCAAACAGAAAATGCACCAGCATCCTGCCCTGATGCGCCAACACCACGCCGGCTTCTTGATCGCGACCGCCATCCTTCCATCCGGGACGTCCCAGCGACCATGAACCCAATTCGACACCGGCGCCGATCGTCTCGGCCACCTTGCCCGCCAGCGGCTCGACTCGGCCGAACACGAGCAGGTTCTCGTGTAGCGACCGGCTGAACGGATGCGCACTGGCCTGCACAAGCGCGAGCAATGCCGCGCGCGCCGCTTCGTCCAACTCCGCCAACGCCTCCGGGTTCAACAGCTCCGGCGTCTCCGGCGTAAGCGTGCCGGTCTTGTCGAACACCAGCGTCCGCACGCGGTCGAGCCTCTGCCAAAGGTCCCCCGCGCGCACAAACACCCCGCGACGACGCAACGCCGCGCTCGCCAGTTCCTCGATCAGCGGGAACGCCAGCCCAAGCGCGCATGGACACGAAACCACCAAAATCGCCGTGACGACCGCACCCGTGCGCACCACGTCACCCGACGTCCACCACCAGCCCGCGCCGGCCAGCACCGCGATGCCAATGACCGATACCAGATAACCCTGGATCACGCGTTCGAGCAGACGGTGCCGCACACCCGTGCGCACAACCGGCTTCAGCAATTCAGCGAGCAACGAACCCTCCCAGCCTCGCGTGGCGGTCAACTCCAGCGCACCCCGCGTGAGGTTCTGCGCGCCCGCCGGCACGCGCTGGCCCGCGCGGAAAACCCGCGCATCAGCCTCCCCGTTGATCCATGCCAGTCCGATGGACGCCTCGTCCGTTTCCAGCCGCGCCTCGACCGGCACGTTGTGCCCCATGGCAACGGAAAACCTCTGCCCCACCCTCAGTTGTTCCGGCGCGATCTCCGTCGTCATTCCGTCCGCGCCGATCAACCGCACGCTCGGCGGCACCGGCTGCTGGCTGAGCAGACGCCGCTGGTTTTTCTCCACCGCGACCACTTGCGCCCAGCGGCCGATGAGCATCAGAAGGATGAACGTGCTCACAAAATCGAAATACACATACGCCTCCTGCCCGCTCACCCACCCGAGCATCGAGCCCGCGTAGGCACCGACGATGCCCAGCGCGATCGGCAGGTCGATATGCACCGCACCCTCGCGCAACGCCCGCGCCGCCCGGTTCAGAAAAAACCCACCGCCCGCCAACAGGCTCAGAGTGCCAAACGCCATCGACAGCGTTCCAAACAACGGTGCGTATGCGAACGTCTTCTCCATCCCGAAATACACTGGCAGCGTGAACAACATGACATTCATCGTGAACGCCGTGCACAGTCCGATGCGCCACGCCAGCGCCCGGCTCTCCGACTGCGCAGGCCGGACCGAAGCCCCCGCCGGACCGACTAGATAATTAAACCGCTGCAACGCCCGCGCGAACTCCGCAGCGTCAAAAACCCCGCCCGCCCGCCAGTAGATCCGCATCTGTCCGGTCTGCGCGTTCACTTCGACGCGCCCGGCGTCGGACTGCTTGAGAAACACCTTTTCGATCAGCCACACGCAACCCGCACAAGAGATGCCCTGCACATCGAGCAAAAGGCGCGGCGTGGTCACTTCGCCCGAGGCGAACCGCGCTTCCGCCTCCTGCTGCGCGGCGGCCAGCCACGCGTAGTCGCGCGGCTGGAGCAGCAACGGATCGGCCGGCGCGCTCACCTCGTCCTTGATCTTGTAGTAGGCGTCGAGTCCCTCGTCATGCACGAGCCGGTAAACATACGCACATCCCGCGCAGCAGAAGTCGCCCTGAGACGACGGCGCGCCGCAGTGCAGGCACACCGGCTTGGCTGTGGCGCTGGCCTTGAAGGACCGGTTGTCAGCGGCAGTGATCGCGCTCAGTGACATATAAAATCCCCCGCGCCCGGCCCGCCGGCCCGCAACCGCCACAACATCACCAGCGCCGCCACGAGCGCCAATCCCACCTGGCAACGCGCGAGCCACACCGGCGAGAGCCGTGCGCGCAATAGGCCGTAGTTCGACTGCACCAGCCAGAGCAGCGGCACCGTCCCCAAACCAAACGCCAGCATGAACTCCACTCCGCGCAACGCCGAGCCCGACATCGCGGCCAGCGCGACCAAAAAGTAAAGTGGCCCGCACGGCAGCAGCGGCGTGGCCGCGCCCATGACCGCCGCTACGCGCAGACGCGAACACCCCTGCAACGCCTGACGCAGCTTCCATTGCCACCGCGCAAAAAACACCGGCTTCGGCAGCCGCTTATCCACGCGGAACGCCACAAAAACCAGAAACACCACCAACGCCCATGGCAACACCCGCGAAGCCGCTCCGCCAAGCAAGACCATCGGCATCCCGCCCGCCGCGCCGGCGATAGCGCCAAGCAGCGCGTAGCCCGCCACACGCGCCACATGATAGATCGTCGCGACCACATGCGGATCGGCCTGGTCGTCGCGAGCAGGCGACAACATGCAGGCGACCGGCCCGCACATGCCCGCGCAGTGCAGGCTCGTCACAAGCCCCGCCACGAAAGCCACCGCCGGAGTAGTAATGCCCGCGAGTTCCATGGTTGTTAGTCAGTGAGGCGCGTGCGTTGCGAGCGGCATGTCCTCGATATGATTTTTTGCCGCCGCCGTGAACATCGCCGCCCAGGCGACGAACATCACCAAAAAGGCCCCGTCCACCCACACCCAGAGCCAGGTAAGGCGGTCATTCTTAATGCTCTTTTTCATGGGACTCCTTCTCTTTGTCCGAATCAGGACCGACGAACTCGACCACGCGGGTAAGTGTGAACGTTCCCTGCCCGTCGCTGACCTTCACCGTGAAATCGAAGTGTCCGTGGAAATCCTTTCGAGGCACCTGCATGACGAGCGGACGCACCGCCTCGGCCATCGGGCCGACCAGCAGACCGCCTTCAAGTCCGTTCTGAATCACTCCGGCTGGCGCATCGGCCAGCGTCACGATGAAACGCACCGGCACATCGCGCTTGTTCACCAAGCGCAGGAGGAACTGATTTCTCACTGTGGTCGCGTCGGCAAAATACGGCGCGCCGATGATGCGGGTGACCCCGAAATTGGCCGGGCGCACCGTGGACAAAGCCAACGTCGCCACCCCGGCGCCCGCAAAAAGCAGCAATGCGTAAACCATCGTGCGCGGACGCAACCAGCGGGTGACGCCGCCCGCAAAGGCCGCCATCGAGGCGTAGCGCACCAGCCCGCGCGGACGCTTCACTTTGTCCATCACCTCGTCGCACGCGTCGATGCACGCCGCGCAACCGATGCACTCGATCTGGAGTCCCTGGCGGATGTCGATGCCCGTGGGACACACCTGCACGCAGCGGTTGCAATCAATGCAAGCGCCCGCGTTCGCCGTGCTCACCTTGCCGCGCGGTTCGCCTCGCTTCGCGTCGTAGCCGATGACCATCGAATGATCGTCGATTAACGCCGATTGCAGACGTCCGTAGGGGCAAATAACAATGCAGAGCTGCTCGCGGAACCATGCGTAGTTGAAATACAGCGCGAACGAAAACGTCGAGATGAAGACAAATGCGCACCAGTGTTCGCCCGGCGACGCGTTCATCATCGCCCAAAGGTTCGGAATCGAAACGAAGTAGGCTAGCATCAGGTGCGCGATCACAGCGGCACACGCGATGAAAACGGCCTGCTTGAGGCCGCGCTTCGTGATCTTGCTGGCGGTCCACGGGGCCGCGTCGAGCTGGCGGCGGGCGACCGCGTCGCCCTCAATCCAGCGCTCCACGCGGCGAAACACATGCTCCAGAAAAACCGTCTGCGGACACGCCCAGCCGCACCACACGCGACCCAAGAGGGCCGTCACCAGAAAGAGCGCGAAGCCCAGACCGGAGATGCCGAAGAAAAGCAGCCACGTGTCTTGGAACGCGAGCGTCAGCCCGAAGAGATGGAAGCGCCGATCGGCAACGTCCAGAAACACGGCCGGATGCCCGGCCACGGGAATCCACGGAAGCGCGAGGTAGATCGCGATCAGGAACCAGCCCGACCAGCGCCGCAGGGAGGTGAACCTCCCGCGCACGTCCGCAGGATGCAGGAAGAACCGCGAGCCGTCAGCATGGATGGTGGTGACGGAATCGCGGCTGGGCCGAAGGATTTGCCGGGAGTTTTTCATGAGATCACGCGCCGACCTCAAGGCGCGGCGTGATGGCTCATGATGAAGGCGGTGACTTCGGAAACCTTCTGCGCTCCGAGAACGGGAGCCCAGCCTGGCATGCCTTTTTCGAGCACGCCTTTGGTGACGACCGCCATCACCTCGGTGGGTTTGCCGCCGTGAATCCAAATGGCATCCACAAGATTGGGGCCGATGCCTCCGGTGAGGGCTGCATTGTGACAGCTCGTGCAGTAGGTCGCGAAGGTTTCCTTCCCCGCGTCCACGAAGGCGGGATTCCGGCTCATCTTCCAGAGAGTCGCGTCGTCCAGAACCGCGGTTGGCGAGGACAGCTTGGTTGTTTCGATCACCGCCATCTTGGCTTCGATGCGGGACTCGTCGGTCGAACTGGGGAAGTGCTGGTCAACGAGCCAGTAGATCACGGCGAACACGATCGTGCCGTAGAAGGTGAGAAGCCACCAGTTTGGCAGGCGCTTGTCGTATTCCTGGATGCCGTCGTAGGTGTGATGACGAAGCGCGTATTCATCCTTCGGGTCACGGGGAGGCTGGGCGTTATTGGGCGTCGTCATGGCGGGAAACGGCGGGACTGGATTCTTCGTTAAAGGGCAGGTTTTCGAAATGACTGAGCTGTGCGGGGCGCATGCGCAGCGCGCGCCACGTCAAGGATGTATACACCGACACGGCGGTGATGAACGCGATGAGCGGAAAGATAACGACCCAGTCGGCAAAGATGAGGCGGTGAAACATGGAAGAGATCGGGGAATTCCGGTTGTTGATTGATGGTTTCCCTCAGCGCGCGGCGGTTTTGGCGGGAACGACGGTCTCGTATTTTCCCATTTTCTGGAGGTAGGCGATCAGCGCGATGATCTGGCGGTCGGGTGCCGTCTCGACGCCGACCACGCGGAGTCCGTCCACGATGGCCTGCTCTTGGGTGGCGACGTTTACTTGGATCTGAGCGGAGGTCCATTTCGGGTAAGGCACGCCGAGGATGCGCTGGACGGAGATCTTTTTTGGCAGAGCGTCCACATCGGTCGTTTCGGTGAACAGCCACGGGTAGTTGGGCATGTTGGAGCCGATGGAAATCGCGCGGGGATTCTCCATGTGACGGTAGTGCCAGACGTCTGGATATTTGCCGCCCACGCGAGCGAGATCCGGACCTGTGCGCTTCGAGCCCCACTGGAACGGGTAATCATAGATCGACTCGCCAAGGCGCGAGTAGTCGCCGTAGCGGAGCACGTCGGGCACCATCGTGCGGATCATCTGCGAATGGCAGTTGTAGCAGCCTTCGCTCACGTAGAGATCGCGGCCGGCCAGTTCCAGCGGCGTGTAGGGAATCGCGCGGCGGTCCTCGACGTTTTCGGCGCGGTTTACGAGGGCGGTCGGGATGATCTGGATGAGGCCGCCGGCGGCCACGGCGATGAAGGTGAGCACGGTGAACGGCATCACGCTCACAAGCAGTTTGTCATACCACGCGCCCCAGCGGTGCTTGCGCGCCTCGAAGTGGGCCCACGCGAGGATCACGCATGTCGCCGTGCCGAACAGTCCGGCGAGTTTCAGGAAGTCGCCGCCAAACATCCACGCACAGGCGCTGAGCGTGCCCATGACGGAAAACACCACGGGCGGATTAAGGAAGGCCCCGCCGAGACCGAGACGTTTGCCGGCAGTCTTGTCGTCCTCGACGAAGACCTCGATGGTGCCGTTGACAGCCTGCGCGCCGCGGATCGTGCGGTAGAGATTATAGACGAGCAGGAGCCAGCCGACGAAGTAGAGACCGCCGCCGACTACACGGAAGAGCATCATCGGGCGGATGGTGTTGAGCGTCTCGATGAAGTTGGGATACGTGAGGACGGTGCCGTGCTCGCTGGTGGAATTGAGCATGAGACCCTGGGTGATGCCCGAGGTCCACATGGCCGAAACGTAGAGGAGGATGCCGACCGTTCCGAACCAGAAGTGCAGGTTGGCGAGCGACTGGGAGAAGAGGGGCTTGTTCCAGAGGCGCGGGGCGAGCCAGTAGAACATGCCGGCGGCCATGAAGCCGTTCCATCCGAGTGCGCCGACGTGGACGTGGCCGATGATCCAGTCGGTGTAGT
>JANYJB010000047.1 GCA_025361935.1 Verrucomicrobiota bacterium
GCCGGCGTGGTCGGTGCCGGGGATCCAGCAGGCGGCCTTGCCTTCGAGGCGGGCGCGGCGGATGAGGACGTCCTGGAGGGTGTTGTTGAGCACATGGCCCATGTGCAGGATGCCGGTGACGTTGGGCGGCGGGATGACGATAGTGTAGGTCTCCTGACCGGGCGCGGCGCGGCCGGCGAAGCACTTCGCCTCCCGCCAGGCGGCATACCACTTGTCCTCAACGTCCTTAGGTTCGTAGCTCTTGGTGATCTCGGCCATGTAGAAAATGTGAACGTTCACGCAACCATCCGCGAAGGCGCGTGGCAAGCGGAGGATTGCCCGCTCGACTGCGCGCGTTCCTTCCCTCAATTAACCAGAACTCATGTTAGGCCGCATCCAGAAACACGCCAAGGAACGCCTCGATTTCACCGGCAACGTTCCGACCGCCAAACGCCTGTCCGCCTGCAAGACTTTCCTGCGCCTCGAAAGCGCGATGATCCGCATGCGCCACGACGCGGGCGAGTCCGGACTGGCCGTCGCCCGGGCGCGCGCCGGCATGATCGACGTGATGCTGCGCCATCTCTTCGACTACGCGATCGCCTCCTACGAACGCGTGCACGAAAAACCGCCCGCACCCGTCGCCCTTCTCGCGATCGGCGGCTACGGCCGCGGCGAGTTGAGCCCTTTCAGCGACATCGACATCATGTTCCTGTTTCCCGCAAAGGTGAAACTCGCAGTGATCCAGCCGCTGCAGGAACACCTGATCAACGAGATTCTCTACATCTTGTGGGACTGCGGCCTCAAGGTAGGCCATTCAACCCGCACGATCGACGAAGTTTTTGCCGAGGCCCGCAAGGACATCCAGAGCAAGACCGCCATGCTCGAGTCGCGTCTTCTCGCCGGCTCCACCTCCCTTTTCAACGGCTTCAAGCAGGCCTACCGCGCCTACTACACCGTCGAGGACCCCAAGGCCTACATCGCCGCACGCCTCGCCGACCAGGCCACCCGCCGCGCCAAATTCGGTGACACGGTTTTCCTCCAGGAACCGGATATCAAAAACGGCGTCGGCGGCCTGCGCGAATACCAAAACTCCCTTTGGATGGCCCGGGTCAAACTCGGCATCGAATCCATCGAGGAACTCGGCGTCCAAAACTACCTCCGGCGAAACGAACTCCGCGACTTTCAGCGCGCCCACGACTTCCTCCAGCGCGTCCGCAACGAACTGCATTTCCTTAAAAAACGCCCCACCGACGTGCTCGACCTGGAAGCCCAGACCCACGTCGCCGTGGGACTCCGCTACCAACAGCGCACCATGCTCGGCCGCGTCGAGCACTTCATGCGCGACTACTACAAGGCCGCCCAGACCATCTTCCGCATTTCCACTATTATCGAGAGCCGGCTCGCCCTCACGCTGGAAAAGCCCAAGACCGGCCTCATCGGTTCTTTCCGCGAGGCCGTGCGCGCCCGGCGCGACCAGCACAGCAAACACATCGACGGTTTCATCCTGCGCGGCCGCGAGCTCGGCGCCGAGTCCCCCGATGTGTTCCGCAAGGACCCCGTCCGCCTCATCCGCGTCTTCCGCCACTGCCAGAGTCTGAATGCCCAGCTCGATTTTTCGCTCCAAACGCTCATACGAGAATCCCTCCCGCTCATCACGCGCAAGGTCACCCACTCCGCCGACGCCAACACCAGCTTCAAGGCGATCCTCGAAGAGGCCGGCGCGGTTTATCCCGCGCTCAGTCTCATGCACGAACTCGGCGTCCTCGGACGCTTCATCCCCGAGTTCGACGGCCTCACCTGCCTCGTGCAGCACGAATTTTACCACCGCTACACGGCCGATATCCACACGCTCAACGCCATCCGCGAACTTGACCAAATCTTTACCGAAGCCGAGCCCATCACCCTCAAATACCGGTCCGCGCTGCATGAAACCGCATCTCCCACCCTGCTTTATCTGATTCTTCTGCTGCACGATATTGGCAAGGCGATGGGCATCCAGGGACACGCCGAAAGCGGCGTGAAAATCGCAGTCCCGCTGCTCAAGCGACTCGAAATTTCGGAAGGCAACGCCGAGCTCGTTATATTCGTCATAAAAAATCACCTCATCATGGCACGCTTTTGGCAGAAGCGGGACGTAGATGATCCCAACACCGCCGCTGCATTTGCCGAACTGGTCGAGAACGCCGAAAAACTCCGCTATCTCTACGTCCACACCTTCTGCGACGCGCGAGGCACCGCCGCCGGACTCTGGAGCGGTTACAAGGACACGCTTCATTCCTCCCTCTATCGCTCCACGCTCGAACACCTGACCTTGGGATCAGCGATCGCGACCCATAATTCCCAACGTCTGAAAATGACCTTCCAGGAACTCGTCTCCCAAAACATCCCCGGCATCAGCGAGGACGAGATCGCCGCGCACTTCAATCTGCTGCCCGAGCGCTATTTCATCCACACCGAGACCTCCGAGATCGCCCTGCATATCCGCATGGTAAACTCGCTCCTGAAGTCCATCTCTCAGGCAAACTCCGTCGGCTCCCTCCACCCGGTGATTGAGTGGAAAGACGACATCAACCGCTCCCTCACCGTGGTCAACGTGGTCACTTGGGACCGCGCCGGTCTCTTCTACAAACTGGCCGGCGCCTTCAGCGTCGCCGGTCTTTCGATTCTCGGCGCCAAGATCATCTCGCGCAGCGACCATATCGCCATCGACACCTTCTATGTTGTCGAGCCAGGCCGGGGCGTGGTGCAAAGCGCCAAAGCCCAGGAAATCTTTGCCAAAACCGTCGAAGCATCCCTCGTGGCCAACAAGGATCTCTATCCCGATATCGTCGCACAGGCCAAAAAATACGCCTCCACCCAGCGCTACAACACCCCCACCGGCAGCGAGGCCGTGCAATCTTCCTTCCCGCCCACCGTGGACGTTTATCACGAACTCTCGATGCAACGCACCATCGTGGAGATCCAGGCCCGCGACGAGATCGGCCTTCTCTTCCGCCTCGGCAAAACCATCAGCGACCACGGCTTCGACATCACCTTCGCCCGCATCGGCACCGAGCGAGGCATCGCCATCGACACCTTCTACATCGAAAGCGACAACCACGAACCCACCCAGGACACGTCGCGCCTGCAGGAACTCCGCAAGGCCATCGCCGCGATCATCGCCCCCGCCACCGAAGAACACGCCCAGGCCGTTTAAAAACCGGATTGCGGATACCGGAAACCGGATAGAATAGGTGCGATGTCCCGCGAAGACTTTAAACACAGAACCAAGGATTACGCCCTCCGCGTGATCAAACTCGTTCAGTCTTTGCCGCCCGATCCCGTTGCTAAAACACTAGGACTCCAACTCCTCCGTTCGGGCACCTCGGTGGCCGCCAACTATCGCGCCGCCGTCAGGGGGAAGTCTCGCGCCGATTTTATCGCCAAAATGGGTATCGTGGAAGAAGAGTGCGACGAGTCTCTCCTTTGGATGGAATTATTGATTGATGCAGGGCTTGTTCCGCAGACGAAGCTCACCTCGCTTATTTCGGAAGGCGGCGAAATTCTCGCCATCACGGTATCATCCATCAAAACTGCGCGCCGTGGCAACTAACTCGGCGTCTTCCTCCGACTTTCCGGTTTCCGGTTTCCGGTCTCCGGTTTTTCACGAAGCCCTCTATCGCATCAGCAGCATCGCGGGCCGGGGCAACGACCCTCGCGAGGCGCTCACCACCATCCTCGCGGTTTTGATGGATGTCCTCAAGGCGTCCTCCGGCACCGTCTCCCTCCTCAACCCCGACTCGGGAAGACTCGAAATCGAGGTCCAGCAGGGCCTCCCTCCCGACAGCGACGAGGTCGCCTTGCGTCTCGGCCAAGGCATCACCGGCTGGGTTGCCTTTCACGGCCGCCCCCAACTCGTTCCCAACGTCGCCACCGATCACCGCTACATCGCCCTCCGCTCCGAGGTGCGCAGCGAAATGGCCGCACCCATGCTCGAAGCCGGCGGCCAGATTCTCGGCGTCATCAACCTCGATAGCGACAACCTCGGCGGATTCACCGACGCCGACCTCGATTTTTTTGTCCGCCTGACAGAGGAAGCCACTGCGGTCATGCAGCGCCTCTGGCAGCTCCGCCATCTCAGCGGCAAGGCCCGCCAGCTTGAATCACTCATCACCATAGGCCAATCCCTCGTCGGCAAGCTCGAGCAGCAGGAGCTCTTCGACACCATCACCCGCGACGCCCGCCTCATCACCAACAGTCGCGCCTGCGTCTTCTACCTCTGCAACCTCCAGCGCCAGACCCTGCGGCTCGTCTCGCTCACCAGCCCCGTAATCACGCCGCTGTCCGACAACGAGCTGCCGCTCGAATCCTGCCTCACTTCTGCGGCCATTCAAACCCGCCGCCAAGTCGAGTTTGCCAACATCCAGTCTCCCGAGTTTCGCGACGTCATCGACCTTCCGCCGGACGAAGCCCTCCGCTCCGTGCTCGCCGCCCCCGTCGTCTATGAAAACGAGGTCATCGGCGTCCTCGCCGTCTTCACCGACCACGTCCACCGCTTCAACAACGACGAGAAACGCCTCCTCGCCGCCCTCGCCTCCCTCGGCGCCGTCGCCCTGCAAAACTCCCGCCTCTACTCCCGCGTTTTCCAAAGCGAGGAATCCCTGCGCAAAAACGAACAGCTCACCACCCTCGGCCTCCTCGCCGCCGAGATCGCCCACGAGATCCGCAATCCGCTCACCGTTATCAAACTCCTCTTCGGCTACCTCGATCTCAACTTCCCCGAAGACGACCCGCGCCGCACCGACGTCCGCGTCATCGGCGAGAAACTTGACCAGCTTGAAGCCATCGTCTCCCGCGTGCTCAGCTTCGCCAAGGCCCCCGCCAGCCTCCACTCGCACTGGTCGCTGGCCGACATGGTCAGCGACACCATCGTGCTCATCCGCCTGAAGCTCGCGCAAAACAAGATCCAGCTCCGCTTCGAGCCTCCCGCCCGCTCCATCGTGGTCGATGTTCACAAGGGCCAGATCCAGCAGGTCATGCTCAACCTCCTGATCAATTCCATGCAGGCCATGCCCGACGGCGGCGCCATCACCATCCGGTGCGACACCGAGGATCGCGGCGGCACTCATTTCGCGCTCGTGGACATCATCGACACCGGCTGCGGCATCCCCGAGGAACTGCGCGCCCACATCTTCGATTCGTTCCTGTCGGGCCGCGCCGACGGCACCGGACTAGGACTGGCCATCGCGAAGCGCATTCTCATCAGCCACCACGGTGACATCACCCTCGTCTCTACCGACGAAAACGGCACCACCCTGCGCATGGCCCTGCCGATTGCGTCCTGACCGACGTCACCATGTCTTCGATTGATCAAAAGAAAAAAATGATGGTCGCGACCATCGCCTTTTTGGCGGTCGCAGCAGGGCTGGTTCTGATTCTTCCCATTAGCCTACCCCTGCCCGTCCGGCTTGCTGTGGTCGGCACCGACATCATCGCCGCCCTCGTCGTCTTCGTGGCTTGGCGCCAGCAGCGGCCGAGGACCTGAGAGCCCTCCGCCGCGCCGGTTAAAACCCGTAGCTAACCTGCGCCCAGATGCGCGGCGCGCGGTCGCCGTCCGCCGTGGGCGCGCCACCGTCGATGCGCCAGGCGGCGTCAGCTTTGGCAGTCCAATGGTCACGGAACGCCCAGCGCAGGCCCACGCCAGCGCCGCTAAGCGTCCGCTCGTTCGGGCCGGGGGCGAACACATTTCTGTTAATCAAAACGTAGCCGGAGTCGAAGAATGCGACCGCGCTCCACTGCCCGAGCGAAGCCCCCACGGGGAGCGCCTGCTGCAATTCAGCCGTGAAGATCCAGCCTTCGTCGCCGGATGCCTCGCCTTGGGGATAGGCGCGCACGCTGTTCGGACCGCCGACCACAAACTTGTCCGACGAGTCGAGATTCGCGCAGGCGAGCTGACCCTCGCCGAAGAGCGAGATCGTGGTGGAGTTCGTCACGTGCTGCGCGCGGCGCGCCTGGAAATTCCACTTGCTGGCCGTGCCTTGTGTCCGGGCGGCGGCTGCGTCGGCGGCCTTGGCCGCGGGGTCGATGATGTCCGTGCCAGTCACACCCCACGCGACGCTGCCGGAGGTGATGCCGCCGCCGAGCAGGCCGTCGCGGTAGCTGCCGCTGAGCGAGAGGGTGCCGACGTCGAGCTTGCGGTCGTTTTGCGTGCCGCTCGTGTCGATATGATCCTTGAGGACCTTGTAATCGTAGGTGAGGTTCGCCTGCACGTTAAGACGCTGGGTGCGGACGAGCGGGTGGTTGATCCAGAGGCTGGCGTCGTCGGCCGTGCCGTGCGCGTCGAGGGCGGCGAAGTTCTCGCCGAGCCCGTAGTCAAGCCGGGCGTAACCGGCGCCGATGCGGGTGCCCTGGCCGTTGAGCAGGTAGTCGTAGGCGGCGCGGCCGTAGCGCAGATGCTCGCCGGAGTTCACCGACGAAAGCGCCTGCAACGTGATCTGGTCGCCGCGACCGGAGGGGTTGTTGATGTTGAGCACGCCGCCGACGCGGGCCGCACCGGAGGAGGATGAGCCGAAGTTGTCCACGTTGACCGAGCCGCCAATGAGCGGGCCGGGCTTGGCGGCGACCACGAAATCGGAACTGCCCACGCTGGCACCGGGCTGAAGCGTCGAGTTGGTTTTCAGGCCGGGGACATCGGAGAGGAGAAGCAGGCTGCGTTCAAGCGCGCCGCCAGAGACAACCGCGCCGGGCTTGAGGGGCGCGAGGAACGACTTCACCACGGGATCGGCCACGCGGCTGGTGTTCTGCACCTTGACCGCGCCGAGGCGGCCTTCGAGCACCGCGATCTCCACCCGACCGCCGTTCACCTCCTGCTCGGGCAGATAGGCGCGGGCGAGGATGTAGCCGCGCTCGTGGTAAAGGCGGGTGATGCGGGCGGCCAGCGCATTGAGCTGCGCGAGCGTCTGCGCGGAGCCTTCGGCCCCCGCCACGAGCGCGTGCAAGGTGGCGGTAAGCACCACGGTGTTGCCTGTGATGACGATGGTTTTCACCGTCAAGGTCGCGGCGGCGGCGACGTTCAGAGCCGGCCGGGCGATCTCGGCTGCCGGCAGAACGGACGCCGAGGACGCGGGCGGGGGCGCGGCGGGCACCTCGCGCAAGAGCTGGCCGGCGTTGGGCGCGGTCTGCGCGGTGGCGAGCGAGGGCGCGGCCAGCACAAGGACGAGCAGCAAGGAGAACGGAAGGCGGCTAAGGGAAGCGTTCATGGTGATGATAGTGGATGTCGCTTACTGGTTTTCGTCGTCGTTTTCTACGCCGCCGGGCAGCGTCATGCCGAGGATTTGGAGGGCCAGATTGCCCGGGCCTTGTGATTCAAAACCGCCGAGCGAGATGCCGCCGCGACCCTGACCGTCGCCGGGCTGGTGCTGCTGCTCTTGGATCGCGACCTGCGAGGTGGAGGTGTTGGCCGGGGCTTTGAGCGTGAGCACGCCGTCCACGAAGGTTATTTCGTAGTTTGCGCCCGCCGCGAGATCGCCTTGGGTGATCGCGTAGTCGCCAGCGGGACTTTCCTTGGTCGCTTCGGTCGCGAGGAGACCGTTGAGCGAATCCCCATCCCCGGGGACGAGATTGCCGGTCGTCACCACATAGGTGAGCGCGGGCAGGTCATTGCCTTTGGTGATCGTCGCACTGTCCGCCGTCACCGTGATCGGGCGGGCGGTGATCTGGAAGCGGACGTCACCGAGGGAGAGCGAGTAATTGGAACCGGCGGTAAGGGTGCCGGGGGTGAAGCCGTAGGTGCCGACGTTGACGGCGCCATCGGCGAGGGCGAGGGCACCGGTGAGAGTATCGCTGCCAATGAGTTTACCCGAGCTGAGGATGTAGTCGATGGCCGGGGTGGCATCGCCGTAAATCTTGGTGGTGACCGTTGGGGTCAAGGTGAGTGCGCGCGGGCGGATGATGATATCGCCGTTGAGAGCGAGCACGCGGTATTCGTCTCCGAGGGTGCTGTCTATGCTGTCGGAGGCAGTGAGGACGAGCGGGTAATGGCCCACGTCGCTGGTGCTGGTAGCGGTCGTGGAAAGCTCTCCGATGGAGATCGGGGTAGTATCGCCGCGCGTGCCAAAGACGTAGTGCGCAGCGCCGCCGTAAACAAAGATATCATCGGGATAAAAGGCGGGAATATCGTCCCCGTAGGTAAGTTCGATCGTCCGCGCTACGGCGAAGATGACGGGGGTGAGGGCGTAGAGCTCGGGGTAGTGACCGTCGCTGGAGGGGGCCCAGGTATCGAGGAAATCCCAACCGAAAAATTTACGGATCTTGCTCGGTGCGCCAGTATCACGGCCTCCACGGGAAGCTATTTTGCCAAAGTAATTGGTGTCTTGGAATTCCGCCGTGGTGAGGGCTGACATTCCTTTTGGGGTTAGGTTACCGCCGGCACCGTAATTAAGGTTGGAGGTGGTGGCGTCCCAATAGCTGTTGTAGAAACCGCCGCCGTCGGTGTTTCGGCCTACAAGGGCACCGATCAGGGGGTTTTCAGCGTCGGTTGTGGGGAGGACAGGAACGGTGGAGTAGGTATTTACAACGTCACCGAGGTTGAAACCCACGAGGCCACCAACCGCGTAAGCGCCGGAGACCGTGCCCTCACTGTGGTAGGCGTTGGTGATGGTGCCGCTGTTTTTGCCGACGAGGCCGCCGACCTCGGCGTTGCCGATCACGGCGCCCGTGGAGTAAGCGCCGTTGATCGAGCCGCCGGAGAGGGAGCCGACGAGGCCGCCAAAGCCATCGCCTTCGATGCCGTCTATGGAGACGTCGCCGGTGGCGTAAACATTGGTGAATTCGCCTTGGTTGCTGTAGCCGACGAGACCGCCCAGGTTGCCACGCCCGATGACGTGCGCGGTGCTGTAGGAGTTGGTGATGATGCCGTAATCGGTGAAGCCGATGAGGCCGCCTACGCTGCTGCCCGTGGCAGTGACCTGGCCGGTGACGTAAACGTTGCTGACGGTGCCCAGGTAAAGGCTGGCCGCGAGGGCGCCGGTGCTGTTGGCGCCGAAGATGGCGACATTGGTGAGGCCGAGGTCGCGGATTTGGCTTATGCCAATGCCACGGAAGAGGCCGACGTATTCGGTGTCGAGGCGGTTGATGGTGAGGCCATCAATCCTGTTATTCTGGCCGAGGAAATCGCCGGAGAAGCCTTCGCCGTCCACGCCGATCGGGGAGAATCCGCGGCTGCTCCACATATCGGAGGCGTTGGTGCCGGCGGTGGCGGAGGCGTTGATGTTGCGACCGAGGGTGTAGTCGGCGGTGAGATCCATCGCCATGAGCTGGAGCTGGTGGTCGTTGTTGATCGTGGTGCTGTATTCCGAGCGCAGGAAGGGGCGCGTCTGGCCGTCCACCATGAACCATGTGTTCTTGAAATCAAAGTTGCCGTAGCTGGACTGGGTAAACGCCGCCGATGTCGTCAACCCGGTGGTGCCGCTGGTGTCGCCGAAGCCGACGCTCGCGCTTTGACCGGTGGTTTCAGTATCCCAGTAACCCGCCGTGATCGTGCCGCCATTGAAGCCGACCAAGCCGCCGACGTAGTCGTGGCCAGAAACCGAGCCGGTCGCGTAGGCGCTCGTGATCGTGCCATTATTGAGGCCGACCAAGTCGCCGACGTAGTTGTTACCGGAAACCAAGTCGGTCGCGTAGGCGTTCGTGATCGCGCCATAATTTACGCCGACCAAGCCACCGACAGAGTCGCCGGAGCCGGAAACCGAGCCGGTCGCGTAGGCGTTTGTGATCGTGCCAGAAGAACTGAAACCGACCAAGCCTCCGACCGTGCTTCCACCGACAATCAAATTATTAATCAGCCCGATATTTTGCACCACCGCGCTTCCCTCGATAAAGCCAAACAGTCCTACATTGTCCGAATCAGGCCGGTTGATCGTGAGACCGGTGATAATGCATCCCTTACCGTCGAGCATTCCGGTGAAGGTGTCCATCAGGGTTCCGACCGGCACGAAGCCGGCGGTCGTCCACATGCCGGAGGCATTGGCGCCGGCGGTCGCGGAGGCGTCGATGTTGTTCGCCAGCGTGTAAGAGGCCGTCAGGTCCACCGCCATGAGCTGGAGCTGGTGGTCGTTGGTGATCGTGGTGCTGTATTCCGAGCGCAGGAAGGGGCGGGTAGAGCCCTCGAAGATCACCCATGTGGAATCAAAATCCAGGTCGGTGTAGCTGGCCTTGTGGTGGGCTTGCTCGGTGGTGAGTCCGGTGGCGGATTCTTTGGAGAGGGAGCCGACGGCGCCGCTCTGCTGGGTGGTCTCGGTGTCCCAGAAAACATGATCAAAGGTGGCGAAGTTCAGGCCTACGATGCCGCCAATGGAGGTATCACCGGCGGGGGCTCCGATGAGGGAGACGGCCCCGCTGGCGTAAACCTGGCTCAAGTGGGCTGAGTTATCGCCAACAAGACCACCGACGTTATTGCCGCCGGTGACGGAGCCGATGGCATAGGCGGCGGTGATGGTAGCGGGGGCGTTGTTGCGGCCGACGAGGCCACCCACGGCTTGCCCGCTGCCATACACGCTGCCGGTAACGTAGGATTCGCTGATCGGGCTAGCACTATCGTAGCCGACGAGGCCACCCACGTTGTCGCGTCCGCGGACGGTAGCGGTGGAGTAAGATTGTGTGATGTCGGCCCTGCTGTTGGCGGAACCGACGAGGCCACCCACGTTGTTCTTGCCGGTGACGGAGCCGGTGGCGGAGGTGCGGGTGAGGCTGACGAAATCACCGGTGGCGCCCACGATACCGCCGACACTGTTCTCACCGATGACGCGGACGGAGGAAGTGGAGTCGCTAATCGTGGTGTCGAGGGAGGCGAAACCAATGAGACCGCCGACGACATCACCGCCGGTCACGGCGCCTGATACGGAGACGTTGGCGATGGTAGCTCCAGTCGCCATCCCGGCGAGGCCGCCGATGTTTTCTTCGGTGTCGGCGCGCACGACGAGGTCGGTGAGGTGGAGGTTCTTCACGGTGGCGCCGGAGCCGAGCTCAGTGAAGATACCGCCATTGTAGTAGGTGAGGCCGTTGAGGGTGTGGCCCGCGCCCTGGAAGGTTCCGGTGAAGGGTGTGCCCTCGTAGCCGAATGATAAGAGTTGGCCGATGTCTCGGAAGTCGAGGTCGTTGGCGAGGGTGTAGTCGGCGCCTAGGTCGAGCTGGACGAGGATGAACTGGTTAACGGTGCGGAGAGTGGTCGAATACTCGGCGCGAAGCATGGGGCGGCTGCCACCATTTTCAGCGATGAACCAGACGTCGGAGAAATCGAACCCATTGTAGTTGTAATTGTAACGGGCATCGGAGCCCTGGAGCTCGGTGGTGCCGGAGTTGCTGCCGGTGCCGACGGCACGGGTGACGGTGGAGACGGAGGAATCCCAATAGGTGTATTTGAGGTTGCCTTGGTTAAACCCGACGACGGCGCCGGAGTTGCCGCCATCGCTGACGACGCGGACGGCGGCGTAGGAGTTGCGGATCCCGGCACTTTCGGCGAGGTTGCCAACGAGGCCGCCGGCGTTGTCCTGGGCGCGGACGAGGCCTACGGCATAGGAATCACTGATAGCGCCAAGGTTGAGCCCGATGAGGCCACCAACATTGGTGGCGCCGATGACGGTTCCGTCGAAAAAGGCGCGGCTTAGGGTAGTGGATTCGTCGGTGGTGCCGATGAGACCACCCACGTTCTCATGGCCGGAGACCATGCCGGAGACGGAGACATTATCCAAGGTGGCTCCGGCGACGACGCTGGAGAGGCCGCCGACGTTGTCGCCGCCGGTGATGTAAACGTCGCTGAGACGAAGGTTCCGCACCGTGCCGCCTTTTATGGCGTTAAAGAAGCCGGAGCCACCTTCGTGCCTCTTTATGGCGAGGTTCGAGATGGTGTGGCCTTGGCCGTCGAGGGTGCCGGTGAAAGCGAAGTCTCCGCCGCCCAAGGGCGAGAAGCCGCTTGAGGTCCAGAGAACCGACGGGTTGGTTCCCTTGACGGCGACAGCGGTGGCGGAGGCATCAATATCCGCGCCGAGGGTGTAGCTGGCGGTGGGATCGAGGGCGATGAGCTGGAGCTGGTGGGCGTTGGTGATGTTGGTGCTGTATTCGGAGCGGAGGAAGGGCCGCGTCTCGCCGTCCAGCATGAACCAGGTGTTTAAGAAATCGAAGTCACCGTAGTTTAAGGAGTAAAACGCCTCGGATGTCGTCAGGCCGGTGATACCGTCGATATCGCCGCCTCCAGTGGCATGGGCCTGACCGGTGGTTTCCGTATCCCAGTAGCTCGATGTGATCGAGCCTGCGTTGGAGCCGACCAAGCCTCCGACGTTGGTATCACCCGAAACCGCGCCCGTCGCGTAGGCGTTTGTGATCGTGCCGCCGTTACTGGTGCCGACCAAGCCGCCGACGTTGGAGTTGCCAGACACCGCGCCCGTCGCGTAGGCGTTCGTGATCGTGCCGCCGTTACTGGTGCCGACCAAGCCGCCGACGTAGTCGTTGGAGCCGGAAACCGAGCCGGTCGCGTAGGCATTCGTGATCGTGCCGCCGTTATTGTAGCCGACCAAGCCACCGAGGAAGTTGCTGGAGCGGGAAACCGAGCCGGTCGCGTAGGCATTCGTGATCGCGCCAGAATTGTAGCCGACCAAGCCGCCGACGTCGGCGTTACCGGAAACCGAGCCGGTCGCGCAGGCGTTCGTGATCGTGC
>JANYJB010000048.1 GCA_025361935.1 Verrucomicrobiota bacterium
CGCGCGGGCCGAGTTGAGGCGTTTGTTTGCCTACCGGCATGCGGTGACCAAGGCGGATATCGAAACGGAGGCGCACCATGTTTCGGTGCGGCCGATGCGATTTCTAATCGCCGGGGCATCGGGTCTGGTTGGACGGGCGCTGGTGCCCTTTTTGCAAACGCAGGGGCACGCGGTGGTGCGGCTTGTCCGGCGTGCGGTGCGGTCGTCTGATGAGGTTTTCTGGAATCCGGCGACGGGTGAACTTGCGGACGATGCGATGCGCGGAATCGATGTTGTCATCAATCTTTCCGGAGAAGGCATCGCGGATGCACGCTGGTCGGAGGCGCGCAAGGAGGCGATTCTGCGCAGCAGGGTGGAAAGCGCGCGCACGCTTGTTCAGGCGATGGGCCAGCTCGCGCGGAACCGTCCGTTTGTTTTCATCTCGGGCTCGGCGACGGGTTTTTACGGTAGCCGGGGCGACGAATTGCTGGATGAAGAATCGCCGTGCGGAAACGGATTTCTGGCGGATGTATGCGCGGCTTGGGAGCACGAAGCGCTGGCGGCGGAGCCGCTCGGCGTGCGCGTGGTGCGGCTGCGCACCGGCGTGGTGCTGACGCCCGCCGGCGGTGCGCTCGCGAAAATGTTGCCGGCGTTTTTGGCGGGGGCGGGAGGGCGTCTTTCTTCGGGGAAAATGTGGATGAGTTGGATCTCAATCGACGATCTCGTGGGGGCGATTTACCAGACGGTGTTGGACCGGCGCTGCGACGGCGCGGTCAACGCGGTTGCTCCCGACGCGGTGACGAACGCGGAATTCACCCGTGTGCTGGCGAGAGTGCTCAAACGTCCGGCGGTATTACCTATGCCGGGATTTGCCCTGAAGGCGTTGTTTGGCGAGATGGCGGGAGAAACCCTGCTGGCCAGCACGCGTGTGGCTCCGACGAGGTTGCAAGAGGCGGGCTATCGGTTCCGTCATGAAAAACTGGAGGACGCGCTGCGTCATTTGCTGGGAAGGGCACGGGTTGTCGGGCGTTTTAATGGGTAGGTAAACCCAGGGCGGGCAGGGGAGTTCCCCTAGGGGCCTGAAGGACCCTCCCCAGCGCTCCCGGGAGGTTGGGGCGCGCAGGATGAGGGAAGGGGTTCACGAGATGAGGAGACCACTCTCTGCCTGAAAAACGCGAGGGGCGGTATCGTGAGGCCATGAAAACGGCCCTCCACTTCCGCCACCTCCTGGTCGCCCTCGCTATCGTGGCGTCTGCCGTGGTGGCGGCCGGTGCGGAAAATCCCCGCTCGGGCGAAACGCTGGCTGCGGCACTGAACGACGCCCGCGCTTTGGTCGCACATCGGGACGGTTTCAAGGTGGTGAGAGTTGAGGGCAACTCGATGCTTCCGTTTTTCGGCAACGGTTCCGTGCTTGTTGTAAAAAAAATGGCTTCCGGAAAACTCCACGTCGGCATGGTGGTCGTCTACACCAACTGTTTCAACGAAACGGTCGCCCACCGTCTGGTTGCAGTCAGCCCTGCGGGTTGGGAAGTGCGGGGTTATAACAACGCGAAGTCCGACAGCACGGTGGTGAGTGACGCGAACATCCTCGGGGTGGTTTACGCCACCTTCCACTCGGACGACCGCGCCGATGGCTCGCTGGCTGCGGCGGCCACCGTCGGCACCACGCTTGCCTACGCGGCTCCGGCCCGCTGAGCGGTTCGCCGGATTCGGAAGTGTAAAATCAGCTTCCCATCGACGGTTGGAGGCTTAACGTCGGGTTTTTATGTCGAAAACCCTCATCATTCTGAAACCCGATTGTCTTGATCAAAAACACGTGGGCAACGTGTTCGACCGCTTTGAAAAAGCCGGTTTCGAAATCATCGGAACCAAGATGATCCGTCTCACGCCGGAAGTGTTGCGCGCCCACTACGCACACGTCGCGAGCAAGCCGTTTTATCCCGAGATCGAGGCTTTCATGAGCTCCCGTCCGGTGATCGTGGTCGCTCTTTCCGGCGACGATGTCGTGGCCAAGATTCGTGATCTGCTCGGTCCAACCGATTCCCGCAAGGCGCCCAAGGGCACCATCCGCGGCGACTTCGGCACCGAGATGATGAAAAACGTCGTGCACGCGTCGGACAGCGATGAAAACGCCCGCATTGAGCTGGCCCGGTTCTTCAAGCCCGAGGAAATCTTCGGCTGAGCCGCTTCGGATTAAATTCAACAAAAAGGCCGCCCGAGTTTAGGGCGGCCTTTTTTGTCAGTGAGCCTTGAGGAATTTACGTTCACCAAGCCAGTAAAGGCACTGGTCAACCCATGGCGGAGCGCCTTTTTTCATGCCCTGACCGTGGCCGCCCTTCTCGTAAATATGGAGCGAGAACGGAACGTTGTTGCGACGGAGCGCTGCAGCGAAAAGCAGGCTGTTTTCCACCGGCACGGTCTTGTCGGCGTCGGTGTGCCAGAGAAAGCATGGAGGGGTCTGCGGAGTGACCTGAAGCTCGTTGGAGAGATTCTTAACCAGCTCGGGCGAAGGGGAGGCGCCGAGGAGATTATTTTTGGAACCTTGGTGAGTGAACTCGCCCATGGTGATGACCGGATAGCAAAGGATGCCGAGGTCAGGCCGTGAGCTTTCTCGCTCGATCGGATCGGTGGCGTTGGCGTTGCCCGCGTCGAAGTGGGTGAGGAGCGTCGATGCAAGATGGCCACCGGCGGACGAGCCGATGATGCCGACGCGTTCGGGATCAAGGCTGTCGCGGCGGGCAAGCGAGCGCACCGTGCGCAGGGCGCGGGCGGCGTCGTTGAGCTCGACGGGATGGCGATAGCCGTGGGAGCCGAGCCGGTATTTCAACACGTAACAGGTAATGCCGTTGGCGACGAACCAGTCGGCGTAGGCTTTGCCCTCGTGGTCAGCCAGCATTCCGTAACCACCACCCGGGAGGATGAGCATGGAGGCGCCGTTGGCTTTTCCTGCGGGAGGCAAATAGGCCGTGAGCGTGGGAATGTCGTTCGGCGTGTCACCGAGGGCATCTGGAGTATGCTCGTTCCAAAGAGGGAAGGAATCGGCGTTCATGGACGGAGAGAGGCAGGCGGTTAAAACGCCTAGGGTAAGTAAATGACGTAGGGGTAGCATCAGGCGAAAGCTGGACATAAGGCCCGCAAGTGAAAACAAAAATAGCGTCAATGCCTGTCTTACCCCGCGAACTGCCCATCTACGAACTCGAAGCCGATCTGGTGCGGTCGTTGCGTGCGCAGGGCCGACTCATTGTGCAGGCGCCGACTGGCTCGGGCAAATCGACACAACTGCCTCAAATGCTGATGCGACACGGGTTTTTGGAGCGTGGCGAGGTCGTCGTGCTGCAACCGCGCCGGCTGGCGGCGCGCATGCTCGCGAAACGTGTGGCGGAGGAAGTCGGCTGTTCGTTGGGCGACGAGGTGGGTTACCAAATTCGGTTGGAGTCGCGGGTGTCGGCCAAGACGAAGATTCGCTTCGTGACCGAGGGAATTTTGCTGAGGCAGATGTCGTTCGATGCGACGTTGCGCGGGGTGAGCGCGCTGGTGTTCGACGAGTTTCACGAACGGCATCTTTACGGGGACATCTCGCTGGCGCGCGCGGTGCAGATCCAGCGGACGACGCGGCCCGACCTGAAGATCGTGGTGATGTCGGCGACGCTTGATGCGATGGTGTTGAAGGAATACCTAGCGCCGTGCGAGGTGCTCACGTCGCAGGGACGCAGTTATCCGGTGGCGGTGGAATATCTGCCGAAGAGTGTAAATTTTGACAGCGATCCGGTGTGGGAAGTGGCGGCGCGCGAGGCGGCGCGGGTCGCGGCAAAATCGACAGGCGACCTGCTGGTGTTCATGCCGGGGGCGTATGAGATCAACCGCACATTGCAGGCGCTTCAGTTTCAGCAGGGGTTGAGCGGTTTCGTGATTTTTCCGCTGCACGGCGAGTTGCCGCCGGACCAGCAAGACCGCGCGGTGGCAAAGTATGAGACGCGCAAGGTTATCGTCTCTACCAACGTGGCGGAGACGTCGCTCACCATCGACGGCGTGACGGCGGTGATCGACTGCGGGCTGGCGCGCGTGGCGCGCTTCGATTCGAACCGCGGCATCAACACGCTGCTCATCGAAAAAATCTCCATCGCGAGCGCCGATCAGCGTGCCGGTCGCGCAGGACGCACGGCACCGGGCGTGTGCGTGCGCCTGTGGACGGAGCGCGAGCACAGTGGGCGAGCGTTACAGGAGTTGCCGGAAGTGCGGCGGCTGGATTTGTCCGAGGTGGTGCTGACGCTCAAGGCGAGCGGCATTGATGACATCGGGGCATTTCCGTGGCTGGAGAAGCCGGAGCCGAAAGCGCTGGAGCGGGCGGAGATATTGTTGGCGGACTTGGGGGCGCTGAAAGGTAGGGTGGGACCGCTGGGCCCGCCGAACGGACACGGCGCGCCCAGCGGGCGCGCCCTACCTATTTCGGACATGGGGCGGAAGATGCTGAGGTTTCCGGTGCATCCGCGTTATGCGCGCATGTTGCTTGAGGCGGACGCGCGTGGGTGCGTGCGCTCGGTCGCGCTCATGGCGTCGCTTACGCAAGGGCGGTCGTTTCTCTTGCGTGGTGCCGCCAAGGAAGTCGAGCAGGCGAGGGATGATGTCCTTGGCGAAGAGACGGAGAGCGATTTTTTCCTGCTGATGCGCGCGTGGAAGTTTGCGGACCAGAATAATTACGCAGTCGAGGCTTGTCGTCGGCTGGGCATTCACGCGCAAGGGGCGCGGCAAGTCGGGCCGTTGTTCAAGCAGTTCCTGGAAATCGCGCAGAAGGAAGGTCTCGATGTGATAGAGAAAGCGATGGACGGCGCAGCGGTGCGCAAGTGTGTGCTCGCGGGGTTTTCGGACCAACTGGCGAAGCGGCTCGACGGCGGGACGCTGCGTTGCGAACTCGTGCATAACCGGCGCGGCGTGTTGGCCCGCGAAAGCGCGATGCAGCAGGCGGCATTGATCGTGGCGGGCGAAGTGAGCGAAGTCGAGGGACGCGGCGGCGAGGTGAATGTGTTGCTCTCGCTGGCGACGGCGATCGAGGAGCCGTGGTTGGGAGAATTGTTTCCCGGCGATTACGGTGACAAGGTCGGCGTGGTTTACGACGAGCAGATGCGCCGGGTGATCGCACGGCGCGAGCGGCGGTTTCGCGACCTGGTGTTGGAGTCAAAGCAAACGGCGGACGAACCACCTGCCAGCGCGGCGGCAGCATTGCTCGCCCAGCAGGTGATCGCCGGGAATATCCAGCTCACCGAGTGGAACGAGAATGTGGACCAGTGGATCCTGCGTGTGAACCGGCTGGCGGAATGGTTTCCGGAACTGGAGGTCACGCCGATCACCGAGGCGGACCGGGCGACGCTTATCGAGCAGGTGTGCTACGGCAGCTACGGCGCGCGGGAGTTGAAGGACAAGCCGGTGATTCCTGCGCTGCGCGATTGGCTGCGGCCCGAGCAGCTGGCCGTGCTGGACGATTATCTGCCGGAGCGGCTGACGATGGCGAACGGGCGGAAAGCACGCATCGAATACGCGAAGGAAGGTCCGCCGATCATGAGCGCGCGCATCCAGGAACTCTACGGTATCGAGGGGAAATTTACCCTCGGGCACGGTCGCGTGCCGGTGAAGATCCAGGTGCTTGCGCCGAATCAGCGGCCGATTCAGGTGACGGACGATCTGACGAGTTTTTGGCGCGACATGTATCCGAAGGTGAAGGCGGAGTTGTCGCGGCGTTATCCGCGCCACGAGTGGCGGTGAGCCTCGAGTCGTTCAAGCCTTGCTGCGTAGCCGGGCCCAACTCAGGCCGATCCATTCGTAAGTCGCCTTGGTGCTGCGCTCCAAACCACCGACGTTCCAGTTGATAAAATCCTTCAGTTTAACTTTTATCGTGCGGGCTGCGTAATCTGAGGGGCAGGCGAGTGCGTCCACTCCCTGGCGGCGGCACAACGCCATCGCCCGTGGCAAGTGCCACGCCGAGGTGACAAGAGCGACGGGGCTTTGACCCGCGATTGCCCGGATCGCAACCGCCTCCTCTTCGGTATCGCGGGCGGTCGAAATTTCGATGATGCGGTCGCGGGCCACACCCAGGGACACGGAGGCATCGGCCAACACGCGGGCGTGCGACGGACCGCCTTGGGGGTCGGCCGGGCCGCTGACGATCAGCCGCGCATTTGGCATCCGAAGGGAAAGCCTCACGGCTTCCACGAGCCGAGACAGGGCGGAGGCGCTGAGTTGGTTGTTGGCGGACCAACCTTCCACGTAAGAGTGCCCGCCGCCAAGCACCACGATGTAATGGCAGCTCGCGAGAGATGCGGGCAGGGGAGCATCTGCCGCAAGTTCGGGAATGGCGGGGAATCGGTTTTCCAAACCTCGCACCAACCACGTCCCGACGCCGACGTTGCTGAAAACACAGAGCCAAAGGAGTCCGCCGGTCACAAGTCTGAGGCCCAACTTGCGGCGCGCCGTGAAACGCCACATCAATGCCCCGGCCGCTACAATTGCGAGCGACAACGGCAACGGCATCAGCCAGAACCCGGCGACTTTTTTCAACCAGAACAACATGTTTGCAGTATTGATGGACGCCTCGCTGCTCCCAACAAAAAACCGTCCGGCGTAGATTGCGGACGGTCTTGAAAAATGGGGCGGCCAACGGGATTCGAACCCGCGACCCCTAGAATCACAATCTAGTGCTCTAACCAACTGAGCTATGGCCGCCGTGAAGAGCCGGAAAAAATCACGGGCGCGACGCACGCTGTCAACTCCTTCTTCCCAAGCT
>JANYJB010000056.1 GCA_025361935.1 Verrucomicrobiota bacterium
CAGGTCGGGCACGTGACTTTCTTCGAGCCGGGTTCAGCTCCGTTGCCGTGGCAACGCTCACACGTGACGGCCTTGCGGAAGCTGATTTCTTTTTCGAGCCCCTTGGCCGCTTCTTCAAGGGAGATTTCGAGATCGTAGCGCAAATCGGAGCCGTCACGACCGCTGTCGCGACCGCCTCCACCGCCGCCAAACATTTCCTCGAAAATCCCCCCGGCTCCTCCACCACCGCCGGCGCCACCGAATATATCGTTAAAAATATCACGCGGATCATGAAACCCGCCACCTCCACCGCCGGCCGGGCCGCGCGGACCCGCGCCGCCCGCCTGCTTGAAGGCGTCATGACCGTAGCGATCATAAGCGGCGCGTTTGTCGGCATCCTTAAGAACTTCGTAGGCCTCGGAGACTTTCTTGAACATCTCCTCCGCCTCCTTGTTGCCGGGGTTTTTATCGGGATGAAACTGGATGGCCTTCTTGCGGTAGGCCTTCTTCAGCTCCTCATCGTTGGCGCCTTTTTCAACACCCAGCAGTGCGTAGTAATCTTGTTGAGCCATGGTGGAAATCAGGCCTTGGCCTCGGTTGCGGCGGCACCCGTGGAAACGATCACCGAGGCCGGACGCAGCAGGCGGCCATTCAGCGAATAACCGGTGCGCACAACCGTCACGACCGAGTCTTCTGCGACGGTGTCGCTGGGCTGCTGGGAAATCGCCTCGTGGAGATTGGCGTCGAACGGCTGGCCGAGCGGGTTGATTTCCTTAAGGCCGTGGCTGGAAAGGGAGGACTTGAGCTGCTCGGCCACCATGCCAATGCCACCGACAAGCGTCTTGAGATCGGCATTGGGCGCCTTGGCCGCCGCGAGACCGAGGCCGAGGTTATCTAGGACGGGAAGCAGGTCTTCCAGCACCTTGGAGGCGGCAAACTGGCGGAGCTCTTCCTTTTCGCGCACGGTGCGGCGGCGAAAGTTGTCCATGTCGGCCACGGAGCGGACGTAGCGGTCGTAGTTGTCGGCCGCCTCTTTTTTGGCGGCGGCGAGCTCGGCGGGAAGATCGATTTCAGGCAGGGCGGGCGCTGCCTTGGGCTCCGCGGCAGGCGACGGCGTGGCGGGCACCGATGAGGTGGCGGGAGGCGTGGATTCGGTAGGGGAGGACGCGGACTCGTTCATATAAGCCGACAACCTAATCAAGGCTTCGGCTTTTCTTCAAGTGTCGGCATCGCCGCGCTGTCTTTTTCTCCGGCACGGCGAAAAGCATACGTCTGGCGGGGCAAGGCCCGCTGGGTGGCCTCGTCGAGGGCCTTGCCCGTGTCGCCCGGCAGGAGCGCCGCCAACGTGACGCCGTTCAGACCCGAGGCGGTGTCGGCAAGGAACTTATCACCGCTGGTGATATTGGAATAAGTGTGCTGGAAATTCAGCGGGGTGAGATGCGTGCCAGGAGTCTTACCGCTGTCGTTGATGACCGCGACCTCGCCCAGGCGCACGTCGAGATGGCGGATGAGAAATTTCAGCGGCGAATCGACGGCAGGCGCGCCGGGCTTGGGCTTGCCGACATTCTTTTCAGGCAGCCAGGCAAGACGACGGGAAAGCAGATCGACGTTGTTCACGCCTTCAGCATTCGTGACCACCGTAACACGCGCCACGTCGATCGTGCTCATGTCTATCACGGGGTGATCACCAAGCAGCGAAAGCAGATCGGCCTTGGCGGTAAAATGGCGCAGGTCGAGAAACGCCGTGTGACCGAAGCCGACCGGGTTGGCCATCACGAGGCCTCGCAGGTTGATCTCACCCTTGAAAGGATTGGCGTAAATTGAGTCCACCCGCGTGATAAACCCGGTGCGTTTTTCAATCACGCTCGTGAGCAGACCGGGCAAAAAAAGCATCCAGCCCAAGGCCATCATCGCCGCCATGCACGCAAAGCACATCAGCATTTTCAGCATGACGCCGCCTCGGGAAGAATGTCGGGGAAATGTCGCCATAACCTTGTTGGGCTATGGAAACAAACTGCACTCAAAAGTTCTCCGTTACGAGCACCAGCGCGCCGATCTCCGCGTTAAATGAATTTTTTACCGAATAGGGCAGGATGACATTTTCACCACGGATGAGCACTTCTCCGGACGGTGTCATTACGCGGCCCTCGACCACGCTCAAGATGCGCGGCTGTTCACCCGCGCAAAAATCCAGCGTCTCGCCGGCGGCCAACGGCACACGACGAATGCGGAAGTCCCCGGCGTCTGCGATCACCGCGGATTTTCGCTCGCCGCGAACCGGGGCAGGCTCGAAATCGTTCCAACGGATGGATTGCAGCGACTGCTCGATATGCATCTGGCGCGGCTTGCCATCGAGCCCGACCCTTCCCCAATCATAAACACGATAGGTCGTATCCGAGTTTTGCTGAATCTCCAAAATCAGGTTGCCGCCGTCGATCGCGTGGATCTGCCCGCTGCGCACCAAAATGGAATCGCCCGCCGCCACGGGAAAGCGGTGAACGCATTGTTCGAGCGTCAGGTCTTTCAGGGCTTTTTCAAACTGCGGGCGGGTGACGCCGCTCTTCAAACCCACGATGACATGCGAACCGGGAACGGCGGACGCGATATACCAGTTTTCCGTCTTGGGCTCGCCCTTGAGGAGGGACGCGATGACGGCGGGTGGATGCACCTGCAAGCTGAGGCGCTCCTTGCAATCGAGCCACTTCACCAAAATCGGGAACGGTTTGTTCGCCGCCCACTGCGGGCCCATCACCTCGGCGGCGCGGGTCGCGATCACCTCGCGTAGCGTCTGGCCGTCGAACTCGCCTCCGTCCACGACGGATTGGGCCTCGGGGCGATCAACGATTTCCCAGCTTTCGCCAATGGGACGGGCCGACGGCAGAACGCGACCCAGCGCCGTCTCAAGACCGCGCCCCCCCCAGACGCGATCCTGATAAAGTGGCTTGAGGCGAAGAAACGAATTCACGACAGGGAAAAGTTGAGTGCGAAAATAGAGCGGGGTAATATTGCGTTTGACCGAGCTTGGCGTTGGCGTGGAATCCAATCGGCTGACCAAGATCGAAAAACACATGCCCAAGCCCCAGAGTTCAAACTCAAACAACGTCCCCTCTTTTGACCCGCCCCGCCATCGTCCGCGCTGGATTGCGGGAATCTCGTGTCTTTTGCTCGGGCTTCTGGTGCTGGTCGCCCTGGTATTTTACGATCCCCGCCAAAGCCGGCAGACAAGCACAGATTACATCCACGCCGCCCCCAACCCGGTGGGAATCATCGGCGCAGAATGCACATGGTGGTCCCTCAACCTCATCGGCATCAGCACCTGGCTCATACCGCTTTTTCTCTTTTGGATGTCGTTTGTTGCCCTGCGCAACGCAAAGCAGCTGGCGGGCACGCGCATCGCCGCCATGGTCATCTGCATCATAACCGGCTCCGCGCTTGCCGCGATGGTCGAGAGTTTTGAAGCGAGCCAATATTTCACCCAAAAACTGGGCGGAAGACTCGGAGGGCTGATTTACGACGACATCTTTAAGGATACACTTGGCGTCTTCGGTTCGGTTTTGCTCTTAGGCGCGATTTACTGCGTGGCGTTCATGTTTATCATCACGAGGGACATCACCGCGGAATTCGATAAGCTGACCCAAGCTCTTCAAGCATCGCGCGAACGCCGCACCCAAGAGAAAAAACAAACCGCCGATCTGCTCAAGCAACAGAAAGAATCCGAAGCCAAAAAACAATCCGAGGCCAAAGCCGCGCAAGTCGCCTCGGCGGTGGCGGCGGCGGTGGCCCCTCCGGCGGCAAAAAAGCTCACCCTTCCGCGCACCAGCCTGAGCAATTCCCCTTTCTCCCCCCAGCCTGATACCCCGCCCGTCCCGGCACCCGAGCCAAAGCCCGCAAAATCCACCCCGGCGACCACAGCAACAGATACAAAATCTCTCACCGCCGAAACCACCGGGAAATTTGAACTCAACATCGTCAAGCCCGAGGAGACCAAGAAAGCCAAGGTCACCGCCCTCCCGCAGACTAACGACGAGAACTACAAGTTCCCCCCTCTATCGATTCTCAAGGAGCAGGTCCGCCCCTCCGCCGAAAACTCCGAGCAGGAGCACGCTCAAAATGCCCAGAACCTCCTGCGTATCCTGAGCGAATTCGGCGTCGAGGTCACCCTGGGCGAGATCCATGTGGGCCCCGTTATAACCCGCTACGAACTCGCCCCCGCCGCCGGCGTCCGCGTCGAAAAAATCTCCGGCCTCGATAAAAACATCGCTCTCGGCATGCGCGCCCAGTCCGTGCGCATCCTCGCCCCCATTCCGGGCAAGGCCGCCGTCGGCGTCGAGGTGCCCAACCAGCACCCGACCCCCGTCGGCATGCGCGAGATTGTCGAGAGCGAGGACTGGGTTTCCTCAAAAGCCGAGTTGCCCATCGCCCTCGGCAAGGACGTCTCCGGCAAGCCGCTCATCAGCGACCTCACCAAGATGCCCCACCTGCTCATTGCCGGCGCGACCGGCTCCGGAAAATCGGTGTGCATCAACTCCATCGTCGCCTCCATCCTCTACTCCAAAAGCCCCAAGGATGTGCGCCTCATCATGGTGGACCCGAAGGTCGTCGAACTGAAGGTGTTCAACTCCCTTCCCCACATGCTGATCCCGGTCGTCACCGAGCCGAAGAAAGTGCCCGGCGCGCTCAAGTGGCTTCTCGGCGAGATGGAGCAGCGCTACCAGATTTTCGCCAAGTGCAACGTGCGAAACATCGTCGGCTTCAACAACCGGAAGAAGAGCCCCGCCCACGAATTCCCGCCCGCCGAACAGCAAGGCGCCCTCGACGGCGTTGATCCCACCACGCTCGACCTCGACGAACCGTTGCCCGAGCGCCTTCCCTACATCGTCGCGATCATCGACGAGCTCGCCGACCTCATGATGGTCGCCCCCGCCGAGATCGAGACGAGCATCGCCCGCCTCGCCCAACTCGCCCGCGCCGCCGGCATCCACCTCATCATCGCCACCCAGCGCCCCTCGGTGAACGTCATCACCGGCGTCATCAAGGCCAACCTTCCTTCCCGCATCGCCTTCCAGGTCGCCTCGCAAGTGGACTCCCGCACCATCCTCGACGGCAAAGGCGCCGAGACGCTCATCGGTCGCGGCGACATGTTGTTCTCTCCTCCCGGCAGCTCCCGCCTCCTGCGTGCGCAGGGCGCCTTCGTCTCGGACGAGGAAATCCTCGAGCTCGTCGATTTCCTCAAGGTCAACGGCCCGCCCCAATACGCCCAGTCCGTCCAGCAACAGATCGACCGCGCCGCCTCCGAAGACGACGAGGACGACGACGGCGGAGCCGATGGCGACATGGGCGACGACGAGGAGTTGTTTCAACAGGCTCTCGACGTGCTCCGCTCCACCAAGCGCGCCTCCACCTCGATGATCCAGCGCCGCCTCCGCATCGGCTACAACCGCGCCGCCCGCATCATGGACCTGATGGAGGACAAGGGCATCGTCGGCCCCGAAAACGGCTCCAGCCCCCGCGAGATACTGAAAGACTTGGACAGTCTCTGATATTTATATGGAAAGCTGGAAATCAGGAA
>JANYJB010000061.1 GCA_025361935.1 Verrucomicrobiota bacterium
GCGGCCGCATCATGGCCATGGAAGTCCTCAAAAACACCACGCCCGTCGGCAACATGATCCGCACGGGAGCCATTCACCAGATACAGTCGCTCATCGAGACCGGCATGAAGGATGGCATGAACACCCTCGACCACCATCTGCAGCTCCTCCTGAACTCCGGCAAAATCACCCGTGAAGAAGCGGTGCTCGCCGCCAACGACCCCGCCGCCTTCCCTCCACCGCCTGTCGCGCCCGCGAAGAAAGGCTGGCTCGGCAAATGAAAAATACATTGTGCGAACGCATGGCCTTCCACTTGCTCCGTAACAGTTACCGCACGGCATGAAATCCAAGAAAAAGAGGAGCTACACCGTCTATTTAGCCAGCGAGCTCTTCAGCCTCAAACACCTGATCGGCAACGCCTATCTGGCCGAGGCCATTTACGGGAAATCCCACGGGAAATACCTCTGCGTCCTCCCGCAAAATATCGAGCAGCGCCGCACCACCGCCCGCGCCATCCGCGACCACGACCTGCGCACGCTGCTGGAGTGCGACCTCGGCCTCTTTAACTACGACGGCACCGAGCTCGATTCCGGCACCGTCGTCGAGTTCATGTTCGCCAAGTTTGCCGACATTCCCTCGGTCATCCTGCGCAGCGATTTCCGCAACGGCGGCGACCAGGCGGGCGATCCGTGGAACCTCATGACGAGCTTCTACCCTCGCACCACCAACGTCGTGGTCAACAGCATCGGCCTCTACAAAAGCTCCATGCAACGCCGGCTCAAAGCCACCCGCCGCAAGCCGCTCGACGAAGTCGTGCGCCTCGCCGCCCAGCACAGCTCGGCCGACGCCCAGGCCATGTGCGAACAAATCGCCGCCGCCTGCGTCCGCGCGCTCGACAAAGTCGTCGCCACCGAACCCGTGATGCCACGCTACGTGCGCGAAGAGGTTTACCACTGGCTCGCCCTCATGCCCGGCACCAAAGGCAACTTGAAGAACCTCCGCCGCCGCATGGAAGACATCCTCGAACGCAAGGTGGAGCGCGATTTGCTATGAACAAAACGCCATGCTGCACGTCCTGAATCACCCCCTCGGCGCGCACATCCTTACCCACCTGCGCGACCGCACGACCAAGCCGGCGACATTCCGCACCCTCGCCTACCAAGTCGGCCTGCTCCTCGCGCTCGAAGCCACCCGCGATCTCGCCACCAAGGATCATATCATTGATACGCCTCTTGAAAAAGTAACTAGCCTCGTGCTCGCCCGCCCGCTCGCGATCATTCCCATCCTCCGCGCCGGTCTCGGCATGGTGCAGCCGTTCACCGATTTGTTTCCAGATGTCAGCGTAGGCTACGTCGGCCTTGAACGCGACCACGTCACCGCCGTCGCCCGCAGTTATTATCAAAAACTCCCGCCGCTCGCCGACAAACGCGTGATCGTCGTGGACCCCATGCTCGCCACCGGCGGGTCCGCCGTGCAGGCCCTCGACGTCCTGCGCGCCGAGGGCGCGACGGAACTCTTTTTCGCCTGTATCGTCGCCTCCCCCGAGGGAGTGCGCGTGGTCGAAGCCGCCCACCCCGACGTGCCGATCTTCACTGCCGCCCTCGACCGCGAACTCAACGCCAAGAAATACATTCTCCCCGGCCTCGGCGATTTCGGCGACCGCCTCTACGGCACCTGATCCCTCTCCTATGTAGGAGCGCATTTATGCGCGAAGTGAATCATCCGCATACCCACGCTATTCATCGCGCATAAATGCGCGCCTACATCGCCCCCACTACCCCCACGCTTTCGAAATTCACCACCGCCCGCGCCTGCGCCCGCGACTCAGTCAACGACACCGTGAAACGCGCCTCCCAGTCGTTCGCCTCCGCTCCGTCCACGAGCACCTGCGCCACTGCCTCGCCGCTTTCTTCAAAGTGCGTGTGCTTCGCCGCCCGCCCTTCCGGATCGAGCCGGAAACGCCCGCGTTCATCAAAGTAAGCCGCGAACGCCTTCTCGATCCGCTTCGCCTCGCCCGACATCAGCCCATCGCCCTCCGCCACCGCCTCGCCCGTCGCCAGCCGCGATGCTGCGCTTTCCCAGTCTCTCGCCGCCACGTCCTGCAAAAACCCGAAGATCGCCGTGCGCACCAGCCGCCGGAAACCCGCCGCATCGCGCGTAACGTCGTAGCTCGACAGCCGCGCCGGTTTTTCGCCCGCCAACTCCGCCGCCACATAGTCAGGATTCCGCAACCGCTCCCACTCCTCCAGCAGACTCGAATCAATCCCGCGGATCAGTTCTCGAAAATATGTTTCCATCTCGACGACCTCCTCTGTTTTCGCCTCGTCCGGCACCGTCTGGCTCAGAACTTTCCACACCTGCGACAGATGCCGCAGCAACAGCCCTTCGCCACGTTGCAGCCCGTAGTCGCGCACGTAATCCGCGAACGACATGTAACGCTCATACATTTCCCGCGCGATGGACTTCGGCCGCACGTTCTCCTGATCGACCCACGGATGCGCCGCCGCGAACGCGTTGAACGTGTCGTATAAAAACTCCCGCAGCGGCTTCGGGTGCTCGATGGCCTCCAGCTTCTCCATGCGCTCCTCGTAAGGCACGCCCTCTGCCTTCATCTGCTCGACCGCATCGCCCTTCAATCGGCTGATCTGCTGCCGCAAAATCTGGTCCGGGTCCTCCACGATAGCCTCGCACAACGTGAGCACGTCATACGCATAATCCGCCGACGCACGGTCCAGCAGCTTCACCGTGTCAAGCAGGTAGAGCGACAACGCCTGGTGCAGCGAAAAATCATCCTGCAACGCCACGTTGACGCGCAGCTTCCGCCCCGACGCCGTCACAGGAATCCACTCGATGATCTTTCGGTCCAGCAACGCGCGAAACAACTGCCACGCCCGCTTTCGCAACGCGCGTTTCCTATGCGGCGTCTCATGGCAGTCCGCGATGATCTGCCGCATCGCCCGGCACCCGTCCTCATCGCGTCCGAGCACCTGCAACAACATCCCGTGCGACACGTCGAACCGCGACACCAGCGGCTCCGAAGGCGCGACCATCAGCTTCTCAAACGTCTTCGCGTCCCAGCTCACTTCACCCTCGGGCGCGGCGCGCTTCACCGCCTTCTTTTTCTTCGACGGATCACGCGCCGCCTTCTCCTCCGCGCGCTTGTTTTCGATGATGTGCTCCGGCGCCTGCACGACCACGTAGCCCTTGTTGTCGTAGCCCTTTCGCCCCGCCCGCCCCGCCACCTGCCGAAAATCCCGCACGCTCAAGATCGCCGCCTTCTTGCCGTCATATTTCCAAAGCTGCGTGAACACCACCGTGCGAATCGGCACGTTGATGCCCACGCCCAACGTGTCCGTGCCGCAGATCAGTTTGAGCAGCCCTTTCTGCGCGAGCTGCTCCACGAGGATGCGATACTTCGGCAGCAGCCCCGCGTGGTGCACACCGATGCCGTGCCGCAGCCAACGCTTCACTTCCTTGCCATACGGACTCGTGAACCGCACGCCCTCCAACGCCGCCGCCAGCACGGCCTTCTCCTCCTTCGAACACACGTTGAGACTCATCAAACTTTGCGCCGCTTCCGACGCCGCCCGCTGCGTGAAATGCACGAGATAGATCGGCGCGCGCTTGTCTTCGAGCGCGGCCGCCAGCCGCTCGACGAGCGGCGTCTCCGAATACTCAAACTCCAGCGGCACCGGCCGCCGATCGCTGCGCACCGTCACGCTCGGCGCACCCGTGAGCCGTGTCATATCCTTCTCAAAAAACTCCGTCGCGCCCAGCGTGGCCGACATCAGCAAAAACCGGCTCTGCGGCATCGTAAGCAGCGGCGCCTGCCAGGCGTGGCCGCGCTCGCCGTCCGAGTAGTAGTGAAACTCGTCCATGATCACGGCCTTGATGGCCGTCGCACGCTCGCCGCCTGCCAGCCCGAGATTGGCAAGAATCTCCGCCGTGCAGCACAAGATCGGCGCGTGCGGATTCACGCTCGCGTCGCCCGTCATCATGCCCACGTGGTCCGGCCCAAAGTCGCGGCAAAGCGAAAGAAACTTCTCGTTCACCAGCGCCTTGATCGGACAGGTGTAAACCGACCGCTCCCCCGCGCACAGCGCCTTGAAATGAAACGCCGCCGCCACGAGAGATTTCCCCGACCCCGTCGGCGTGTTGAGGATCACATTGCGCCCGGCAAACAGCTCCAAAATCGCCTCCTCCTGCTCCGCATAAAGTTCCAACCCGCGTTCCTTGATCACCGTCAAAAACCGATCCAGCACGACATCCGCCCCCGGAAACCCGGTAAGCGGCGCAAGCGGAGCAGGCATGGCAGACAGCAAAGACATCCTGCCAGAACGACGGGCATGGCGTCCGGTCGCAAGCTTGCGAAGGAAAGCCATCGCCGCACTTGTTTGCGCGGCCTGATTCCGCAAACATGGCCCAATGATTGAAAATCACCCCCCCTCACCACCAGAAACCAGCGGGCGCTGGCTGGCATGGGGGCTGGTTATTATCACCGGGCTTTTGTTTTGGCCGGTCACTCATTGGATTGTAGTCGAGGCAGTCTCCCGCGAGCAGATCAAGCAGGGCATGGTCCTGTTGCTCGCCGCCGCTTTACTCATCATCTGGCGAAACCCGCGCGATCTGCACGTCTCGCCCAACTTGAGCAACCAGGCGCTCGGCCTGTTGGCGGGGGCGTTCGCCTGCGTGGGGCTGGCAGGAGTCACCGGCATATCGCTCTTGTTGCTGCCCGGCTTCACGCTAGGTCTCGCCGGTTCTCTTCAAGTGCTCCTCGGGACGACCGGCTATCGTTTTTTAAAACCGCTCGTCGGCGGGGTCGCCGCGTTGATGGTCATCATCCTCGCCTTCCCTTTCCTCGATTGGCCCTTGCGGCAGCTCGCCGGCATCGAGGCGGCGCGGGTTTTGCATCTACTCGGACTGGCGCCGCAACTCGGCATCGCTAACGCCAACCACAACCCGCAACTCGTGCTCATGGTCGGCAAGCAGGCGTTCTTAGTCGCGACAGAATGCAACGGTTTCGGCCTCATCACCTCGGGCGCGTTGCTCGCCCTGCTCGCGGGCGAAATCAGCAAACGTTCCCGCTGGATCATCGCGGGCCTCATGCTGCTGGCGTTGTTCACGGGGTTTGTCGTCAACCTGCTGCGCATCCTCGCCATCACCCAACTGGCACCCCGATTCCCGGGCCATTACCACGCGATGCACGAGATCATCGGCACGCTCATGCTTTGGCTGGGGCTGGGCTTCATCGGCTGGCTCGCGTGGAAACCGCAAGCTTCCGTGTTGCCGCCCGCGTCCCCGCCCGCCAACCTCTGAACTCTTATGGGACGTCAATGGCTCCACGCGAAACGCGCGATCGTTAACAACAAAAAAGGCCAGCTCGTAGGCAAGCTGGTGAAGGAAATCACCGTCGCCGCCAAGATCGGCGGCGCTGATCTCGGGGCCAACGCCCGGCTCTTCGCCGCCGTCGAAAAGGCGAAAAAGGCGAGCTGCACCCGCGACGTGATCGAGCGCGCCATCAACAAGGGCGCCGGCATCGGCGGCGAGAAGATGGTCATGGACCACGTCGTCTTCGAAGGCTACGCGCCACACAAGGTGCCGGTCATCGTCGAGGTTTACACCGACAACGTGCAGCGCACGACCCCCGAGATGCGCGTGCTCTTCAAGAAGGGCATCCTCGGCACCACGGGCAGCAACAAATTTCTCTTCGATCACGTGGGCATTGTCGAAGCCCACACGCCTGCGGCCAACGTCGATCTGGAAGCCGCCGCCATCGAGGCGGGTGCCAACGATTTCGAGGCGATCGGCCACGCGCAAAATGACGACATTCCCGAGGGCGCGAGCGGCGCGCGTTTCCATACGGACCGCACGCAAGTCCACGCCGCCACCGTGTGGCTGAGCGCCAACGGCTGGACGGTCGTCACGAGCGAAATCGGTTACGTCGCCAAGATGTTTCCCGAGCTCACCGATGAATTCCGCAGCGACGTCGGCGAGTTTCTACAGGCCCTCGAAGAGCACGAAGACGTGCAACGCGTCTGGGCCGCAGTGAAGTGAGGAGACTCAGATTTCGGTTGCTTGCATTGCGCCTCATCGCGGCACATGAAACGCATTCTCCCGGCAAAGTAACCCAATAGGTTACTTTACCTCAGGTGCCGTCGCCGGCGGCGGCGCTCTTCGGACGGAAGGCGGAGCGGAAGCTGGCGGAGATGTAGTCGCGGTTCATGCGGGCGATGAAGTCGTGGCTCACGGCCTTCGGGCACGCGGCGCTGCACTCGTATTGGTTGGTGCAGTTGCCGAAGCCGAGCGAGTCCATCGTCGCGACCATGTTGAGCACGCGGCTGTCACGCTCGGGCTGGCCTTGGGGCAGCAGACCCAACTGGGAGACTTTCGCCGAAACGAAGAGCATGGCGGAGGAGTTTTTGCAGGCGGCGACGCAGGCACCGCAGCCGATGCACTGGGCGGCGTCCATCGCGAGGTCGGCGACTTCCTTGGGAATCGGGGTCGCGTTGGCATCGCAGGCGGCGCCGGTGCGGATGCTGATGAAGCCGCCAGCCTGCTGGATCTTGTCGAAGGCGGAGCGGTCGGTGATCAGATCCTTGACGATCGGGAACGGCGCGGCGCGGAAGGGCTCGACGACGATGACCTCGCCGTCGGAGAAGGAGCGCATGTAGGTCTGGCAGCTCGCGATGGATTTGTTGGGGCCGTGGGGCTTGCCATTGATGACGAGCGAGCAGGTGCCGCAGATGCCTTCGCGACAGTCGTGCGCGAACGAGATGGGCTCCTCACCCTTTTGCTCGAGGCCGTCGTTGATGACGTCGAGCATTTCGAGGAAGGACATGTTCGGGTTGAGGTCCTTCGCGGGGTAATCGACGAACTTACCGGGCTGCGCGGGGCCGGCCTGACGCCAGACGCGAAGGGTGACTGAGATGTTTTTGGCGGAAGATTTTTCAGCGACCATGGTGGGTGTGCTTTGAGTGGTTCGGTTGGTCAGCGGCAGCGGATTACTTGTAGGAGCGGACGCTCATCTTGGTGAACTCGTAGTTGAGCGGCTCGATGTTGCGGAGCGGGGTCTTGCCTTCGCCTTGGAATTCCCAGGCGGCGGCGTGGGCGAATTTCTCGTCGTCACGTTTGCATTCGCCGTCCGGCCATTGGTATTCCTCGCGGAAGTGGCCGCCGCAGCTTTCCTCGCGGGTGAGGGCGTCGCGGCACATGAGCTCGCCGAGTTCAATGAAGTCGGCGACGCGGCCGGCGCGTTCGAGGGCCTGGTTGAGCGTCTCGCCGGAGCCGGGGACGTTGACGTTGGCCCAGAATTCTTCGCGGAGCTTGGGAATTTCAACGAGGGCTTTTTCGAGGCCTTCCTTGGTGCGGGCCATGCCGCAGTAGTCCCACATGAGCTTGCCGAGTTTTTTGTGGAAGTGGTTTACAGGCTCCTTGCCCTTGGCGTTGAGGAGGCGGTTGTTGAAATCGCGGATGTGCTGTTCGGCGGCTTTGAACTCGGGCGCGTCGGGCGACGGGCGGATGCCGGGTTTGATGCCGGCGAGGTAGTTGCCGATGGTGTAGGGAGCGACGAAGTAGCCGTCGGCCAGACCCTGCATGAGGGCGGAGGCGCCGAGGCGGTTGGCGCCGTGGTCGGAGAAGTTGGCCTCGCCGAGCACGAAGAGGCCCGGGACGTTGGACATGAGGTTATAGTCAACCCAGAGGCCGCCCATCGTGTAGTGGACGGCGGGGTAGATGCGCATGGGCTGCTTGTAGGCGCTCTCGTTGGTGATCTCGTGGTAGATGTCGAAGAGATTGCCGTAGCGTTCCTTCACGGCGGCTTCGCCGAGTTCGCGGATTTTTTCCTTGGAGGGATTTGGGAGATGGTTGCGGGCGGCGACCTGCTGGCCGTAGCGCTCGATGGCTTCGGCGAAATCGAGGTAAACACCCAGACCGGTCTCGCCGACACCGCGGCCTTCGTCGCACATGCGCTTGGCGGCGCGGGAGGCGACGTCGCGGGGAGCGAGATTACCGAAGCTGGGATAGATGCGCTCCAGATAGTAGTCGCGATCTTCCTCGGCGATGTCGGCGGGATTTTTTTTGCAGTCTTCTTTTTTCTTGGGGACCCAGATGCGTCCGTCGTTGCGGAGGGACTCCGACATGAGGGTGAGCTTGGATTGGTAATCGCCGGAGACGGGGATGCAGGTCGGGTGGATCTGCGTGTAGCAGGGATTGGCAAGACAAGCGCCGCGCTTGTAGGCGCGCCAGATGGCGGTGCAGTTGGAGCCGCGCGCATAGGTGGAGAGATTGAAGACGTTGCCATAGCCGCCGGTGGCGAGGATAACGGCGTCGGCGGAATGGCGGGTGATCGCGCCGGTGACGAGATCGCGGACGATGATGCCCTTGGCCACGCCGTCGATGACGACGAGGTCGAGCATCTCGGAGTTGGTGTGGAGCTTCACGAGGCCCTGGCCGACGACCTTCGAGAGGGCCGAGTAGGCGCCGAGGAGAAGCTGTTGGCCGGTCTGGCCACGGGCGTAGAACGTGCGGGAAACCTGCGCGCCGCCGAAGGATCGGTTGGCGAGGAGGCCGCCGTATTCGCGGGCGAAGGGCACGCCTTGGGCGACGCACTGGTCGATGATGTTGACGGAGACTTCGGCGAGACGGTGGACGTTGGCCTCGCGGGCGCGGTAGTCGCCGCCCTTGAGGGTGTCGTAGAAGAGACGGTAAACGCTGTCGCCGTCGTTCTGGTAGTTCTTCGCGGCGTTGATGCCGCCCTGCGCGGCGATGGAGTGCGCGCGGCGCGGAGAATCCTGGAAGCAGAATGTCTTCACGTTGTAGCCGAGTTCGGCAAGCGTGGCCGACGCGGCTCCACCGGCGAGTCCAGTGCCTACCACAATCACCGTGTACTTC
>JANYJB010000067.1 GCA_025361935.1 Verrucomicrobiota bacterium
GCGGAAATGGAGCGACGCTGCCAGGAGGTGATCGACCGTTGCTGGGCCCTCGGCGCAGAAAATCCCATCTCCTTCATCCACGACGTTGGCGCCGGCGGCATCTCCAACGCCCTGCCCGAGCTCGTCAACGACGCCGGCCTCGGCGGCCGCTTCAATCTCCGCGCCATCCCCAACGACGAGCCCGGCATGGCTCCGCTCGAAATCTGGTGCAACGAATCGCAGGAACGCTACGTCCTCGCCGTGTCCGCCAAACGCCTCGCCCTCTTCACCGAGCTCTGCCAACGCGAGCGTTGCCCCTTTGCCGTGGTTGGTGAAGCCACCGCCGAAAAACAGCTCGTCCTCGAAGACCCTCATTTCCAAAACAAGCCAATCGACATGCCGCTCGAGGTTCTCCTCGGCAAACCGCCGCGCATGCACCGCGTCGCCGAGTCGCTCGAACGCCCGCAGAACCCGCTCAAGCTCGACGGCCTCACCCTCGCCGACGCCGTCCACCGCGTCCTCGCCCACCCCACCGTCGCCGACAAAACCTTCCTCATCTCCATCGGCGACCGCACCGTCACCGGCCTGATTTCCCGCGACCAGATGGTCGGCCCGTGGCAGGTTCCCGTGGCGGACTGCGCCGTCACCGCCGCCGCCTTCGACGTTTATACCGGCGAAGCCATGTCCATGGGCGAACGCACCCCCGTCGCCGTCAACTCCGCCGCCGCCTCCGCCCGCCTCGCCGTCGGCGAAGCCCTCACCAACCTCGCCGCCGCCCAGATCGGCGACCTCGGCAAGGTCAACCTCTCCGCCAACTGGATGGCCGCCCCCGCCGTCCCCGGCGACGGTGCCGACCTCTACGCCGCCGTCCGCGCCGTCGGCATGGAACTCTGTCCCGCCCTCGGCATCACCATCCCCGTCGGCAAGGACAGCATGTCCATGTCCACCGTCTGGAAAGACGAAGAGACCAACGAGTCCAAGCGCATGACCGCGCCCACCTCGCTCATCATCTCCGCCTTCGCCTCCGTCACCGATATACGCCTCTCGCTCACGCCCCAGCTCATCACCGACGCCGGAGACACCGACCTCCTCCTGATCGATCTCGGCCAAGGCAAAAACCGCCTCGGCGGCTCCATTCTTGCCCAAGTCGCCTCGCAGATGGGCGAAGCCCCCCCCGACGTCGAAAACCCCGCCCAGTTGAAAGGCTTCTGGAACGCCATCCAGCAACTCGGCCGCGAGAAAAAACTCCTCGCCTACCATGACCGATCCGACGGCGGCCTTCTCGCCACCATCGTGGAAATGGCCTTCGCCGGCCACACCGGCGTGGACCTCGAAATCCCCGCCAGCCACAGCGCGTTCTCCACCCTCTTCAGCGAAGAACTCGGCGCCGTCATTCAAATCCGCTCCGACGACCTCGACGACGTTTCCGACATCCTCCGCGCCAACCGCCTGAAAACCTGCGTCAGCCGCATCGGCACGCTCAACGCCCACCACGCCCTCCGCATCAAGCGCGGCGGCCAGGAAATCTTCAACGAAGACCTCGGCTCCCTCCGCGCCATCTGGTCCGACGTCACCCGCCGCATCGCCTCCCTCCGCGACAACCCCGCATGCGCCGAGCAAGAGCACGCCCTCCGCCTCGACCGCACCAACCCCGGCCTCACGCCCAAGGTCGCGTTCGATTTCTCCTCCGCTCCCGCTATCGGCGGCAAGGCCCGCCCACCCATGGCGATCCTCCGCGAGCAAGGCGTAAACGGCGAAGTCGAGATGGCCGCCGCCTTCACCCGCGCCGGCTTCAAAGCCGTGGACGTCCACATGACCGACATCATCAGCGGACGCATTTCCCTCCGCGACTTCCGCGGCCTCGTGGCCTGCGGCGGATTCAGCTACGGCGACGTCCTCGGCGCCGGCGAAGGCTGGGCCAAGAGCGCCCTCTTCAATCCCCGCGCCCGCGACGAGTTCTCCGCTTTCTTCGCCCGCACCGACAGCTTTGCCCTCGGCGTTTGCAACGGCTGCCAGATGATGAGCAACCTCCACAGCATCATCCCCGGCGCTGACGCTTGGCCGCGCTTCGTGCAGAACAAATCCGAACGCTTCGAAGCCCGCGTCGCCTCCCTCAAGATCGAGAAAAGCCCCAGCATCCTCTTCGCCGGCATGGAAGGCAGCGTCCTGCCCATCGCCATCGCCCACGGCGAAGGCTTCGCCGAGTTCCCGGCCGACTCCTCCGCCGCAACCTTCAGCGCCTCCGGCCTCGTGAGCGCCCGCTACGTGGACAACCACCACGCCGTCACGCAGCACTACCCGCTCAACCCGAACGGCAGCCCGCATGGCATGACCGCCCTCACGACCACGACCGGCCGCGTGACAATCATGATGCCGCACCCCGAGCGCGTCTTTCGCACCGTCCAGCAAAGCTGGGCCCCCGCCGCCTGGCGCGGACAAGAAGACGCCCCTTGGCTCCAACTCTTCCGCAACGCCCGGAAATGGGTGGGTTAAACACCCCTTCACCGGCATCCATGACTAAACTGGATCAAGATGGGTGGGCGCTCGCCTCCACTCATCTTGATCGCACTACGTTGGATGCACTGCGCACGTCCGCCTTCACCGACGGAAGCGCCGGACAACGCTGCCTATTGGACGATGCCGCCGTGCGGCAAACCGCGCTTGATCTCCGGCGCAGGCTGATCGATTCCGACGTGCTTCCATCAACCGCTGTCGCCATCCAAGCCATCGCCTTCGACAAGAACCCCTCGACCAACTGGAAAGTAACGTGGCATCAGGATCTGATGTTTCCCTTCACCTGCAAAGTGAAGTCTACCGACTACGCTCTGCCTTCCATCAAGGACGGCATTCATTACGCACGTCCGCCTCGCGAAGTCTTGGAAAAGTTGCTCGCCGTCCGCCTTCACCTCGACGACTGCGATGAAACCAACGGTCCTCTGCGCGTCGCCTCCGGCAGCCATCGCCATGGGTTTTTCAAAGGGGCAGAAATCCCTTCAATGCTTCAACAAAGCAAGGAAGTCGCCTGCCTAGCAAAAGAAGGCGAAGTCCTACTCATGCGGCCCCTTTTGCTGCACGCCTCCTCCCCGGCGACCACACCCAAGCACCGCCGCGTCCTCCATTTCGTCTATCACTCCGGCAATCCCATCGCTGAAACTTGGCATCGGAACATTTAGTATAACGCCAAGCTCGGGCAAAATAACCAGAGAACCACACAGATAAAATGTGCGGACTACTTGCCAAAAAAATCCGAACGCACTCCCTCTACGGCGCCACACCATGATTCACACGCTCGAGCGCACCCAATTCATCCCCGCACTGATCGACCAAGTCTGGGCCTATTTTTCCGCCCCGGAAAACCTGAACGCCCTCACCCCGCCCGAGATGCACTTTGAGATCCTCGGCGCGCCGCCCCCGATGTATCAGGGCCAGCTCATCGCCTACCGCATACGCGTCGCCCCCGGTGTGCGCGTCGGCTGGCTCACCGAGATCCGCCATGTGCGCGACCGGTCTTTTTTTGTAGATGAACAACGCGTCGGCCCTTACCGGCTCTGGTATCACGAACACCACTTTTTCCCCGTCGAAGGCGGCGTGCAGATGATCGACCGCGTCACCTACGCACTGCCCTTTGGTCCGCTCGGCGATCTGGTTCATGCGCTCTGGGTGCGCCGCACGCTGCGGCGTATTTTTGATTATCGGCGCGTGGCGGTGGCTAGGCTTTTTCCGCAGGGTTAAAGTTAGAGCTCAATTTAACTTGCCCCGCCGCACGTGTCCGCAAGCGTCGATCAGACCCGTTTGGCGAACCTCATTCGCACGAACCAGTGGACGGCGCTGGGCCGGGTCTAAACAGCCCTTTTTCCCGTTACCATGTCGCAGCCCTTTGCCCTAATCACTTTATCTGCTGCGCTGATACTCGGGCTTGCGCTGGCCAACTCCAGTTGCGCTAAAAAACAACAACCCGTCGCTGCGACTGCGCCGGTGAGCCATGCCGGCATGGCCCAGACCTCCCAATCCTGCCGCGGGTGCCATAATTCCATTTTTGAGGACTGGAAAAACACCGACCACGCCCTCGCCAACCGGATGCCAGGCCCCGCCGAAATCGCCGCCCTCAAAACTTTCCCCGGCGCGCTGCCCATTTCGGATCCGAAACTGTCTGTGATGATTCTGGGGCACAAACCCATCTGGCAACCGCTCATCCCCTCGTCCGATGGACGCTGGCAGCCCCACGAGATCGCCTACGATCCAAAGCGAAAAGACTGGTTCAACGTCTTCGGCACCGAGAATCGCCAGCCAGGCGAATGGGGCCACTGGACCGGCCGCGGTATGAACTGGAACTCAATGTGCGCCCAATGCCACATGACCGGCTACGCCCCCAACCACTCCGCCGCCACCGACACCTATCACTCCACCTGGATCGAGCAAGGGATAGGCTGCGTCCAGTGCCACGGTGAACAGCCCGCCGCTCACTCCCAAAACCCCTACAACCCCGCCGCCGTGAACAACCCGTTCCACGGCGACCGTTCCCTCATGATGCAGACGTGCGTCCCCTGCCACGCCCGCAACGAAGCCCTTACCGCCACCTTCAAGCCGGGCGACAACTACTACGACCACTACCGCATCGTCCTCCCGACGAACCCCACCACGTATTACCCTGACGGACAGCAGCGCGACGAAGACTTCAACTGGACCTCGGTTCTCCTCAGCCGCATGGGCCACGCCGGCGTGACCTGCCTCGACTGCCACGACCCGCACACCACCAAGACCATCCTGCCGGTGGAGAACAACGCCCTCTGCCTCCAATGCCACGCCGCCCCCGGCCGCGTCATGGCTGGCGGCGCCCGCGCCGTGCCCATCGACCCCGTGGCACATTCCCACCATGCCGACGGCAGCGCGGGCAACTCCTGCGTATCCTGCCACATGCCCACCACGCCCTACATGCAGCGTTCGCCCCGCCATGATCACGGCTGGCTCAAGCCCGACCCTCTCCTCACCAAAGAGCTCGGCATCCCCAACGCCTGCAGCCGCTGCCACGCCGACAAACCCACCGACTGGCTGATCGAAAAATCCAACGCCTGGTATGGCGCCAAGCTCGATTCCCGACAACGCGCCCGCGCCCGCGCCATCGCCGCCGCCCAAGCCGGTCAACCCTCCGCGCCCGCCAGCCTCCTCGCCCTGCTCGCCCAAGAAGACATCCCCGCCTGGCGTGCCACCTACCTCGACCTGCTCTCGCCTCACGCCGCCGATCCCTCCGTCCGCACCGCCGCCTTGGCCTCCCTCACCGCCACTTCCCCTCTGGAACGCGCCGCCGCCGTGCGCGCCCTTGGCACGCTGCCGGACGCCCGCCCCGCCCTGCGTCCACTGCTGCAAGATCCCGTTCGCCTCGTCCGCCTGGATGCCGCGCAGGCGCTGACCGACGAACTTCCCGACAACTCCGAAGCACGCCACGAACTTGATGCCTACTACCGCCTGACCGTCGATCAACCCGCCGGCCTTACCCGCATCGGTCTCGATTACGCCAACCGCGGCCAAACCACCAAGGCAATCCAGACTCTGGAAAAAGCCGCCCCGTGGGATGCCACATCTGGTGCCATTCGTAATTACATCGCTCAAATTTACCTTGCCGCGAGCAAACCCGCGGAAGCCGCCGCCAGTTTTGCGAAAGCCGCCGAGATTGAACCAACGAACGCCAACGCGTTATTCAACGCCGGACTCGCCTACGCCGAAGCTGGCCTCACCACCGACGCCGAAAACGCCCTGCGCGGAGCCGTGAAACGCGACCTAAATCTGGACCGCGCCTGGTATAACCTCGGACTGTTGTTAAACAGCCAGGGTCATGCGCAAGACGCGCTGGAAGCCCTCGCACGCGCCGAGCAAGCCAACCCCCGGTCGCCAGACTATCCATACGCCGCCGCCACGATCCAGTTGCGGGCCGGTCGGATGGAAGCCACCCGCGAAGCCGTCAAGCGTGCGCTCGCAATCACCCCGAATTACGCACCGGCACTCCAGCTTTTGCAGTCGTTACAGGCGCAATAAAGCCGACTTGGAGCGTCACAGTTCTTCCGCCGTCACCACCAGCGTGCGCGACTGCTCGCAACGCTTCCGTGATTTTTCTACACCGAGCGCGTCCAGTCCAAGTGTGTTCGCCACCGCCAGCACCGTGCCCACGCCGCAAAACGGATCGAAGATCGTCTTCGCCCCCGCCTGCTCCTTTGCAAAACGCACGGCCTGCGCCGCCGCGCGCACACCCATCGCCCGCACCCACGGCAGTCGTCCCGCATCCGTGATGATGTCCGGCAACGGCAGCACCTCAGGACACTTCATCGCCCGCGACACCGCGATCAGATGCGTGTAACCCGGCCGGCCATACGTCAGCATTCCCGGCGGACGCCTGCACACGATCTTGTGAAACAATACCCGCGCGCCCGCGTCCTCGGCGGCGCGGATCACCATCGCACCTTTGTCGATCCACGCGCCGTCGCGCTTGATGTCCGACTGGAAAAACAACGCCGCGCTTTCGTCCGGCACCGCGTCAACAACCAGCCTCACCGCATCAAGAAACCACGCGCGCCAAACCGGCAGATCCATGCCGACCTCCGAAACGTCCGGCAACGACGTCACCGCGCACGCGCCTTCGATCCGCCCTCGCTGTTGCATCCACGGAATAGCATCCTCGCAATGAACCTCCCGTGACGGCGATGCAGTCATAGGAACCCCGGTTTATTTCCCAACCGGCGGTTTCCCTGCGTAATGCGGGATGATCTGCTTAAGGTGTCCCTGCACGATGGCGCCGATCGTCTCCGCTGGCAGCGAGCCTTTGTGCAGCTCAAAAATCGCTACCAACAGCGCCAGTTCGATGTCCACCGTCTTGGGCGAGGAGGTCTTCATCGCGGTCATGATCTCCAGCGCCTTCTTCTCGGCTTTCTTGTAGTCTAAAAAATTCTGTTCGGTAGGCGTGGCCATAGGTTTATCCGCTCAGCCGAGCAACGCATCTTGCACGGCGTGAAACTTAAGCTCGGTCTCGGCGTATTCGCGGTCGGGCTCCGAGCCGACGACAATCCCCGCGCCCGCGTAAACACGGGCGCTCGGTCCGTCGATCAGCGCCGAGCGGATGCCCACGAAAAACTCGCCGCCACCGCGCGCGTTGAGCCAGCCGAGTGCGCCCGCGTAAAGCCCGCGCGGAAAACCTTCCAGTTCACGAATCGCCTTCACCGCCGGTTCGCGGGGCGTGCCGCCGACCGCAGGAGTCGGATGCAGCCGTGCCAAGGCATCAAGCAGGCGCACGCCATCGGGCAGCGCCGCGCGGATGGGCGTGGCCAGATGCTGGACATTCGCCAAGCGACGGATGACCGGTGTTTCGTCAAACTCCAGTTCAAGCCCGAGCGGAGCGAGCCGGCGCACGATGGAATCGAGCACCAGCCGGTGTTCGCGTAGGTCCTTCTCGTTGTGCTGAAGCGCGGCAGCGAGCGCGGCGTCCTCGCTCGCGCGCAGACCGCGCCGCGCCGATCCGGCGAGCGCCTCGGTCTCGAATACGTTCTGGCTCACTCGCACCAGCCGCTCGGGCGACGCCCCGATAAAACTGGGCCCGCGACCCGTGGCGGCGGAGAACGCGTAGCAATCCGGAAAACGCTGGCGCAGGCCGTTGAGCACGCGCAACGGGTGCAGGGGCTCGTCTGCCGTGAGGTCGATGGCGCGGGCGAGCACGATTTTTTGAAACTCGCCCGCCCCGATGCGGGTGATCGCTTTGGCCACGGCCGCTCGGTAGTCCCCGACCTCGTTGCGCGCGAAGGACGGCTTGAAAGGTGCGGCCTCTCCCACAGTCGAGGCGTAGTTGAACCCCGCGAACTTCGCGTGCGCCCGCCAGACGCGCTCGGTCAGCGCGGCGAGATCGGCGTCCGGGGAGACCAGAAGGTTGGCCACGGCCGTGGTTTTCGCGCCGGCGCGGGCGACCTGCCAGCGCGGCACAAACACCTGCGCGGCCGGGAACGGTTCGCCGGCCTCGACCTCATCGAGAAAGGTGAAGCTCGTGAAAAAATGGGGGCCGCCAAAGGGCGCGTCCACCGCGCCGACTGCGATGGTGTGTTCCAGCGTGTCGTCCACGAAGCGCTGCACCGAAACAAAGCGGTCCGCCCCGTGCGCGGTGTGCGCGACCACCGCCTCGGCGCCGGCGATGGCCGAGTCCAGCCCCGGACGCTCGGTGTAGAAATGGGGCTGGTCCGGCTCGAAGATCGACTCCAGCACCGCCAGCGGATCGAGCGCCCCGACCGCGATGGAGATGCTCACCAGCTTGTCATGCCCATCACGTCGCGCGGCTTCACGACACTGTGCTAGAAACGCCCGCAGAGCGTCGGGCGAGGCGTTGTCCGCAGGATTGATGGGCAGGATGGTCACGACTCGCGCGGATCAACCCGCCTTCGGCTCAGTCTGCGGGCGCGGGAAGAGGATCGCAGTGGCGGCCACCTTAGAACCGGTCAAACGCGAGCCCCATATGAGTTCGTCCTTCCAGACCGCGCCGGCCGTGTAGCCGAGCACGCCGTTGATTTTAACCGTCGTCTCGGGCATGACGGCGGGCAGCAGCGCCACGCCGAGGCGCAGGGCCTCGGCCATCGTGGCCAGCGAGGTTTTGAGGAGCGCCTGATCCTTCGCTTCGGCGGACTTGCCGAGCTTCCACGGGGCGCGCGTCTCGATGTAGGCGTTGGTCGCGGTGATGAACGCGAACGTGCGCTCCAGCGCGATGTGGAACTGGAAGCCTTCGCACAGCGGGATGACTTCGTCGCGCGTCTTTTCCCAGAGGGCCTTGAGCGCTTGCTCGGGTTCCTCGGAAACCTCGGCGGCGGGCACGACGCCGGCGGAGAACCGGTTGGTCATGTTGAGCGTGCGGTTGACGAGGTTGCCCAGGTTGTTGGCGAGTTCGCTGTTGTAGCGGATGAGGAACTGCTGGAGAGAAAAGTCGCTGTCCTGGCCGACGCTCATCTCACGGATGAGGAAGTAGCGGAGTGCATCCACGCCGTATTGGTCGGCGAAGGCGATGGGTTCGACGAAATTGCCCGTGCTCTTGGACATCTTGGTGCCGTTGATCGACCACCACCCGTGCGCGAGGAGCGATTTCGGCGCTTCGAGACCGCAGGCCTTAAGCATGATGGGCCAGTAAACGGCATGAGGCGGCACGAGGATGTCTTTGCCGATAACGTGGAAATCGGCCGGCCAGAGGCCGGGCTTGTCGATCACCGCCGAGTAGTAGTTCACCAACGCGTCGAACCAGACGTAGGTGACGAAGTTGTCGTCGAAGGGAAGCGTGATACCCCATTCGAGACGATCTTTCGGACGCGAGATGCAAAGGTCGTTGAGCGGCTCCGAGAGGAATTCGAGCACCTGCTTCTGGCGGTAGCGCGGGAAGACGAAGTTTTCGTTCTTCTTGAGGAACTCGATCAGCCAGTCCTGGTAGGAGGCCAGTTTGAAGAAGTAGTTCGACTCGGTGATCTCGGTGACCTCGCCGAAGATCTCGGGCCAGCGTCCATCTGGGTTGCGGTCCTTGTCTTGGAGGAACTGTTCCTGGCGCGTCGAGTAGAAGCCCTTGTATTCGGCCTTGTAGATCTCGCCCTTGTCGAAGAGCTGCTGGAGTATCTGGCAAACGACCTTCTTGTGGCGCTCCTCGGTCGTGCGGATGAAGTCGTCGTTGGAGATGTTGAGCTTCTTGCAGACGGCGCGGAACTCCTCGGAGACCTCGTCGCAGAACTGCTGCGGAGGGATGCCGCGCTTCTTGGCGGTCTGCTGGACCTTCTGACCGTGCTCGTCCACGCCGGTGAGGAAATAGACGTTGTCCCCCATCAGACGACGGAAGCGGGCAATGACGTCCGTCAGCACCTTTTCGTAGGCATGGCCGAGGTGCGGCGAACCGTTCACATAGTCGATCGCGGTCGTGATGTAGAATGTCTTCATGGGCGGAGCAGGAAAAACAAACGCACGCCGCGGAAAATGTCGAAGAATTTGCTAAACTCCTCCTTAGGCGGCTTTGCCGTTGCCAGCCGGAGGCACCGGGACAAGTTGAGGACTGTTTCCCATGCCAAACGCGCTCAGGCTCCTCGTGCTCGCCTTCGCCCTGTGCCTCGTCGGGTCCGCCGCCGCGATCCTGGAAACATGGGTCCACCGCCGCACTTTGGAACGGCAGCATCGCGACGGAGGCGCGCTGACCAATACCGAAAAAGACGCACTTCGCCCCTATCGCTCCGACCAGCAAAAAGCCGTCGTCATTCTCGTGGGAGTTTCCTTTGCGGCGCTTCTGGCGGTTTCTTTGGTGCCGGCGCGGCGCGGCATGACCGATGCGCCGGGCTTTAAGGACGTGCGCAAGGACATCAAAACCGTCGAGCAACTTGCCATCGCCGCCGCCACCCAAGGCGAAGCCCTTGTCCACGAACGCGACGTCCGGCAGCGCACCGAGGAAAGCCTCCTGCTCCAGCAACGGCTCGTCAGCCAGACTCTCGACGAGAAAGTCCGCCTCGGCCGCGACCTCCACGACGGCACCATCCAGTCGCTTTACGCCACCGGCCTCGTGATCGAGTCGGCCAAGGATCTTCTCCAACGCGACCCGGCGGAAGCTTCCCTCCGTCTCGACACCGCGCTTAAAACCATCAACGACACCATCGTCAGCGTGCGCAACCACATCAAGGGTCTCTCTCCCGACAACGTTCGCCGCGACAGCCTCCTGGCCGTGCTGCGTGCGGTCGCCGAAGAACTCCGCGCCGGGCGCGACGTGTCCTTCGACTACAAAATCGACGACACGGCCGCGCTCCGCGTCTCCACCGACCAGCTAACCCAGCTCGTTCCGCTCGTGCGCGAAGCCTTAAGCAACGCACTGCGCCACGGCGAGGCCCGCAACATCACCCTGCGCCTGCACAAAGGCGACAACGCGGTGTGTCTGCTCGTGCAGGACGACGGCCGCGGCTTTGACCCCAAAGCTGGGCCCGCCAGCGGCGGCCACGGCCTAGCCAACATGCAAGCCCGTGCCGCAACCATTGGCGGCCGCCTGACCTTCACGAGCGAACCGGGCGTCGGCACACGCATCGTCCTCACGCTCCCGGCAACTTGAATCCCATGAAGCCCGCTTCAACCAAACCCCTTTTGCGGGTGCTGGTGGTCGACGACAGCGAAGTCGTTCGCATGGGCCTGCGCGCCCTGCTCGGAGCCGAAAAATCACTCACCATAATTGCCGAGGCCCACAACGTAGCCTCCGCCGTCGAAGCCGCGACCCGTCACCAGCCTGACGTGGTGTTGCTCGACATCCGCCTGCCCGACGGCACGGGCTTCGACGCCTGCCGCCAGATTTTACAACGCTCGCCCGCGACCCGCGTGCTCGTGCTCACCTCCGTCGCCGACGAGGACGTGGTGGACAACGCCATCCGCGCCGGATCCCACGGCTATCTTTTGAAAGAGGTTCACGGCCGCGCCCTCGTCCAGGCGATCCACGACGTCGCCGAGGGCAAGTCCATCCTCGATCCCGCCATCACCGCGCGCGTGCTCGCCCTCATGCGGTCCACCGCCCCGGCCACCAAAAACACCCTCGCGATGCTTTCGCCTCAGGAACGCCGCGTGCTCGCCCTGATCGCAGAGGGCAAAACCAACAAAGAGGCCGCCCAGGAAATGACCCTCACCGAAAAGACGGTCAAAAATTATTTGAGCAACATCTTCGACAAACTCCACGTCTCCAGACGCTCCGAAGCGGCCGCCCTCTTCGCCAAGGATCAAGGCGGACACTAGGGCCGTTTGGCTCTATTTATCAGGGCCTTTTTTCACCTAGCAATTGGCGCAAGATGCGTAAAAGTGGACCCATGCTCACCGACACGTCCCCTCATCTTGCCAAGGCGAGATACCCAGCAGGGGCTAGGGGCGGTTCGCGTCTCAACCGCAAGCGCATGTTCGCGGCGTTCACCCTCGTCGAGGCGATGGTTTCCACCGTTATTTTCACCATGTGTATGCTCGGGGTTTATACCATCGAGGTCCGGTCCTATAACATCTCCGCCCTCACGCGCTATCGCGACAACGCCCGCGCCATCCTCCAGTCCTACGCCGATCAATTCGAACGCCTTCAAACCACCGACACCAGTGGATACACCGTGTGGCTTTTCAACACCACCAACGGAGTCTACACCGGCGAGGGTCTCCTGTGGGACGACAACACCGGCACGCCCCAGTTGAGCGACGAAAGCACCAACATCGCCGCCGCCACGCCCTCCTCAGGACTCAGCATTACCCTGGGCTCCTCTAGCAGCACCATTCCGGCCACCGTCACCCGCCTCGTGGAGCAAATTAGTCCCACCACGGGCTCGTCCAGCTCGGCCCCCTACACCGCCGCCGGTTATCTTCTGAGGGCTACATTCTCCATCAGCTTTACCGTCTCCGGCTACCCTTACACGCAAAGCATGACCGTGCTTCGCGCCGTCCCATGACCCCCGCCTCGTCATCTCCATTTACCCTTCGCTCTTCCCTCAACCGGGCGTTTACCTTGGTCGAGGTGATGGTCGGCATGTCCATCGGCCTCCTGATCATGGGCGCCGTCTGCATGATTATCGTGATGTCCGCCCGCACCATCACCAAGATCACCATGCTCGACGATGCGACGACCAACACTCGCAAGCTTCAGGAGCATATCAACAAGGAGCTCTCGGCCGCCGTAAGTCAGACCACCCCTATCCGCATCGTCCCGACTTATTCCGATATAGGCACGTCCGGCCGCGCGGGCTGCATTACTTACCGCACCCAGATCGGCTCATTCGCCACTGTTCCCGCCACCACTTTAGCCAGCAGCAGTGACATCACGCTCGCCTGTCCGTCCGACGTTAACGTCGAAGTCGGTGACTACGTGATGATCGACTCCCCAAATCTGGGTAGCGGAGCCGTCGTCGCGAGCGTTTCGGACTCCCGCTCCCCCGGCACGGCCGGAAATGTCAGCGTCACGCTGACCACCTCCATCTCCGCCGCCACTATCACCAGCAATAAATCCGATGTGGCCGCCAACACCCTCGCCACGATCCAACGCCCGAGGAAATACGCCACCTTCGTCCGGACGGACAACTCCGCCCTTTCGGAACTCCGCTACTACGAAAGCACCGCCGACACCTCCTACGTCGTTCTCTCCAACAACATCGACAGCGCCACCCGCTTTCTGTTCGTGCAGACCCCAGCCGATCCTTCCGGCGGCTTTGCCACGGAGCCCGCCATCAACTGGCAGATCACATACCTGAATGCGGATACCGCCACCTACCTCCCGGGCAGCGTGCCGACCTACTACAAGACCAATTACTCCGAAGGGGTCATCATGCCGAAATCCGGCAATCCCCTCAGCACCAATTCCTACGCCGGCATCACCACCTCGAAGTCGACCACCTCCACTACCACCTCTTCGACAACGTCGAGCTCGACCACCTCATCCACCACCTCGAAGTCCACCACCTCGTCCACCACCTCGAAATCGACCACCTCGTCCACCACCTCGACGTCGACCACCTCCACTACCTCGAGCTCCACCACTTCGAAGTCCACCACCTCCACTACCTCCAGCTCCACTACTTCGACTTCGACCACCAAGAGCACGACCACTTCGACCACATCCAAGTCGACCACCTCGACTACTTCGACTTCGACCACAACAAGCTCCACTACGTCCACCTCCACCACCACGTCTAAGTCCACCACCACAAGCTCGACCACGTCCAAATCCACCACTTCGACCAAGTCTACCACGACCACTTCAATCCCCACCACCACCTCGAGCACGACCAGCTCCACCTCGATTCCCACCACCAGCATCCCGCTCGATGGTTGAGAACCCACGCGCTCCAGTCCTTCGTGACATGAAATCCACGCAACAGCGGGGCAGCGTATTGCTGACCACCATGTTTTTCATCCTCCTCCTCACCGTGAGCGCGGCGGTGGTGCTGGATATGGCGCTGAACTCCTACAAGCTCTCCCAGCGCAACGACCTTCGCGCCAAGGCGCGCGCCGTGGCCGAAAGTGAACTCGAAAACCTCTATTATCAGGTCAAATTCATGATTGTCGCGAGCAGCATCAATCCGTCCGACATCCCGACGCAATTGAGTTCCAGCAGTTACAATTTAGCGGACAGTGGCACCGATCCGCGCACCGACCGCACCGCTTTCCTTGTCGCCCAACAGGCTGACAATTGGATCGTCCGGCGTTCTGTCGCCGTCGAGCAAGGCCCCGTTCTCGGCACCATCCCCAACACCACCAAAACCGGCACGTTCACCTATTTCCTGATCCGGATTGAAGTGCTTCCGCCCGCCACCAGCCCCTATGCCGGCTCGGTAGCCGTCCGCATCGGCCGCCACGTCTACACCTCCACCTCCCCGATCTTCCAGTATAATATTTTCTCCCAAGGCGACCTGGAGTTCCTCCCCGGAGGACCCACCGTGATCGAAGGCGACATCGCCGCCAACGGCAGCATCTACATGGCCGCTCAAAACAGCGCCTCGGCCTCGCTCACGATCAGCGGCCAAGTCCGCTATTTGAGCTCCGGCTATTTCAATTCAGATTCGGCGGGTGACACCATTTATCGTGAGGTAGGGAGTTTCAACACGGCGGCAGGGACAACCACCACCGTCGCCAACGCCAACCTGGGCCTCAAGGCGCCGCTGGCCTCCGATGGCGTGACCGCCCTCACCGCCACCTCGAGCCAGTTGGAAACCATGGACGCCCCCGAAAATCTTCTCGGCGGCCTCGACGCGACCGCCCTCGCCAAACAATACGGCATCACCAGCGCCTCCACTTACAACGGCCTTTTCGGCAACATCAGCGCCGACCCCACGACCGCCGCAAGCTCCTACGCGACCCAATTGGCCAGCTCGGAAAACCTGGTTTACCGCTCGATGGTCGCCCCTCCCCCTTCTGCCGTCTACGCCGCCGCCGCCGCCGCCACATCCGCCCAGCAACCCGGCGTCATCAGCGCCGAGTATCCCGCCTATTCCACCCTCTCTGGAATCGGTGCCGTCACCGACGATCCCAACGTGAGCGCCTTGCGCGCCTACAACAAAGCCGGCCTCGTCATCGCGATCGGGGCCGACGGCACCACCGTAAGCGTCACTTCAAACGCAGCCACCATCAACTCAACCATCGCCACCGCCGTCCAGGCCGCCATCACGAGCGCCACCATGTATGACCAGCGCGAAGGCCGCACTGTCGCCATCAGCCAGATCGACGTCGCCACCCTAAAAACCGCGATTGAGACATACATGCCGTCCACGTCCACAACCAGCGCCTTCAACGGCCTCCTCTACGTTTACCTCGCCAATTCATCCTCAACCGCCCCGGCCGCCGTCCGCCTTGTCAACGGCTCCGCGACGCCCAACAGCGGCACCGCCGGCGGTTTCTCCGTGGCGACCAACGGCGGTCTCTACGTCAAGGGCAACTACAACACCACCACCACCAGCGGAGGTATTTACAATCCAGCGATGCTCATGTCCGATGCGGTCACCGTCCTTTCCTCGGCATGGACCGACAGCACCGTCAGCACCGCCATCACATCGCGCGTGGCCACCAGCGGCACCACCACCATCGCGGCAGGCATCCTCACTGGCGCCACCTCCGCCACCTCGACCTCCGCCAGTGGCGGCGCCCAGAACCTCGTGCGCTTCTTGGAGGACTGGTATACTCCCTCCGCCTCGGTCCGCTTCTACGGGTCAATCGGCCGTCTCTTCGACTCCACCCACATGACCCGCCCCTTCAAAACCGGCACGGGCGTGTATATTCAGCCTGCGTTGCGCACGTTTGCCTTCAACAATTCCCTGAAAACGCAAACCACGCCTGGAGCCCCCCAGATCACCGGTTTCAGCCGGGGTGGCTTCTTCACCTGGAGCCGCTGATGGCCACGACGGACCTGCGCATCGAATCAGCGACGCCATCTCCGGAAACCTCCTCCGGCGACATCCTCAAGTTTGGCGAAAACGAGGAGACCTTTGTCCTCCTGCGCGCCCGCCGCATGATTCGCCAAGGACGCTTGCAATCCCACGATCTCGTCCGCCACACCGAATACCCCGACATCGCCGTCACCGCCGTCATTCCCGCCCGCAACGAAGCCACCACCGTCGGAGCAGTCGTTCGCGAATGCCTCCATTTCGCCGCCCGCGTCATCGTGGTTGAAGGCGGTTCCACCGACAAAACCGCCGCCGTAGCCGCCGCCGCCGGCGCCCTGGTCATCCGCGACGAGGGCAAGGGCAAAGGCGCGGCCCTCCAGCTCGCCATCCGCCACGTCGAGACGCCCGTCTGCGTCTTCGTCGATGCCGACGGCTCCCACGATCCCATCGACATCCCGCTGCTCGTCGCGCCCATTCATGCGGGCACCGCCGATCACGTCACCGGTTCGCGCCTCATGGGAGGCTCCGACGAACTGCACGGCGGCGGCGACGAGTTCCTGCGCTTCACCGGTTCGGCCCTCATCACCTGCCTCATCAACATGCGGTTTGGCGTCCGCCTGTCCGATTCCCAAAACGGCTTCCGCGCCATCCGCACCGACGTATTTCGCCATCTTGGCCTGAGTTCCAAGCACACCACCATCGAGATGGAAATGATCATGGCCACCCTCGCCGCCGGATACCGCCTCGCCGAAGTTCCCACCCACGAACGTCCGCGCGCCGCCGGTTACTCCAAGATATCCCTTTCCAGCCCCTTCACCTGGCTGTCCTACGGATGGCGGCTCGTCGAAGGTCTCTGCCGCCGCCGCACCCACAACGACGCCGCATGAACCCATCCTGCGACGCCGTGATCGGAGTCTGGGACGGCCACGACGCAGGCGCCGCCCTCGTGATCGACGGACGCGTCGTCCTTGCGCTCAACGAGGAACGCCTCAGCGGCCGCAAGCTCGACGTCGGCCTGCCCGTCCGAGCCATCGCCGCGATGCGTCGCGCCGCTGACGGCCGGCGGGTTGCCTGGGCTGTCACAACCTCCGATCCTGCGAAAACCCTCACCCGCCTCCTGCCTTCGACCAAGGAACGTTATTACCGTCTCCGCCGCCGTCTGGAACCGCCCGGCCCTCTTCATGGCCTGACCGTGCGCGCCAAATATCGCCTCACCCAGTGGCCCACCTCCGGCCTGTTGCGTGCATGGGCCCGGCGTTCACTCGCCTCGGCGCTCGGCGTCCCCCGCGAAGACGTTTACCTTGTTGACCACCACGAAGCCCACGCCGCGTCCGCCGCCTTCTGGCCGGAGTGGGACGGCGACGCGTTGATCATCACCCTTGACGGCATCGGCGACGGCGAATCCGGCTCCGTCTGGAAATGGTCCAACTCGACCGCCACCCTCGAAAAACTCATCTCCATCCCTGGCTCGGCCTCGCTCGGCCTGTTCTTTGAGCACGTGACCAACGAGCTCCAGATGCGCCCTCTCGAAGACGAGGGCAAGGTCATGGCGCTCGCCACTTACGCCGTGGATACGCCCGTAGAAACCAACCCGTTCCTCAAATGGTTCAGCCTCGCCAGTGATGCCGCCGGGCTGCCCGTGCTTCGCTGCTCCGTAGCGCCGTCCCGCATGGCCCATGAAGTGGCGCGCATCGTCTGGTGCACGCCGCGCGAACAGGTTTCCCGGCAGGCCCAGCAGACCCTGGAGCAACTCGTCCCGCGTTTCTTCTCGCAGTTGGCCAAGGCCACCGGCATCGGCCTTTTCGGCTACGCCGGCGGCGTCGCCTCCAACATCAAGGTCAACCGCCTCATCCGCTCTTCCCCGGGCATCGAACGCCTCGAAGTTTGCCCCGCGATGGGCGATGGCGGACTGGCCCTCGGCGCCGCCCTCTCCATCTGGCGACAGGTCACCGGAAAACGCCCGGAGCCCTTCGCCGATTTCCGCCTCGGCACCGACCACGGCGACCTTGGACTCAACGCCGAAACCATCGCGCGCAACATCTCGGCGCAGTTCACGCGCCCCGCCGACATCGCGCACGCCGTCGCCCGGCTTGTCGCCGACGGCGCCATCGTCATGTGGGCGCAGGGCCGCATGGAACTCGGCGCGCGCGCACTCGGCGCGCGCAGCATCGTGGCCCGCGCGGACAGCGTGACCGCTCGCGACGACCTCAACCTGCGCCTCAAGCGCCGCGTGTGGTATCAGCCGTTCTGCCCTTCCATCCTGCTTTCCGAAGCTCCGTCGCTGCTCGCCGATTTTCGCGGGCCGCAGGACATCAACCGCCACATGACGATGGGTTTTCTCACCACGCCTCGCGGCCGCTCCGCCATCGCCGGCGCCATCGGCCCCGACGGATCGTGCCGCCCGCAAATGGTCGCCGAAGATGTTGCGAACCCTTGGTATCGCATGATCGACCAGGTTCGCGTGCTCACAGGCACCGGAGCCGTCATCAACACCAGCCTCAACATGCACGGCAAACCCATGTCCGATGACGCCGCCGGCGTGGTCGCCGCATGGCTGGAAAGCGGCGTCGGATACCTCGCCCTCGGCTCCGCCCTGCTCTCCAAACCGACCGCTTTCCCTCATTTGACATGAGCGCCCCCTCCCGCAGTTCTCGCATCGTGTGGCTCGTATTTGCCGTCACCGCTCTGGCCCTCACCGGTTTCTGGGCCTTGCGCATCATCAACAGCCTGAGCGCCTCCGACCAGCGCGCCCTCGTCCCGACGACCACCGTCTGGGGCATGCACGCCTGCATCGTGGCCATCCTCGGAGGCCTCGCGGGTGTTTACGCTGTCTTGGCGGGCATTCTGGGGCGACGCCACATGCTCGTCGCGCTCGCCTTGCTCGTAGGAGGCTGGCTGGCCTGCGGCCTCGCTCCCCAGACAAACCGCATCTTCTTCGACGAACACCTCTACATGCAGATCGGCCAGACGATCGCCCATACTGGCCGCGCCGAGACCGCCAACTACGCCCGCGTCGAATACGGCCAGTTCGAGATGTATAGCGCCTGGGTCAACAAACAGCCCAACGGCCTCCCCTATCTCCTCTCGTGGCTCTACCGCATCTTCGGCGTTTCCGACGGCGTCTCCCATTTCCTCAACCGCGCCCTCGTCGGCTTGTCCGCCGCCGCGCTCTACCTCGCTCTCACGCTCATCCCCTGGCGCTTGCCGACCGGTTCCGCGCTGGCGGCCGGCCTGTTGTTTGTTTTCACGCCGCTGGTCATGTGGTGGGGTCACACTGTGTCGGTCGAGCCGGCCGCCGCCGCCACTGCCGTCTTCGCGTTTTTCGCGGCCTGCGTCCACGCGCGTCTGCGCGATGCCGAAACCGCCCAGGGAAGACCGGCCGCCGGCCTGCTGCTCGCCGGCGCGACGGCCTTCGCCTGCTATTTCCGCCCCGAATCACTGCTGGTTTTTCCGCTGGTCGCGGCGGTGCTCTGGTCCACCGAGGACCGCTTTATCGAGGATGAATCCGCCTGGGGCGGCCTCTCGCTGGCGCTCGCGCTGGTCACGCCCAACCTCCTTCACCTGTGGTCCGTGCGCGGCGAAGACTGGGGCGCCACCGACGGACGCCGGTTCTCGGTGGAGTTTGTCGGCAAAAATCTGCACAGCAACGGCGGCTATTTCTTCGACTCGGCGTGGTTTCCCGTCGCGGGGACGCTGCTGGCGCTGGCCGGCATTGGCTGGCTGCTGGCCCGCAACCGCTCCGCCGGTCTCGTCGTGGGACTGTGGTTCACGCTTTCGTGGGGTATCTTTGTGCTCTTTTACGCCGGCGGTTATTATTACGGTGCCAGTTCGCGCTACGCCGTCGTATCCTGCGCGCCTGTCGCCGTTTTCATGGGTATCGGGCTGGCCGCCCTTCACGGCAGCTTCCGTCAACGTCCGATGATCGCCGGCGGCCTCGCCGCGATGGTCCTGATCAACTGGGCCGCCGCCATGCACTACGTTCCCACCCTCAGCCGCGAATCCGCCGAGGCCCGCGCGGATGTAGATTTCGTCGCCAAGGTCGCGCCTACCCTGCCCGAGGGCTCGCTGGTAATTTCGTGCGACCCGTGCATGTGGCAGGTCAAGAGCGTCAACTCCACCCAGCTCTTCGTCATAGAAAACCAGATGCGCAACGAACTGCGCGAGCTCGTCAACCAATACCCCGGCGGCATCTACTACCACTGGGATTTCTGGCACGGCGCCGAGCCGGACATCGCCAGGCGTTCCGCCGCCTTGCTCGAGGAGGTTCACGCCACCGTCTTCGCTCGCACCACCTCCCAATCCTACAAACTCGGGCTTTTCCGCATCGACACCCCGGAGGGCATCGAACGTTTCGGCGGCAAGGTTCCGCCTCCCCCGCTCCGTGAAATCTTCGACATGGACGGCGTCATCCAGTGTGCGCATCAACCGGCACCCGCCGCCGCCCCGCCCTCACCGCCCGCGAAAGCGCCATGAGCGATTTCTATTCATGGAGCCGGTTCGCGATACGCACCGCCGCTGCTGCCGCCGGCGTGGAGGGCGCACCCTCGAAGCTGATCTTCGTCGTCACCAAACGCTGCCACTCGCGCTGTGTTTATTGCGACATCTGGAAGGTCAAAGACACGCCCGGCGGTCTGGACGACGAACTCTCTCTCGACGAGGTGCGCTCGGTGGCGGCGTCCAACCCGTTCCTCCAGTGGATTGATTTCACCGGCGGCGAACCCACCGACCGGCCCGACTTCCCGCAGGTCATCCAAGCCTTCGCCGAACATTGCCCCGATCTCCTTCTCGTTCACTTTCCCACCAACGGCATCGCCACGAACCGCATCGCCCAGATGGCGGAGGACATCCGGGCCAAGGTCCGCGCTCGTCTGGTCGTGACCGTCTCGATCGACGGCCCGCCCGAACTGAACGACCGGCTTCGTGGCATCCGTAATGACTTCGGCCATGCCATCAACACATTCGCCGTCCTCAGGAATCTGCTCGGCGCCGACAATGTCTTCGCCGGCATGACCCTCCACGGCCACAAGGCGTCCTGCGGCCACACCTCCTCCGAGCTGGTTGACCAGACGTTCGCCGCCATCAACGCCGCCTTGCTGGCGAAAAACGAAACCGCCCTCGGCTGGGAAGGATTCCACCTCAACATCCCCCATCTCTCGCAGCACTACTACGGCAACACCGCCGCCGGGCCGACGGACGGATTTGGCGGCACCGCGCACCGGGCGGAAGTGATGGCCGCGCTGCGCCACGCCGCCGGGCAGTCAAAGTCGGCCGGTTCGCTACCCATGCGCGCCGTCGAGCGGATTTACCGCGCCGAGGCCATGCGCTACCTCGCCGAGGGCCGCACAAACATCCCCTGCTCTGCCCTGCTCTCGACCGCTTACCTCTCCGAAAAAGGCGAGGTCTATCCCTGCACGATCTGGGACAAGCCGCTGGGCAACATCCGCAACACCGGCTACGCGCTCATGCCCGTGATCGAGGCGGCCCGCCGCGCCGGTGTGCGCAAGGCCGTCGCCGAGGCGCGCTGCCCCAATTGCTGGACTCCCTGCGAAGCTTATCCCGCCATCGCCGCCTCTCCCGTCCGCTCGTTGCTGGCTCTCGTCGGCGGCGGACGAAATACCCATACTGTTTCCGCATGAACGATTCCCCACGCATCCACCCGGTTTTTGCCCAGGCTCTCCGGATCATGATTTTTTGCGCCGTGCCGCTCGCCTCCTTTCTGGCGTTTTCCATCCAGCCCATGCTGGGCAAGCGCCTCCTGCCCGTTCACGGCGGCGCGGCGGGAACCTGGCTCGGCGCGATGGTGTATTTCCAAGTCGCGCTTCTTCTCGGCTACACCTGGGCGGCCGTGCTGGTGCGCCGCCCCCTGCGCACGCAGGCGTTTGCCACCATCTTCCTGAGCGTGGCCGCGGTCCTATGCTTTCATCTGCCCGCCGGCCAGGGCGACCTTGAGGATAACATCGGTTCGGTGGTGTGGAGCCTCGCGCTTTCCAGCCTTCCGGCGATGGTGCTGCTTTTCAGCATCTCGCCGCTCATGCACGGCTGGCTGCAACGCCAAGGCGAGAAAATCCCCTACCACATCTACGCCATTTCCAATGCGGGCAGCCTGCTTGCGCTGGTCGCCTATCCGTTCCTCATCGAGACTTCGCTTGGGATTTCCGAACAGGCTTTCTTCTGGCACGGACTGCTATTTGTAACCGCGGCCCTCGTCGCGGCGTGTGGGTTCATCCTTTTCAAGGGCCGTGTCACGCCGCCCTCGTCCGCGGAGCCTTCGGCGACCGAGGCGGATGAGCCCATGCAATTTGGCCGCATGGCCCTTTGGCTCGGACTGAGCGCCCTCACCTGCATCGGCATGCTGGGCGCCACCCACCACCTTTCCGCGGAACTGGGGTCAACCCCGGTCGCCTGGGTCGGCCCCTTCGGCGTTTACCTGCTGAGCTTCACCGTGACCTTCGCCGGACGCTGGCAACCTTGGATGACCCGCACCTGCATCGCCTGGCTGGCCATCAGCCTGAGCGGCTACATGGTCGCCAAGGGCTTCACCGCCGTGACCGTCAACGCCGGCACCGCATGGTGGCTCGTGTCGCTCACGGCCAGCGGCAGCTTTCTGGGCAACGCCCTGCTGCACCAGCTCCGTCCCGCCCGCCGGTTTGAGCGTTACTACCTCGTTCTCGCCGTCGGCGGCGTGATTGGCGGCCTTTGTTCCAGCCTGCTTATTCCCGCCATGCTGGCCCGTCCCACGGAATTCGTGCTGGCTTCAATCGCGCTGCTTGGCATCGGCATGTCGTGGCTCATGTCGCTCCGCGATGTCGGTGCGGTCGCCATCACTCTCGTCGTGCTGGCGTCGCCGATCCTCGGCCTCGGCCTCAGGCAGATCCACACGGAAGCCGGCGACGGCGCCCGCATCACCCATTATCGTGACGTCAACAGCCATATCATGGTGCGCACCGACGACCACAGCGCCGTCCTCTCCAGCGAAACCACCACCCACGGCAGCCAGCTCAACGCCAACGAGGCCGCCCGCCGCCGCCCCACGCTTTATTACACCGAGAGCACCGGCATCGGCCGCGTGCTGGAACGCCTCCAGGCCGAACGACCGGCCATGAACGTCGGGCTCATCGGCTTGGGCGCAGGCACTATCGCCGCCTACTCGCGCAAGGGCGACGTTTACGACTTCTGGGACATCGACCCCAAGGCCCTGCGCACCGCCCGCGAGAGCTTCACCTTCATCGCCGATGCCCGCGGACGCATCACCACCACGCTGCGCGACGGCCGCAAGGGACTCGAAAAAAACAGCACCGACTACGACGTGATTGTCCTGGATGCGTTTTCCGGCGACGGCATTCCCGCCCACCTAATCACCCGCGAGGCCATGAAGACCTACATGGAGCGGCTTGCCGCCCGTGACGGCATCCTGCTCGTTCACGCTTCCAGCCGCTACTCGCGGCTCTTTCCTGTCGTGGCCGCCACCGCGCGAACCCTTGATCTGGTCGCCATTGATGTGGCGACCGAGATCACCGAATCCGCCGCCGCCAGTGACTGGGATCCCACGCCCACCGAATACCTCATCGTCTGCCGACCCGACAAAATGCCCACCGTCGCCGGCTGGTTTCCCGCCGAAGAAGACAAAGGCCGCGTAAAGCATACTCTCACCCGCGCCCCCTCCGCGCCGCCCGATCCACGCCTCATTTGGACCGACGAGCGCAACGCCTCCATCGACGTGCTCGATCTTGGCAAGTTCCTCTTCCAACCCTGACCACTCGGTCAGGAGCGTCCGCGCCACCACTCGACCATCGCAGCCCAGGCCCGGCCGCGATGGCTCAGTTTATTTTTAACCTCGTCGCCGAGCTCGGCGTAGCTTGCCGAATGGCCGTCCGGCACGAACAGCGGATCATAACCAAATCCGGCGCCACCGCGCGGATCGTCGAGAAGCCGCCCCGTGCACCGCCCCTCGAAAACCTGCTCCACTCCGCCAGGGCCGCGGAGAAGAAGCACACACAGGAAACACGCGCCGCGCCGTGCCGCAGGCACGCCGCGCATTACCTCGGTCAACTTGCGCAGATTTGCCGCGCTGTCGGCCTGCGGCCCCGCGAAGTAGGCCGATTCCACGCCGGGACCGCCGCCGAGTTCATCGACGCACACTCCGCTGTCGTCCGCCAACACCCATGCCTCGGGCGGCAGCTTCGCCTTCAGCGCGAGCGCCTTCTTGCGCGCGTTGCCGATGAACGTCCCCGTGTCCTCCTCGACCGGCGGCATGCCGCCGACGGCCTTTGCGGACACGATCTCGACGGCCAGGCCGCTCGCGGCGGCCAGCGCGTTCATTTCCTGCGCCTTGTGGGCGTTACCGGAGGCTAAATACAGTTTCATCAAGCAGCAGATTTTCCGGATAAACCACCCGCCCGCGCATCAGCGCGTCTTCGCCGAAAACCTCGTGCCGCACGTCGGCCAGCCGCACCGCCTGGTCAACCCGTTCCGGCCTCAGCCCGCTGAAACCCGCCTTGGCCTTCTCGTCGGCAAACAGCACCGGCGCGCGATAGGAAAACAGATAGTCGAGCTCCCGCGCCCTCATGATTTCGCTCACAAGCTGGGCTCCGCCCTCGAAATAGACACCCGTGATTTTCTCCTGCGCACAACGAAGCCGGAAATCGCGGAAGTTTACCCTCTGCGTAGGCGAATTGATCACCCACACCTGCACTCCCAGGTCGCGCAGCTTGCGCACATAGCCCATACCCGCATGCGAAGTCGTCACCACGATCGTGCTCTCCCGGTGTTTGTCGGTGTAAACTTGCGGGAGATTATGGTCAGCGACCGACCGCAGCAGGCCGTCGAAAATAAACCGACGCGGACACCACTCCTCGCCGTCGGCAAGCCGCGCGGTCAGGCGTGGGTTGTCCTTGATCACCGTCATCGTGCCCACGGCGATGCCCGGGAAATACCTGCGCCAGTGATGCACGTCGGCTCGCGCCGCCTCGCCCGTTATCCACTTTGACTCGCCGGTGCGGCAAGCGATCTTGCCGTCCAGCGTCACCGCCACCTTGGCCGCAAAAAGGGGCGTCTCTCGGGCAACCCAGTGGTTGAAAATCAAGTTAAGGTCGCTGCATTCGCGTTCGAGCACGCCCGTCACGACCTCGACCCTCGCCGACCTCAGTCGCTCGAAGCCCTTCCCGCTGTGAACGGGATTAGGATCGGTTGCGCCGACGACCACGCGCTTGATGCCGGAAACCTGAATCGCATCGCAGCACGCCCCGGTGCGCCCGTGGGTGGAGCAAGGCTCCAACGTCACGTAAAGCGTCGCGCCCGGCTTAGGGGAACGTCCGAGGTTCGTCAGCGCCACGCGCTCGGCATGCGGTCCTCCATCCTTGGCGTGAAATCCCTCCGACACCACCCGCCCGTCCTCGACGATCACCGCGCCCACGAGGGGATTCGGATGCGTCTGCCCCCACGCCTGCTTCGCCAGATAAACGGCGCGGCGCATAAAAAACTCATCCTGATTGAGGTCGGTCATCGCTGCCTCAACTCATCCCGCGCCACCCGCCAAATGACAAACGCGAAAAATTAGCCGCGCACGAAGGGATTGGTTTTCTTCTCCACGCCCACCGTGGTCGCGCCACCATGCCCCGCGTAAACCGTCGTCTCATCGGGCAGTGTATAGATTTGCGTGGTGATCGACTTCGCGAGCACCTCGCGGCTCCCGCCCGGCAGGTCGGTGCGACCCACGCTCCCCTGAAACAACGCGTCGCCCACAAACGCTACTTTCGCGGCCGCTGCGTAAAACAACACGTTCCCCGGGCAATGCCCCGGCACGTGCCGCGCCTCGAATTCCAACGCGAGCGCGTTGAACCTCTCCCCCTGACCGACCCAGCGGTCCACGTGCAACGGCTCCAGCTTGATCGCGCCGCCGAGGAAGGCCGACATCACCTGCGGCGTCTCGATCAGCGTCTTGTCCGCCGCGTGCGCCAGCACCTTTGCACCGGTGGCGCGCACGACCTTGGCCGCGTCCTGCGTGTGGTCCCAGTGACCGTGTGTGATCCAGAGCTCCGTCAACTTGCACTTCTCCTGCGCAAGGATCGGCTGGATTTCGTCAAGGATGTCGCCCGGCGCGTCGATCAGCACCGCCTCGCCGCGGTTGGCGTCGGTCAGCAGATAGCCGTTGGTCTGAATCGGGCCCGAGGGCCGCACGTGGATTTTCATTTGTCCCAAAAGACCGCAAACGCCGCCATCCGCAAGCCCCGCCCGCCGATACCCATTCACGGCACATAATAAATCGTGAGATCGGGTGAAGCGGGATAATAATTTTGAGCGGGGTTGGGCAGCACGGTAAGTTCAACCCAGCTTGCGTCGCGATGCTTGAGCGCCTGGGCCTTGAACATATCGATTTCCTCCGAGGACATGTCCATGCCCCGGGAGCCACCCACGACAACAAAGCAATCATGCAAGATCGGCGGCATATCCTCGAACGACTTCAGGCGGTCCTCGTCGCGATACGCGAAGCGATACTGCAGGTGGTTTCGCGCCAGATAATCAGTGTAGATCGGGCGCTTCGGCATGGCTTCGAGCAGTTCACCCGCCTGGTTGATCGAGATCACACCGGCACGGAGCCACGAGCAGAAATACGCCGTCCCCTCGACTGAGGTCGCCGCAAGAAATCCCACGATCGCAATCCGCAGCCAAATCACGCGCACCTTCATGACCAGGTAGGCGCACAGCATCGCGGCAGGCACGGCGGCGATCGTGAGGTAACGCATACGCTGGGAAACCAGGTAGTGGTTTACCCAGGCTCCGTCCTGATTGAACGACAGCCGCACGGGCGTGAATTCCAGCATCAGATACAGCGCCACAAACCAGGCTCCCGGCAGCCACAGCTTCCGGTCCCGCCGCCAAGCCATGACGGCGACCGCCACGATGCTCATGGTCCAGAATCCACCCAGCAGACTGGGCTTGAGCGGATTCAACGAGGCCAGAATCTGCCGCGTGTAAAACCAGGTCTCGGTCGGATCGATGAGCCAGAAGTTAAAGATACCGGGGATTGCCGAGATTTTCACAGGGCTTTCCGTAGTGAACTTCTGGGTAAACACCCGCGTGTTCATCTTCATGTTCAGCAAAAACGAGTCGCCCTGGGATCGGTAGTAAAAGCCCTCGACGCAGAGCACGATCAGGAAACCCAGCGCGACAAGACCGTAGCGCCACTTGAAACGCCATTCCATCAGCAGATACACCGCCATCACCCCGCCGATGAAAACCGTGGAGAGCTTGATGAAATAGCACATGCCCACGGCCAGTCCGGCGGCCAGAAACCGTCCGTCCCTGGCCCAGGTTGGACGCCACCCGGCGGGATTCGGCGCACGATCTGCCCTCACCAGAAAATACATCGCCAGCCAGAAGAAAAACGCCAGCGGCACATCGGGCATGAGCCGGGTGCTGTAAAGAATGTCCAACGGAAATATCGCCAGCATCAGGGCCGACATCAACGCCCAGTTCTCCTCCATGAAAAATCGCGCCAGCCGGTGCGTGATCATCACCATGCCCAACGAGCAAAGCAGCGCGAAAACCACCGCCGACGCGTCGCACACGCCGAACACCTTGAAACAGGCCGCCGGGATGAGAATCATCGGATAGCGGAACTGAAACGCCTCCGCCGGATTCGGGATGTAGTCGGCCGGCACCTTGGTGAAATCGACCCGGTATTCGCCCTTCATGGCGGCCCGCGAGAGATCCAGATAAATGCCCTCATCCTGATCCATCGCGTAATTGATCCCGACAAAGTAGAACAACCGCACCGCGAGGGCGAAAAGCACGATCAAGAGAATCACAGGCACGCCCAGCCGCTTGCCCGGCACGACCGGCTTTTCCAGCGCGGACGGTTTCTGCACAAACTTTGACAATGCGTTCAGGACTGGCATCAGGCGGAGAGTTCCCCGTTGGTGCGGCCGATCAGGTCTCGCACGGTTTCCCTGATCGAGATCTCCAAGGGAATCTTCGGCATCCAGCCCGTCCGCCGGATCTTCGCGATGTCGAGATGGACGCGCGGACTGTCACCGAGCCATCCCCTCTCACCGCCGCTTGTCACGAAACGCACGCCCCTCAAGCCAAGCTCTTCGCAGACCACGACTGCCAGACGGCTGATTTCAACCATCCCTTCGTGCCCGAGATTGAAGACCGCCTTGCGCCCGGTGTCGGCCTCAAGCGCAGAAAATACGCCCGCAACGGTGTCGCGCACGTCGAGGAAGGCTTTACGTTGCCGCGCGTCGCCCATTATCTCGAGGCGGGTCGGATCAGTCCGGAGCTTTCTCAAAAAATCCACCACCACGCCGTGGCTGTAGCGAGGGCCCGTGCAGCTTGCTAAACGGAAGGCCAGCGTGCGCATGCCGAAATACTCCCCATACGCCTCCAGCATCGACTCGCCTGCCAGCTTGCTGGCTCCGTAAAGCGAAGTCTGCACAAGCGGATGATCCTCTGGCGTCGGAAAAACCGCCGGTTCCCCATAAACCGTCGCGCTGCTGGCGAAGACAAAGGTTGTTGCGCCCGCGCTGCGCGCCGCCTCGAGCACGTTCCAAGTCGCGAGCGTGTTCTGTTCCAGATCGACGCGCAGGCGGCCGGGGCCGTGGCGCACATCTGCATTGGCCTGAAAATGAAAAACCGTGTCGGAATCTTTGGTCGCCGCGACGAGCGCGGTGAGGTCTTGCGTGTCGGCGTTCACCACGCGCAGGCGCGGGTCCGCGGCATGTGCGGCGAGGTTGCGCTGGTCGCCTGTGGAAAAGTTGTCGAACACCACCACCGACTCCGCACCGTCGGCGAGCAGCCGGTCCACGATGTGGCTGCCGATGAACCCGGCCCCGCCGGTCACGAGGGCGCGACGCGGGCTCATGCGCGGCCGAGGGCCCGCTCACGGAGCGCCTCGGTAAAAATGTGGTTCAACACAAGGTGTCCGTCCTCGACCGGCCCGTAATCGTCGCTGCGCAGATGCACGACCGCGTCGGCCATCCGCGCCAGTTTGCCGCCGGTGAATCCTACCAGCGCCACCACCCGGCCGCCGCGGGCGCGGGCAAACTCCGCCGCCTTCACCACGTTTTCCGAGTTGCCGCTGGCCGAAAGCGTCACGAGCACGTCGCCCGGCCCGAGCAGGTTTTCCATCTGCTCGACAAATACGTTCGCGTAGCCGAGATCGTTGGCGAGCGAGGAGAACCACGCCATGTTGTCGTTGAGACTGATCACGCGCAGCCGGGGTTTGCCCGCCGCCACCGCGTTTTTCCCAAAGTCGGCCGCCATGTGCGAGGCCGTGGAGGCGCTGCCGCCATTGCCGCAAATGAACACCGTGCGCTGCCGGTCGTAGGCGTCCAGCAGCACGTCGGCTGCCTTCACGACGGCCTCGGCATCCATCGCCGCCAGCATCGCGTGCAAACGGTCCAGATAGGCGCGCACTTTGTCGGACGAGTAGCTCATGTGATCAATCCCCCACGTAAATGATGCGCGTGCCCTGCCGTTCCAACCTAAAATCCACCTGTCGCAGATCGGCCAGCGCCGCCTTCACCGCTTGCTGCCGCTCGGGCTCCACGTAAAACAAAAAAAAACCTCCGCCGCCCGCGCCCAGAATCTTGCCACCCGCGGCGCCAGCCTTCGTCGCACGCCCGTAGATGTCGTCCAGCCCCGGCGCACTGATGCCGGCCGCCAGTTGTTTTTTAAGGAGCCAGCCTTCGTGCAGGGTCGCGCCCACTGCGGCGATGTTTCCCCGCCCAAGCTCGACGCGCAATTCATCCGCCTGGTCGCGCATGCGCGTGAGGTGCTGGCGGAGCCGCGCGTCGGCGGTCATGTTTTTCTTCTGCTCCGTGAGAATGTCGCCCGCCTTCCGGGTGACACCCGTGTAAAATAACATCAGCCGCTGTTCCAACCCCTCGCGCATCCCCGGCACCATCACGATGGGGTCAACCTGCACCGACCCGTCCGGCAAAAAACGGATATAGTTTATGCCGCCGTAGGCGGAGGCGTATTGGTCCTGCTTGCCGATGGGGTCGCCCAGACGGTCGATCTCGACCTCGCAGGCGAGCGCGGCGCAGGTTTCGTGTGAAGGCATGCGTCCTTGCTGCACCAGCAGGGCATGCATCAGGCCGACCGAGAACGCCGACGAACTTCCCAGTCCGCTGCCAGACGATGGAATGTCGGCGAAGCTCGTGATCTCCAAAAAATCCTTGGTTCCCGCCGCGCGCAGACACTCGCGGATCAGGGGATGCTGGATGGAGTCGATATCCGCGCAGGTTTCCGTGCGGGAGTATTTCAACACGAACTGGCGCTCAAAAAATCGGTGGATCGCCAGATACACAAACTTGTCGATAGCCGTGCTCACCACCGCTCCGTAATCGTGCCGGTAAAAGTCCGCTAGGTCGGTGCCGCCACCGGCAAAACTGACGCGAAAAGGCGTTTGGCTGATGATCATCGGCTGAAGACCTCACGCTCGGAAAGCGCCCGCGCAAAGGCGAGCAGTGAATCATACTCCGCGTCCGGCTTGCAGGTCGTGCGTTCACGGGCGCGTGACGCCTCGTCGCCGACCAGCACCGTGCGAATGCCCGCCGCCCGGCCCGCCCGGATATCGGTTGCCCGGTCGCCCACGATCACCGCACCGGCCAAATCGACGTTCAACTCGCGCATCGCCTTAAAAATCATTCCCGGCGAAGGCTTCCGGCACCGGCAGGCGCGGCGCAACTCCACATTGCCACCTTCATCATGGTGCGTCTCGGGATGGTGCGGACAATGGTAGATCGCCGCCAGCTTCCCGCCCGCGGCGGCGATTTCCTCACGCAGGCGTTCATGGATGCGCGCGAGCGTTTCCTCGTCGCAAAGTCCGCGCGCGATCACGGGCTGGTTTGTCACCACCACACAACGTAGCCCGAGTCGGTTGAGCAGCGCCACCGCCTCCCCCGCCCCCGGCAGAACCACGAGCCCTTCCGGATTTCCGATCAAACCCGCTTCGCGATTAAGCACGCCGTCCCTGTCCAGAAACACGGTCGTCAACGCCCGCGGGTTCGCCCGCGCCGTTTCCGCAGCGGCTCTGTCCGTGATAAACTCCTCAACCTGGGCCAGCCGCACCGGCGTCCCCATGTCCTTGACGTAACCCTCCGCCTCGAGAGCGTGCGCACACACGACCTCGCCGCACGCCAGCAACGCCGGAAAAATATCCGCGCCAAAATCCGTCGGCCTGCCCTCCGGAACAAAATCCAGAACGCGGCGGTTCAGCACGTAAACGCCCGCATTGGCCACATTCCGGTAGCGGCGGCCCGGTTCGCGCCGATGCACAAACTCCGTCACCCGCCCGGCCTCGTCCGCCACTACGAGATGCGAATCTTCGGGATGATCGGACGCACGCACAAGCAGCGTGCATGCGGGCCGATGGCGTTCGTGCGCTGCGAGCAACGCGCCCGTGTCAAAATCCATAAAAACATCTCCGTAGGCCACGACGAACTCTTCGTCCAATAGCCCGCCTAACTCGTGCAGGGCCCCGGCGGTTCCGCGCGGCGTTTCCTCGATGACCGTCTCGACCGTGCAACCGGGGATCGGCGATTGGGCGTAGACGTCGGCAATGACTTGGCCCAGATATCCCGCCGAAAGCACAAACCGGCGCACCCCTCCGCGCGCGAGGCACGCCATGATGTGATCAAGCACCCGCACGCCACCGACGGGCAGCATCGGCTTCGGCAGGGTGCGCGCTCGTTCACCGAGCCGCGTTCCCTTTCCCCCGCATAGAATGACTGCCTGGGTGACTGGCATCGCGTTTGGGTAAAATGTATCAGGAGCCGACACGGACCGCCCTCGGTTCAAGGGAAAGACCAAGGCACAGATTGCAGAAAAGCCGCGGGGTGAAAAAAAACGGAAACCACGAGCGTTTCTTTAAAACAAAATAAGGCGCCATCTCCTCTTGGATTTCCGCCGGCAGGTTGATGTGCTCGCGCTTGTAGAACCAAGAGTAGTCGCCCCCGAAGTTTTTTTTGTAAATCCGCTCGGCGGAGATTTTCCGCGCAATTTTGTAGGCCAGGCTGTCCTCCGTCGGGATCACGATCAGCAACTGGCCGCGCTCCTTGTTGAGGATGCGGTGTATTTCGGCCAACGCCTTCGGCAGATCCGGAAGATGCTCGAACACATGGACGGCCACCACTCGGTCAAAGTATCCGTCGGGAAAGGGAAGCCTCTTCTGGCAGTCACCGGTCAAAACCTGCACATTTGGAAATTCCCGGCGGATTTCAGCCGCCATGTTCTCGCGCAGTTCCAGGCAATGATAGCCCTTCTCTTGGGCCGGTGTCAGCCGCTCGTAACGCAGATGTTCGCCAAGCCCGGCGCCGACCTCCAGCGTGGTGGCGAAGCCCGGCTTGGAATGCCGCACGGGAAACGCGTGGTTGAACCGCTCCATGAGGCCGAAGCGCCTCGGCAGCACTTCGTGCCACAGCTTCATAAACTCATCGCTGATCCGGCGCTGCTCCGCAGTCAGGGGTGGCAGTATCTTGGGCCATTTCTGCGGTGCTGGCATGGGTCAGGAAGCCGCGTCGCCGGCGGAAAATCCCGTGGCGCGATCAACGATGAACTTCGGCCTCATCCGCACCTCGTCATAAATGCGCGAGATATATTCGCCCAGTATCCCGATGGTGATGAGCTGCACGCCGCCGAGAAAAGCGATCAGGATGACCATCGTCGGATTGCCCCAAATGATGGGATAGCCGACAAACTTCAGCCCAAGGTAAAGTGCCGCCAGAAACAACGCGCCGCCCGCCGTCGCGAAACCCATGATGGAGCTCAGTCTGAGCGCCGCCGTCGAGAAGCACAGCAGGCCGTTGATCCCGATTTTCAGGGAGCCCGTCACCGGATACTTGCTTTCGCCCGACGATCTCGCCGGCCGCTCAAACACAATCGTCGTCTGCCGAAACCCGACCAGCGACACGAGACCTCGCAGGAAACCGTGGCACTCCTTCAGGCGGTTGATCTCGTCAACCACCCTGCGGCTCATTAGCCGGAAATCTCCCGTGTTTTCCGGTATATCCACCTCCGCGATGCGCCGCATCAGCCAATAGGCCGCCCTTGCTATCACCCGACGCAGCAACGGTTCGCCCTGCCTCGACTTGCGCTGGGCCAGCACCACGTCGAACCCCTCGCGCAACCGGGCGACCATTTCCGTGATAAGCTCGGGCGGGTCCTGCATATCCACGTCCATCACCACAACGGCGCGACCCGCCGAATACTGCATGCCCGCCAGCGTGGCCATCGGCTGGCCGACTCGCCGGCTAAAAGTGATCAGCTTCACCCGCGTGTCGCGGCTCCGCTCATCGAGGATGACCTCCTGCGTCCGGTCCGGCGACGGGTCCAGACAGAAGATGATTTCAAAATCCCCCGTCGCCGCCGCTTCGACGACCGGCACGACCCGCCGCAGAAAACCGGCTATGCTGTGCTCTTCCTTGTAAACGGGGACGACGACCGAGAGTTCCATGTCTGGTGCAATCCCATTGACCGCCTCAGCCAAAGGCAATCCCAACGGCGCGATCACCCCAACACTGCCTGCTTGTATCCCCGCCCTTAGGATTGCCAACCTCACCGTTTATATGCCGACCCTTAAATTTGCCGTTCTTCCTGGAGACTACATCGGACCCGAGGTCATGACCGAGGCCCTGCGCGTGCTCGAACACGTCGCCAAGCAGGAAAACCTCACCCTGTCCTACCAGACCGCCGACGTCGGCGGCGCCGGCATCGACAACCACGGCAAGGCCCTCCCCGATTCCACGCTCGCGCTCTGCCAGCAGGCCGACGCCATCCTCTTCGGCTCCGTCGGCGGCCCGAAGTGGGAGAAACTCCCCCCCAAGGAACAGCCCGAGCGCGCCGCCCTCCTGCCGCTCCGCAAGGCCTTCAATCTCTTTGCCAACATCCGCCCCGGCCTCCTCTACCCCGACCTCACCGACGCCTCCCCGCTCAAGACCGAGCGCATCCCCAACGGCATCGACATCGTCTGCATCCGCGAGCTCACCGGCGGCATCTATTTCGGCCTCCCCAAGACCACCACCACGCTCCCGAACGGCGAAGAGCAAGCCGTGGACACGATGGTTTACAAGACCTCCGAGATCGAACGCATCTCCGAGGTCGCCGCCGTAACCGCCCGCGCCCGCGGCAAGAAAGTCTGCTCCGTGGACAAGGCCAACGTCCTCGAAACCTCCGTCCTCTGGCGCCGCGTCGTCACCGCCTACTTCGCGAAAAACCACCCCGACCTCGCGCTCAGCCACATGTATGTGGACAACGCCGCCATGCAGCTCGCGCGCGACCCGAACCAGTTCGACGTGCTCTTCACCGAAAACATGTTTGGCGATATCCTCTCCGACGAGATGGCCGTGATCTGCGGCTCCCTCGGCATGCTGTCCAGCGCCTCCCTCGGCACGGGTAAAAACTCCCTCGGCCTGCCCTTCGGTCTCTTCGAGCCCGCCGGCGGCACCGCGCCCGACATCGCCGGCAAGGGCATCGCCAATCCCTGCGCCCAGATTCTCTCCGTCGCCATGATGCTGCGCTACAGCTTCGGCCTCGACGCCGTGGCCGACAAGATCGAGGCCGCCGTCCGCAAGGCCGTCGCCACCGACGGCGTGCGCACCGGCGATATCGCCTTCGGCAAAAAAGCCGTCGGCACCAAAGCCATGGCCGACGCGATCATCGCCAATCTGTAAACCGGCTGTCCACGAATCACACGAATCGGCGCGAATGCAGACCGAGAAAGACATCCCGCTGGCAGACGAGGTTTACGCCATCATGGGCGCGGCCTTCGAGGTCTACAACGAGCTGGGCGCCGGATTTCTTGAACCGGTTTATCAGGAAGCCTTGGAACTTGAACTTCGGTTGCGCGGCATCGAATTCCTCAGCCAGCCAAAACTTCAGATCACCTACAAAGAGCATCCGCTCCAAAAGGAATACGTTGCCGACCTGATCGTGTTTAAAACCATCATCGTGGAACTCAAAGCCCTCGACCAACTCTCCGGTCGCGAAGAGTCCCAACTGCTCAATTACCTCAAGGTCACTCAGAAAAAAGTCGGCCTCATCATCAACTTCGGCAGCCACCCAAAACTTCAATGGGTCCGCAGAGTCCTCTGATAATTTCTCCGCCATTCGTGTCTCTTCGTGTCCATTCGTGGATAAAAATCATTCTCCCATGACCAGCGCTCAAATTCGTCAGAGCTTCCTCGATTTCTTCGCTTCCCAAGGCCACACGATCGTCCCGTCGTCGTCCCTCCTGCCCGACTCTCCCGGACTCCTCTTCACCAACGCCGGCATGAACCAGTTCGTGCCCATCTTCCTCGGTGACAAAGCCGCCGACGTCTCCAAATGGGCCGGAGCCCGCCCCGCCAAAGACACCCGCGCCGCCGACACCCAGAAATGCATCCGCGCCGGCGGCAAACACAACGACCTCGAAGACGTCGGCTACGACACCTACCACCACACGCTCTTCGAGATGCTGGGCAACTGGTCCTTCGGCGACTACTTCAAGAAAGAGTCGCTCACCTGGGGCTGGCATTTGCTGACGAAGGTCTGGGGCATACCCGCCAAACGCCTCTTCGCCACCGTTTACGCCCCCAAGCCCGGCGACCCCTCCGAATTCGACCACGAGGCCGCCGCCATCTGGACCGAGCTCTTCCAGGCCGAGGGCCTCGACCCCGCCCTCCACATCGTCCACGGCAACCGCAAGGACAACTTCTGGCAGATGGGCGACACCGGCCCCTGCGGCCCCTGCTCCGAGATCCATTTCAACCTGCTTCCCTCCGACGACGAAGTCGAAGGCCGCAAAGGCGTGAACTCGTCCTCGCCGCGCTGCATCGAAATCTGGAACCACGTCTTCATCCAGTTCAACGCCAACGCCGACGGCACCTTCTCCCCGCTCGCTGCCAAACACGTGGACACCGGCATGGGCTTCGAACGCGTCGCCGGCATCATGGCCACGACGAAGAACTTCACCGATTTCTCCCCCGAGCCCTCCAACTACAACGCCGACGTCTTCGCCCCGTTGTTCGCCAAAGTCACCGCCCTCTCCGGCAAGACCTACACCGGCACCGTCCCGACCAAGCGCGAAGGTCTCTCCGAGCAGGAGAACATAGACATCGCCTTCCGTGTCCTCGCCGACCACGCCCGCACGATCAGCCTCTCCATCGCCGACGGCATCATGCCCGGCAACGAAGGCCGCAACTACGTCATCCGCCGCATCCTCCGCCGCGGTATTCTTTATGGCACTAAGCTCGGCCTCAAAACCAGCTTCTTCGAACAACTCGTCGCCCCCGTCGTCGAGAGCCTCGGCAACGTGTTCCCCGAGGTAAAAGAACGCCAGGACATCATCCGCCGCGTGATCAAGAGCGAAGAAGAGTCCTTTGGCAAAACGATCGAACGAGGCCTTCAGCTTTTTTCTGATCGCACCAAAAATAAGTTTACCGAGATCATTGAGCGCAAGCAGACGGCTAGCAGCGGTCGCGTGGTTGATGAAAGCCGCGTCGTCGCTGGCTCAATCGCATTCGAACTTTACGACACCTACGGATTCCCTCTCGACATGACACAGCTCCTCGCCACCGAGCGTGGACTGACCGTGGACACCGTCGAGTTCGAAAACCTCATGGAGCAGCAACGCAACCGCGGCCGCGCCTCCACCAAAAAAGAAATCGTCGTCGCCGCCACCGAAGGCTCCGAGACCACCGAGGTCACGCCCACCGTCTTCCTCGGCTACGAAAAGCTCACCGCCGAGACCACGCTCATCGACGTCGTCAAAACCGAGAAGGACACTTACCTCGTCTTCGCCGAAACCCCCTTCTACGCCGAAATGGGCGGCCAGCTCGGCGACACCGGCGACGCCCTCATCTCCGGCCAGCTAGTCCCCATCACCGACACCGTGAAGGACAAATCCGGCCGCTACCTGCACAAGATCGACTCCGAATGTAGGAGCGAGCTTGCTCGCGATGTTCGCGCCACGCTCTCCATCAACGCCCCCCGCCGCCGCGCGATCAACCGCCACCACACCGCGACCCACCTCCTCCACTGGGCTCTGCGCAAAGTCCTCGGCACGCACGTCCGCCAGGCCGGCTCGCTCAACGCCCCCGACCGCCTCCGCTTCGACTTCGCCCACTTCGAGGCCGTCACCCCCGCCCAGCTCCGAGAAATCGAAGGGCTCGTCAACGAGCGCGTCCTCGAAAACGCCGCCGTCGCCTCCTACGAAACCGAGTTCGACCAAAAGCCCGAAGGCACCCTCGCCTTCTTCGGCGAGAAATACGGCAAGACCGTCCGCGTCGTGGACACCGGCGGCTACAGCCGCGAACTCTGCGGCGGCACTCACGTCGCCACCACCGGCGAAATCGGCCTCGTTAAAATCATCTCCGAAGGCGCTGTCGCCGCCGGCACCCGCCGCCTCGAAGCCGTCGCCGGCCAGGCCGCCTACGACCACGTTTCCGCCATCGAGACACAACTCGCCGTCACCGCCGCCAAGATCGGCGTGCCCGTGAGCCAGCTCGACCTCAAGCTCGACTCCCTCCTCGCCCAAAAGACCGAGGCCGATAAAAAACTCAAGGCCCACGAGCAACGCGCCATCGCCGCCCTCGCCACCGAACTCGCCGCCAAGGCCGTCCTCAAAGACGGACTCCCCCACGTCTCCGCCGTCGTCACGGTCGAGGCACCCGAAGCCCTCCGCGAAATCGGCTCCCAAGTCATCGCCCGTCTCGGCGGCGAAGGCGTGGTCGTGATCGGCGCCGCCTTCGGCCCCGAGAAACTCTCGCTCGTAGCTTTCGCGTCCCCCGCCGCGATCAAGGCCGGTCATCAAGCCGGCAAGATCATCAGCGCGTTGACTGCCCAACTCGGCGGCAAAGGCGGCGGCAAACCCGACTTCGCCATGGGCGGCGGCAAAGACGTCGCCAAGCTCGCCGAAGTCCTCGCATAAACTCTGGTCTGAGGTAGGGCGGGACCGCTGGGCCCGCCGCGAACACCCCAACCCTCACGCCACTCAAACTCGGACGGCCCAGCGGTCCGTCCCTACCTTTCAATGGCCGCCCTCAAGGACATGTTCGACCCCGCGCTCTACCGCACGCTCGCGGCAGAACTCTCCGCCCTGTCCCCCGCGTTCCTCGCCGCCACGTTCCTCTCTCATACGCTCGACGGCCTGTCCTCCCGCGAACTCATGCCCCGCATGAGACGCACCACCGAAGCCGTCGCCCTCGCGCTCCCGCTTCCCTACCGCGAACAACTCGCCGTCCTCCGCGCCCTCGCCCCGCGCATCCCCTCCGGCTTCGTCTGCATTTTCCTCTCCGATTTCGTCGCCCAATACGGCCTCGACGATTTCGAAACGTCCCTCGACGCGCTCCGCTTTTTCACCCGCTTCGGCTCCTCCGAGTTCGCCATCCGCCCATTTATCGAGCGCGACCAACCCCGCACTCTCGCTGTCCTCCTCACGTGGGCTGCCTCCGACGACGAACACGTCCGCCGCCTCGCCAGCGAAGGCTCCCGTCCGCGGCTCCCGTGGGGCCGCCACCTCACCTCCCTCGTCACTGATCCGTCGCCGACATTTCCGATCCTCGGAACCCTCCGCACCGACCCGTCGCTCTACGTCCGCAAATCCGTCGCCAACCACCTCAACGATATCGCCAAGGATCACCCCGACGTCGCCCTCAATCTCGTCTCCACTTGGGACCGCACCGACGCCCGCACCGCCTGGATCATCCGTCACGCCTTGCGCACGCTCATCAAGCGCGGCCATCCCCGCGCCCTCGCCCTCATCGGCGCCGGCACCGCCGCCAAACTCGACGTCGTCCGCTTCCAAGCCTCGCCCAAAAAACTCGTCCTCGGCGACACGCTAACCTTAACCGCCACGCTCACCTCGCGCGCCGCCAAATCCCAGCGCCTCGTGATCGACTACGTCCTCCACTACGCCCGCGCCGGCAAAACCTCCCAAAAGGTTTTCAAGTGGAGGACCCTCGACCTTGCACCGCGTGCAACCGTCACGCTCACGAAGCGCCAGATCATCCGCGATTTCAGCACCCGCCTCCACTATGCCGGGAAGCACCGCGTCGAACTCCAGATCAACGGCCGCCGCCTCGCCGAGACCGCGTTCACGCTCTCGTTGTCATAAACTAAAAAACTCCCGAATTTTAACCACTCATCCCCACTCATTTAAAGGAATCGATGGAAATGATCGGAACTCCGAATTCCAAAAATTTCCGTCCCATTCGGTTCCCATCAGTGGTTAAAAAATCCGACTTCCCCGCCTCTGCTTTTCCCCCATTCTACGACCATGGACCTGCGCCCCATCATCAACGAAATCGCAAGTCAGTCGGACGACTTTCTCGACGGCGTGACTGACCGGAAGGAAGCCCGCGCCGGCATCGCGGAGTTCATCACGATGGAGTATCCGCAGCTCAACCCCGCAGATCGGAAAACCGTGAGCGACCACGTCATGGCGATGCTGGAGGATGAAAGTTTCTTCAACGGCGGCTACGCCGGCCACTCCTTCGACGACGAGAGCGAAGCCGAGGAGGAGTGAGGTAGGGACGGACCGCTGGGCCGTCCGGGTTTTCGTTTTGGCGGGCCCAGCGGTCCCGCCCTACCCTTCCGTCCTCGCCCCCGCCTGCATTTTCCCCGCCAGCCAGAGCCAGAAGACCGCCGCAAACACCAGCGCGCACGGCAGCACCAGCACCGCATCCTTCAGTCCCATCCGGTCTGATAGAACGCCCACCAACTGCGGCGACCACAGATCGCCGAACAAGTGGATCGAAAAAATCGACGCCGCCATCGCGCTCGCCCTCATCGTCACCGGCACCGTTTCCAAAATAAGGGTGTTCACGGGCCCCGAGGGCAAAAACAACAAAAACATCGCGATCACCATCATGACTCGCGCAAGAAACGCATCCTGCAAAAGAAACGCCGCGCATCCCGCGGGCGCCGCCGCCGCCGCGCTCAGACCCAGCACCCACGCGTAGGCCGCAGGGTTGCGCTTGTGCCATGCCGTGGAGATGAAGCCGCCCAGCAAGGTCGCCACCAGTCCCGTCACCACGAGCGAAAGCCCGAAAAAATGATCCGCCGTCTGCAAATCCATCCCGTGCACACGATGCAAAAACGTCGGCGCCCAGAAGGCGAATCCACCCAGTGTGAACGTCTGCGCCACGTAGCCCAGCACCACCAGCACGTAAAGCGGCCGCCCCAACAGGCTAAGGTAGCCTTGCTTCTCCGCCGGTGTCGCCGCCTGGGCGCCTACCGCCTCGCTCGCCCCGCGTTCCGGCTCCTTTAAAAACAACAAAACCACCGCGAGCACAAAGCCCGGCAACCCCGCCCACCAAAAAGCGGAGCGCCAGCCGTAGTGCGCCGCCACCGCCCCGCCCACGATGTAGCCGAGCGCCGATCCCACCGGAATCGCCGTGAAGAAAATCGAGAGCGCGTTGTTGCGCCGCTCCGGCGAATACAAATCGGCAATCCAACCCGGACTGATCGTTCCATAACTCGCCTCACCCAGACCCACCAGCACGCGGAACATCACCAGCGACCAGAACCCGTGCGCCGTGCCCGAGAGCACGGTGCCCGCGCTCCACACCGCGACCCCGGCGGCGATAAGCCACTTGCGGGGAAACCGATCACCGAGATAACCGAAGAACGGTGACGTCAGAAAATACCCGAGCATGAACGCCGTCGCCACCCAGCCCAGCTCACCATCGCTCAACTTCAACTCGTCCTTAAGCGGCGTGAGCACCGCCGGCAGCACTTGCCGGTCGAGGTAGTTAAACAGGTTGATCCCCGTCAGTATCAGCAGGGTCAGCAGTGGCCAGTTGCGTTGGGGAGCATTCAAGCGCGCCTACTAACAAAAACCTTCGCGCAGGCTTCAACGCCATAAACCGCGCCGCTTGACCCTCGTTAACGCGGCGTGTTGCGTTATCCGTCATGCCGGAGACCGCCTCCCCGCTTTCCACGTCTGTCACTCTGCTCGCGTTCAACCCGTCGAGCCTCCTCGCCGTGCGCCGCGACGACGGACTGCTCGACCTCGCGTTCACCAGCGACGATCTCGCGGCGGCAACCCGCCTGCTCGAATCCGCTTTTCCCGCCCACACCGCACCGGCGTCTGCCTTCACTCTTCCGAACGGCTCCACGCAAGCCCTGCTTGTGCAGGTGGAAACCGTGCCTGCCGAAAGTTCTGTCGAGTTTCATTCCATCGAAAGCCTGCAGTCCGGCCGCACGCCGCTTTCGCCTTTGCTGAAATCCGCGCTGGCCGCGCTCGAACCTCGCCTCATCGAGATTCCCTATCTCCATCTCGGCGAAAACGATTTTATCTACAAGTTCCGCCCCGCCCAGGAGCGCAACCCCGCCATTTACGCGCAAGACCCGGTTTCCGGCGCGCTCTACCAGTCGAAACTCTGCGCCGCCCTCAAGACCCTCGCCCGCCAGCACGAACGCTCGGCGGCTGATCCCGTCACGTTAGACTTCGGCGCCGTGCAATACGTGCTGCCCAGCCACTTCGGCTTCTGCCTCGGCGTGAAAAACGCCATCGAGCGCGCCTACGAAACGCTCGCCGCCAATCCCGGCCGCCGCGTGTTCATGCTCTCGGAGCTCATCCACAATCCTTTCGTCAACGAGGATCTCCTCCGCCGCGGCCTGCGCTACCTGCAAAGCGACAAAGGTGTTCCCTTCACCCCCGAAGGCGCAAAGGCCGCCGGCACGCCCGGTGAAACGCTGCTCTGGGATACGCTCACGCCCGACGACATCGTCATCATCCCCGCGTTCGGAGCGACCGACGAGGACAAGCGCCGTCTCGTCCGCAAGGGACTCGCCGTTTACCCGTATGACGCCACCTGCATGCTGGTGGAAAAGGTCTGGAAGGCCGCCCGTGTTTACGGCCGCGACGGCTACACCGTGATCATCCACGGCAAGCACGAGCACGAGGAGACCAAGGCCACGTTCTCCAACACGCGCCGTTACGCCCCCGCCGTCATCGTGCGCGACCTCGCCGAGACGCGCCTGCTCGGCGAAATCATCGCCAGCAACGACCCGCAAGTCCGCGCCCGCTTCTACACCCTTTTCGCCGGACGGCACACGCCGGACTTCGACGTTGAACGTCATTTTGAGCGCATCGCCGTGGTCAATCAAACGACTCTGCTCATGAACGAAACGCGAGAGATCATCACCGACCTCCGTGAACTCTACGCAAAAAAATACGGTGCCGACATCCCGGGTCAGCCGCCCCGCGTCGGCGGCAGCGGACGAAACGACACGCTTTGCTACGCGACCCAGGTCAACCAGGACGCCCTCGCCCGCGCCTTGGCCGACCCGCTGGACGCCGCCTTCATCATCGGCGGAAAAAACTCCTCCAACACCTACCAGCTCTATCGCCTCTGCGCCCAGAAGCTCGGCGACAAAGCCTACTTCATCCAGAGCGAGTCCAACATTCTCTCGCTCGACGCCGTCGAGCATTACGTGTTCCCCGGCCCCGGAGCGCACGGCGGCAGGGTTGAAACACACCCCCTCTGGCCAAATGACCACCGCACGCCGCGTCGCATCCTCATCACGGGCGGAGCCTCGTGTCCCGACGGCGTCATCCAACAGGTGATCACCCGCATCAACCACCTGTTCGCGGGTCACGGCCTGCGACCAGTCGAGTCTGTCCAAGCCGAGCTCGACGCCCGCATCGCCGCCGAAGCCTGAAAAGCTCGGCTTACTCGTTGAACTCGTCGAAACGACGGGAAGCAGCCTCGGCCTGAAGCGCGGCCGCCTTTTCGGGATCAAGCCTGCCCTCCCTGACGCGCAGTTCCTGCTCGCGCGACTTCAACTCCTCGTCGCGCTGGTCCAGCTCGGTTTCCTTTTCTTGGTGCTCCTGCACTTTCTCAAAAAGCTTCGTCTCGCTTTGTTCAAGAAAAGTTTCGCGCGCTCGCAGAGCCTCCTTGCCTTCCAACAACAGCGCCTCCTGCCGGTCTAGCTCCGCCTTTAACCGCGCAATCGCCTCTTTTTCCTCCTGCGAAAGCGCGGGCCGCGGATGCTTGAGCCGGCTCCGCGCCGCCATTAATTCCCCCCTCGCCGCGAGCAACGCCTCGCTCTCGGCCAGTTCGCGCTGACGCTCAGACAGTTTGAACTCCTTTTCATCCAAAACTTGTTCGCGCTCGACGAGCCTCGCCTCGAACTCTTCCAATGAACGCGTCAGTTCAGCCGAACGGCCCGTAGTTCCCTCGACGTCCACCGCTCGGATCATGGCGACAACCTGCGCAATTTGACGACGCGTTTCCAGAGACGCATCAAGCAAAGCAAAGGGCGAGCGCGTCGTAAGCCTCACGGAAGGCGTGATGCGCCTTGGCAGCGCGAGCAAGGGCGGGGCGGGGCGGCAGGGCGGACGGCCGGGAGGACGGATAAAATTAGAAACCCCGGGATTATCGGTCATGATCATTGTTTTTTCCTCCATTTGATTAGGCGGGCAAACCACCCGGTCTCCACGACTTCGGCTTCTTCACGCAAAATTGATTTTAACATGTCGGCCACGATGACCTCGACCGTCGGATCCTTCAGCACGGCGGCCAGATGGCGCCGCTCCGCACCGTCGGCAATCCGTTGCTCCAGCTCTTTGCACTCGTCCCCAAACCAAGCGCGCAGGGCCAGCGCGCGCTCCTCAAGCGCGGCCCGCACATCTGCGATCTGCCCGCCCGCCACATGCGCGGCCATGTCCCTCTCGGAAACCGAAAGAGGAGCGTGCAGCCGCTTGCGCAAAGCCGCCCTCATCGGCGCAGGTTGGGCGCGCACGGCTTGGGCCAGTCCCTCGATGAGATGCAGCCCCTTCGAACCCATGCGAAAGGGCAGGTGATGCGAAAGCGCCTCCTCGTCGATGTTGGACAGCGCGTTGAGCAGACTGCGGAAATCCCCGCCCACGATCACGCTTTGCGCCATGCGCTGGGCGAGGAAGGCGAATTCGCGCAACGTGGAGACGTTTTCCAAACGGCAAAACGACAGTGTCTCGGGCGCCAGCGCCGTCAGCCCGACAGGAAAGTCTTCAGAAATGCCCAGTTTTTCGAGATTTCGAAGCAGAGGATTGTCTCGCATGGCGGATTCCTCGCCATGCGTCACCATGTCGCCAAACGGTTCATCGAACGCGAGCGTCTCTCTGAGAATCTCTATCAAGTGATCCGCCATGCGCAGCGGCTGGCCGCTTAAGGCGAGTCGCTCTTTGACTTGGTCAAACTCAAGGCCGATGTAACCGGCCGGCGTCTCGTCCTCGCCTTTGATGGGCCAGTCAAGACCTTCGAGGTTTTGCGCGAGGCTGCTTAGCGAGGTTTCGGCGAGGATGGAGGATGCGAAGGCGGCGCGGACCTTATTCCAATCGTGCGCGGTGCAGCGGGAAAAGGGAGTGGCGGTCATCATGGCGGTAATGGGGTTGGGTGATCAGGCGGCATGGCGGTCCAGTTCCAACGCGAGGCGGCGGTAATCGTTGACGACGTTGTCGTGAGTGGGGTCGGCACCCTCCTGCCCGATCAGGTTGACGGGCAAGCCAAGGGTCACCGCCCGGCGCACGACCATCGCGTCGCGGATTTGCGTGTCGAAAATCTTGGACTGCGGCGCCGCGCGGCGCGCCGTCTTGAATTGGTTAAGGCGAAGTTGCATCCGCATCTTCGGCACCTCGATGTCGGCACCCGTCTTGATCGAGTTGAAGATGATGCCGTGAACCTGAGCCGCCGTGCCCATCGACGCCTTGCGGAACCCCGCGGAGAGCTGCTGGAACTTCCCCAGCTTTTCCACAAGCAGCGTGAATCCGATGAGGCTCAGCGCGTCGGGATTGGCCGGCACGTAGATTTCGTTCGCACTGAAAACCCCGCACTGCGAGGCGCGCAGCAGATTAGGCGGACAATCAAACAGCACGTAATCGTAATTCAGCGCCAGCTCGGCCAGTTGCTCCTGAAAAACAAGATAGGCCGGCCGGCCGGCGTCGCCGGTGTATTCGTTTTCGAGATCAACTAGGTTGAACGTCGTCGGCAGCAGATCTAGGCCGGGCAGGATCGGTTGGCCGCTTTTGTCTTCGACCACATTCTTAACGACCAGGTCTCGCAGGCGCACGCCACCCGGCTCGAAGAAAGAATACACTGCGCCTTTCCCATCGGAGTTAAGCCTGTTCCAGCGCTCCAGTCGCATCAGCCAGATGCTCGTGTTTGATTGCGTGTCGAAATCGCAAAGCAGCACGCGACGCCCGAGTTTCGCGAGGCAAGACGCCGTGTTGACGATCAACGAGGTCTTCCCAACTCCACCCTTGTAGTTGATGAAACAAATTTTGCGGGACATGGAGGAGGAGCAGCCGTCTGCTTCTGTTCCAAACATGCTACCAAATGCAACGTGCGCGAGCGCGTATCGCGCCAACGTCCCTTTTGACTGTTTTTTTGCAGTGTCGTATCCATTTTAGAACTCCACTTGTAACAAATTTGTAACGCACACGGCACCAGCCCGCCACGGATCCCGGGCATGCTCGGCTCGTGACGCCTCTGATTCTCAGCGTGGACGACGAGCACGACGTGACCGATCTGGTGCGTTTTCATCTCGTGCGCGCAGGTTGCGAAGTGATCACCGCCGCCACCGGACGCGAAGCCATCGGGCTTGTGCAAAACCGCCACCCCGATCTCATCCTACTCGATTTGATGCTGCCGGACATCGACGGCTTCGGCGTGTGCGAGATCCTGCGCCGTCAGCCTGAAACCGCTGCAATTCCAATCATTATTCTGACCGCATGGGCCACTCCGGACGCACGTCACATTGGACTGGACCTCGGCGCGATCGACTACCTCACCAAGCCCTTCAGCCCGCGGGAACTCGTCGAGCGCGTGCAACACCTCCTCAGCTTGCGCCATTCTTCCGCCACGGCCTGATGGTTTCGCTGGATTCACCTGCTTGTCAGGCTACAGTGAGTCTGATGCAGAAAGCCCCCTTCCGCAAAGCCATCGTTGACCAACTCCGCCGAGAACTCGAGTTGCAGGCCCGCGCCGCGCACGAATCACGGGAAGAAGCCACCAGCGTGGAAAACAAGGCCGAGGGCCAATACGACATGCGCAGCCAAGAAGCCGCCTACCTCGCCGAGGGTCAGGCCCGCTTTGCTGCCGAGATATCCGAGAGCATTGCCGTTTATCAGACACTCGATCTGCCCACCTTCGCGACCGACACCCTGATCGCCGTGGGGGCGATCATCACCCTCGAAGCCAAAGGTCGCCGGAGCGTTTATTTTCTCGGCCCGCGCAACGGCGGACTTGAGGCACACGTGGACGACATTGATTTCGTCGTGGTCACGCCCACCTCGCCTCTCGGCAGACAGTTGGTGGGATGCAGACTGGGGGAGGCGGTCAGCCTACCGGGCCGAGGCGGACCGGTGCTTCACCGCATCGTCGGTATCCGCTGATTCCCTCAAAGCGCGTTGTCGTAAAGCTGCTCGTAAGCGCGCGCCGCCGTCAGCCAACTGAAATCGCGCTTCATGCCGTTCGTCTGGGCAATTTTTAAACGCATCGGATCGGCGTGAAGTTTCACCATGCGCTTCAATCCTTCGGCCACGCCTGCTACTGTGGGGGGGAAAGTGATGCCCGTGCCCGTTTCGGGAGTGGCATCAATGTCCGTCACGGTGTCAGCCAACCCGCCCACGCGCGTGACAAGCGGCACCGTGCCGTAGACCTGCGAATACATCTGGTTCAACCCGCACGGTTCAAAGCGCGACGGCATCAGAAAAAAATCGCTGCCCGCCTCGACCAGATGGCTCATGGCCTCGTCATGGCGCGAACAAAGAGCCACGCGATCAGGAGCCAGCGCCGAGAGCTTGCGCAGCTCCTCCTCAAAGCGCTTTTCACCGGTTCCAAGCACGATGAAACGCACGTTCTCCGTGAGGAAAAACGCCTCGTTCGCCAGCACGAGGTCGATCCCCTTCTGCTCCGTAAGCCTGCAGACCATGCCGACGACCGGGCCGGCAAACTTGGGATCGAAGCCGTTGCGCTTAAGAAGATCAGCGCGGCAGGCCGCCTTGCCCGTAAAATCAGAGACGGAATAATTCGCCGGGATCAGTGCGTCCTTCGCAGGATTCCAGATGTCTGTGTCGATGCCGTTGATCAGACCGACAATGTCAGTCCCCCGCGTGCCTACCACGCCGTCGAGACCGCAGCCGAATTCCGGCGTTTGGATTTCCCGCGCATATCGCGGACTCACCGTCGTGACGCGGTCCGCAAAAAGGATGCCCGCCTTCATCATGCTCATCTGCCCGTAGAACTCCACGCCGTCGATGCCCATGAGCTCGTCAGGCAGGTTCGTCCGGTAGAACGAGCGCATCGGGAAAACACCTTGGAACGCGATGTTGTGGATAGTGAAGATGGTCTTCATCGCCAGCGTCGCTTCGTAACGCTGCTCGGCGTGACGCAGCAGCAGTGGCAAGAGTCCACACTGCCAGTCATGACTGTGCACCACGTCCGCACGAAACTCCAGAAAGCGCAGCGTCTCGACCACACCTTTGCAGAAGAAAATAAACCGGTGGTGGTTGTCTTCGTAATCACGTTCGGGCGTGCCGTAGGGAGCGCGACGGTCAAAAAATTCCTCTCTGCACACCAGATGCACGGTGAGGTTCGGCTTCAGGGAAAAAGACCTGACCTCACCGCTCATAAACGTGTCACCCATCTCGATGCGCAGCTTGAGCGTGCGCTTCGCCGCGCTTGTAAGCGGATGATCAATCACCGAGCGGTAGCCCGGCACGAAAACCGCGACCTCATGCTCCAGATCGGCCAAGGTCGATGAAAGCGCGCCCACCGCGTCAGCCAGCCCCCCGGTTTTCACATAAGGGAATAATTCGCTGGCGACATGGACGATTTTCATCGCACCAACCTAATCAGTGGCCTTGCCTGATTTCCACTGTAAAAACCCTAAGACTCGGGTTTAGACACTCAGTAAAAGGTATGAAATTCCGCGAACGCATTCTGGAAATCCTTTATCAGCCGGATTACCGGCCAGGCACCATCCTCGACCTTTCCCGCGTCCTCGGCCTCAACAAAAAACAGCGACCGCAACTCGCCCACGAAATCCGCGGCATGTTGTCCAAGGGCGAACTTGCCCTCGTCAAAGGCGACCGCATCGCCCTCCCCGGCGGCGCTTCTTCAACGCACGGTGCGAAGTCATCGCGTCCGACCTTCTCTCCCTCACGCCAAACACGCGAACCTCGCGAACACACCGGCCGCGATACCGAAACCCTCACCGGTCGCATCATGTTTCGACAAGGAGGCTCCGCCTTCGTGATTCCAGCGAAGACCGGCGACGATCCCGACCCCGACGCCATCCAGATTTTCCCCGAGGACAGCGGCCTCGCCCTTCACGGCGACACCGTCGAGATCGCCGTGAATCCCGGCATCCGCCAGCGACGCGATGGCAAGGGCACCGAGCGCACCGGCCGCGTCCTGCGCGTCACCGAGAGCGCCCGCACCACCATTGTAGGCAACCTCCAGAAAATCCGCAGCACCTACTACGTCCGCCCCGACGACCCGCGCATCATCCACGACATCGTCGTCGACGACCCAGCCGCCGGAAAATCAAAACTTACGCTTTCCGCCGGCGATAAAGTCGTCGTGAAACTCGCCCCCTGGACGCAGCGTAACAAGATGATCGAAGGCGAGATCATCGAGCGCCTTGGAAAAACCTTTGAACCGCGCGCCGAACTCGCGGGCATTTACCACAAGTTCAACCTCGACCCGACCTTCCCCGTTGAAGTCGAACGCGAAGTCGCCGCCTTGCCTGACGTCGTCCGCCCGCAGGACATCGTGGGTCGTCTCGACTACCGCGAGATTCCCACCTTCACGATCGACCCCGACGACGCCAAGGACTTCGACGACGCCCTCTCCATCGAGAGCCTCCCCAACGGCGACACCCGCATCGGCGTCCACATCGCCGACGTCTCCGCCTACGTCAAAACTGGCACCGTCCTCGACAAGGAAGCCCAGCGCCGCGGCAACTCCACCTACCTCGTCGGCACGGTCATCCCGATGCTGCCCGAAAAACTTTCCAACGGCCTCTGCTCCCTCGTCGAAGCCCAGGACCGGTTGACCAAGGCCACGCTCCTCACCTTCGACCCCAAAGGCCGTCTCAAGCCCGAGGCCACCACCTACGCCAACACCGTCATCCGCAGCCGCAAGCGACTCACCTATAAACAAGCCTACGCGCTCCTCTTCGAGAAAAGCCTCGAAAAAATCCGCGCCCTGCCGCTCCCACCCAAACACCAGACCGGCTCTACCGGGCGCGCACTCAATTCGCTCACCGATACCGAACTCAACGAACTCCAGGCCGGCGCCCACCTCCTCTGGAAACTCGCCAGCAAGCTCCGCCGAGACCGCATGACCAACGGCAGCCTCGATCTCGACATGCCCGAGACCAAGGTCTTCGTGGACGCCGAGGGCTACGCCGACCGCCTCGAAAAAATTGAGCACGACGAAAGCCACCAGCTCATCGAGGAGTTCATGCTCGCGGCCAACGAAGCCGTCGCCCGCCTCTCCCGCACCAAGAGCCTGCCATCACTCTACCGCGTCCACGACGAACCCGACCCCGATAAACTCGCCGAGCTCCGCGAGTTTCTTTCGACGTTCCATGTCAAAACTGGCGACCTCACCAAGCGCGAGGAACTCGTCCAGCTCCTCCGCACCCTCGAAAAACATCCGCAGGGCTACACCCTCCGCACGCAGCTCCTGCGCAGCTTGAAAAAAGCCTGCTACCGCGGCTCCCCCGACGGCCACTTCGGCCTCGCGAAGAACGACTACACCCACTTCACCTCGCCCATCCGCCGCTACTCCGACCTCGTCGTCCACCGCGTGCTAGATCAATACCTCATCAAGTTCGAAGGCTACGCCGCCCCCGCCAGCTACCGGTTCGACTACACCGCCGCCAAGATGATCACACTCGGCGAACATCTCAGCCTCACCGAGATCAACTCCACCGAAGCCGAGCGCGAAAGTGTGAAGATCAAGCTCCTCGAATTCTTCGAGCGCGAACTCGCCAAGGAAACCAAGACGATCTTCGCCGCTGTCATCACCGACGTCCGCCCGCACGGTCTGTTTATCGAGCTCACCGAGTCCATGACCTTCGGTTTTCTGCCGACCAACTCGCTGCCCGACGACATCTACAACCCCAACTCCGCCGTCACCGCCCTCATCGGCCGTCGCACTAAAAAAACCTACGAGCTGGGCGGAAAAATCGACGTGATCGTGGACAAAGTTGACCGCTTCAAGCGCATGATCGACTTCCGCCTCGCCAGCGCAAAATCACCAGAGTCGGTTTCAAAATCCTGATTTCTGATTCTCGTGTGACCATGTCCCACTACGCCTTCGCCCAGACATTCCGCACGCTCTACGACAAAGCCGTCGCACTCTACGCCCAAGGCCGTCGCGGTGCCGAAACCTACTTCACACCCGAAGAGACTTCCTGCCTCTCCGCCAACGGACTCACCGCCCAAAACCTCTACGACTACGCCGAGGATCAGAACGGTTACGGCGAGCCCGGCTACGACATCGCCCTCGGCATCGAACTCCTCCGCCGCGATTATTTCCTGAACGTCCAGCACGGCAAGCCCAGCGGGAAAACCGCCGATCCCTCGACGTGGCCGGCCAAGGATGCCGCTATCCAAGGCATCGTCTGGCTCCCTCGTATTATTCCCAAGGCGCGCGCCAAATTGCTCGGCGAGCTTCCCGCCTCCATGATGTATGGCTGTGGCGGTGACCGGAAATTCTTCAAGACCCACGACATTAATCCCGTCGAATTCCTGGCCCTCGTCTGGCGAAACTTCGCCAACGACGAAGCCATCATCGACTGGGTCGTGAAACGCAGCGCGGCGAAAGCCTGACTCCGAAAGGTAGGGACGGACCGCCGGGCCGTCCGCTCCGGATGTGAGAGTGAGGCTGGCTCGCGAGGATCGAAAATCGCGTAGCCAGCTCACTCCTACGTTGAAGTCATTCACGGCGCGCCCAGCGGTCACGCCCTACCTTGATCCCAAAATCCGCCCGCAAAAAAGCCCGCCGTTGCCGGCGGGCTTTCGAAAAACGTCGTGCGACGAGGGCTTACTTGGCCTTCGAGCTGCGCTTGAACTTCGAGGTGAACTTCTCGACGCGGCCGGCGGTGTCCACGATGCGCTTCTCGCCGGTGTAGGCGGGGTGCGAATCAGAGGTCACGTCGCGGAGGACGATGAAAAACTCTTCGCCATCGATGACTTCCTTGCGGGCGGATTTCATCGTGGACTTGGTCAGGAAACGCTTGCCGCTCGACACGTCGAGGAAGCAAACATTGTTGAGAGAGGGATGGCCTTCGGTTTTCACGGCTTGGAAATGGAGTTAATTAACCCTGACGCGCCTTGTAGCGGGGTTCGACCTTGTTGATCACGTAGATACGGCCCTTGCGGCGAACCACTTGGCAGGCAGGGTGACGCTTCTTCGCGGATTTGATGGAGGATACGACTTTCATAAAAGGGACGAAAACACCGTTTGCGAAGACCCCTGTCAACGGAAATATTGGCCGGGTAGTGGCCGATTTCGCTCAATTGAGACTTGGGTCCTCCGGCTCGTTGGCGAGCAGCTTCCACTCGTGGTCAATTTGACCAAGCAGATCGCGCCAAAGTCGTTCGTCCGGCTTGTCATCCAACAGGTCTGCCACCAGCGGACTCACGACCCACGTGTTCTGCTTCATTTCGTTGTCCAACTGTCCGCCCGTCCAGCCGGCATGGCCGAGAAAGGCGCGCAGATAAACCCCCTCTTCCTGGCTCAGCTCAGTAGCTTTTTCCGGGTCGATGCCGAACATGAGCTGATAACCATCTTGCTCGGGATGCGGCCTCCATGCGCAAAGAATAACCTGAGTGGTCTGCACCGGCCCGCCCTCGAAAAGCGGCACCTGCGCAAGCGCGCCCAGCGCGAAGGCCGGATCCAGTTCGCCGAGGGATTTGCCCGCAGGGCGGTTTAGCACGACACCCATCGCACCGTCGGCATCGTGCGTCGAAAGTAACACCACCGTGCGCCGGAAATGCGGATCCTTCAGCGCCGGGTGCGCCAGCAACAGCGAACCGGCGAGCACGGCGGAGGATTCGGGGCGGCGGGCGTTCATCGGATGTCGGCGATGATTTTTCAAAGTTTGAGCACCTTGACCCCGGCATCCGTCAGCAGCGGCTCGACGAGCGGGTCGTTGTGGTAGTCGATGCGGTAGCGCACCTCGGCGATCCCGGAGGCCGCCATGATCTTCGCACAGTTGATGCACGGAAAATGGGAAACGTAGGCGATGCCGCCCTCGACCGGGCTGCCTCGACGGGCGGCGTCGGCGATGGCGTTTTGCTCGGCGTGGACCGTCGCCTGCTCGTGGCCGTCGCGCAGCCGCGAGTGATGCGGCGTGCCCGGAAGAAAACCGTTGTAGCCGGCCGCGATAATGCGGTTCTTGCGGTCGCCTCCGCTCACGATGACGCAGCCCACGTGCAGGCGCTCGCAGGGCGAACGCGTGGCGATGAGCATGGTGGTCGCCATGAAATAATCGTCCCACGAGGGCCGTCCGGAAAATTGTTGGGTGGCTTGGGCGATCAGATCGACCGCGGAGCTCGTTTCGCTCATGGACGCATCGGTAGCCCCCGCGTGGAAAAATGCCACACCGAATCGCTGCAAATTGATAAACGCTTGGCACCCGCCGCGTCTGCCTGCCACGTTGCCAGTATGCCCACGCTTCAGGATCTCGTCACCTATTGCGACGAACGCACGCGCCGCGCCGCCTACAAGGACGCACCGGGCGCATTCAACGGTCTCCAAATCGCCAACAATGACCGCGTCACCAAAATCGGCGCCGCCGTGGATGCGGGTGTCGCGCCCTTCCAACAGGCGGTCGCCGCAGGCGTGGATTTCCTCATCGTTCATCACGGTGTGTATTGGGATATGCCCCGCCCGCTTATCGGCCCCGCCTACGACCGAGTCTCCACGCTCATGCGCGGCAACTGCGCGCTTTACTCGAATCACCTGCCGCTCGACGGCCATCCCGAATTGGGCAACAACGCCCTGCTCGCCCGCCAGCTCGGGCTCGCGCCCGACCGTCCGTTTCTCGTGCGCGACGGCGAAGCCATCGGACGCATCGCCAGCCGCAGCGGCCCGCGCGCCGCGTTGTGCGCCCAGTTGGAAAAACTTTACCCACGTGTCATCGCCATCGAATTCGGCAGCGACGCACCCGGCGCCGTCGCGTTTTGCAGCGGCAGCGGTAACAGCGCCGTCCCCGAGCTCCTGCCCGCCGGCGTGGACACGCTCGTCACCGGCGAGCTCCGCGAGGAATGGTTCAACACCGCCCAGGAGCAGAAGTTGAACCTCTACCTCTGCGGACACTACGCCACCGAAGTCCACGGCGTGAAAGCTCTCGCCGCCGAGTTGAGCGCTAAGTTCGGTCTGCCTTGGGAATTCATCGCCACGGACAATCCGCTGTAGGCGTTGCCCCCGTTGACCTTGGTCGGAGCGCGTGCATCCTTGATGGGTGCAACGCCGACTTGTTCCCGAGCTGCTCGACTCGCTCCCACCCGACCACCCCGACGCACTTCACAGCCGCCGTGACCTGCGCGTGATCAACCGCGTGATGGGCAACGCACCGTGGTTCCGCGCGGCCCTCGCCTCTCGCGTGCGGCCTGGCGAGCGTGTGCTCGAACTCGGCTCCGGCACCGGCGAACTCGCCGCAGGTCTTCGGCCCGTCGCGCCGTTGTTCGACAGCATCGACCGCGTGCCGCGTCCGCCTGCATGGCCCTCCGACGCCCGCTGGCATCAGGCCGACATCCAAGTCTTCACCGGCTGGAACGACTACCCTGTGGTCATCGGCAATCTCATCCTCCACCACTTTGACGACACCGCCCTTCGCGCTCTCGGCAACGCCATCAGCCCCCGCGCTCGCCTGCTTATTTTTTCGGAACCCACGCGCAAACGCCTCAACCAATGCCTCTGGAACGTCGCCGCCCCGCTCGGCGGCGCAAACCACGTCACCCGCCACGACGGTCGCGTAAGCATCGCCGCCGGTTTTCTCCATGATGAACTGCCGCGCATCCTCGGTCTCGATCCCGCGCTCTGGCGATGGCGCATCACCAACAGTTGGCTGGGCGCGTATCGCCTGATCGCCGAACGTCGTGAGCGCCCATGACCAACGCATCATTACAACCCGTTGAAATCATCGGCGGCGGACTCGCCGGACTATCGCTCGGCCTCGCCATGCGCCGCGCCAACGTGCCGGTTACCATCATCGAGGCTGGGGCCTATCCTCGTCATCGCGTCTGCGGAGAGTTCATCACCGGCCTCGCATCTTCAACAATCGAACGCCTCGGTCTCACTCCTTTCCTCGCGGACGCCCTCCACCATCGCGAAGTCGCCTGGTTCCGGCACGACCAGCCACTCCGCCGTCAGACGTTGCCCCATCCCGCTCTCGCCATCAGCCGTCACACGCTCGACGAACGTCTTGCCTCCGCCTTCGTCTCAGCAGGCGGAAACCTGAAAACACAAACGCGGGCCGACCTCACCGATACCCGCGCCGGTCGTGTTTTCGCTGCCGGCCGCCGGCCTGATCGTCCGGAATGGATCGGCCTGAAATGCCACGCGCTCGACCTGCCGTTGAACGCCGAGTTGGAACTTCACCTCGGCGACCACGCCTACATCGGTCTCTGCGCGGTCGGCGACGGCCGCGTCAACGTCTCCGGTCTTTTCCGTCAGCGCGAGGGCCTTGCTGTTTCGCGAGAGACCGCCTTGGGTGCTTACCTGCGCGCTGCCGGTCTCGCCGCGCTCGCCGACCGCCTCGCCGGCATCACGGTTGATCCCGAATCGTTTTCCGCCGTTGCCGGACTCGGTTTCTCAAAACCATCCGCACAAACAAACCGCCTGATCATCGGAGACGCCTACGCGATGATTCCGCCGTTCACCGGACACGGCATGGCGATGGCGTTTCAAAGCGCGGAGCAGGCCCTCGATCCTCTGCTCGTCTGGTCACGCGGCGAAGCCTCATGGGACACCACCGTCCGCACGGTGCAGCACCGCCTGCGCGCCCTTTTCCGCGCGAGACTCGCGTCCGCCGCGATGCTTCATCCGTTCCTTCTTAAACCCGCCGCCCAGCGCTGGCTCGCGACCGCCAGCCGGCTCGGCGTTCTCCCCGTCGGCCCGCTTTACCGCGCCACCCACTAGCCCGCCTCCCGCTCATGTATCTCCACGCCCTCGCCACCGCCACACCGCCCACGGTGTTAACCCAGGCTCAATGCCATGAACTCCTGGCCGCCTCCGACGTGCGCACACGGTTGAACCGACGCTCCCTGCTTACTTTGCAGGCCGTCCTGCGTGGCGACAGCGGCATCGCCACGCGACATTTCGCAAGCACGCCCGTCGAACGCGTGTTCGATTTTACGCCAGACGAACTCAACGAAACTTTCCGCCGCGAAGCCCCCTCCCTCGGTGGCCGCGCACTTACGGATGCTCTCGCCAAAGCCGGCATCCGCGCCGACGAACTCGACGCGCTCATCGTCTGCACTTGCACCGGTTATCTCTGCCCCGGCGTGTCGAGCTACATCGCCGAGCAACTCGGCCTCCGCGCCAACGCCTTCCTCCAAGATTTGGTCGGCCTAGGTTGCGGCGCGGCCATCCCGGCTCTTCGCGCAGTCGAGGCGGTGCTCGCCGCGCAACCTACCGCGACGGTCGCCTGCGTCGCGGTGGAAATTTGTTCCGCCGCCTTCTATCTCGACGACGATTCCGGCGTCCTCATCAGCGCATGCCTTTTCAGCGACGGCGCCGCCGCCACGATCTGGAAAAACACCCCCGGCCCCACCGGCCTGCGCGCCCACGGCTTCAACACCCTCCACGTCCCAGCTGAGCGTGACAAACTCCGCTTCGAGATGCGCGACGGCAAATTGCGCAACCGCCTCGATTCCACCGTGCCATCGCTCGCCGCCGTAGCCGTTAGCCACCTCTTCAACTCCGAACCGGCACAGTCATCGCCCGTCCGCCGCATCATTGCCCACCCCGGCGGTCGCGATGTGCTGGACGCTCTCGAAGCCGCATTGCCCGGCTACTCGCTTGACGCCAGCCGCCGCGTGCTGCGCGACCACGGCAACATGAGCAGCCCCTCCGTTCTCTTCGCACTTGAAGAAGCTCTCCGCAAAAACCGCCCCGAAATCGACAACGACTGGTGGCTCGTCAGCTTCGGCGCAGGCTTTAGTGCGCATAGTTGCCGCCTCGGTGTCGCGCGAAAGAAGGCGTGACGCCCCGCCGCGTTGTCCTGTAAAGCCTTATTCATACCGATGAAAACCATCGCCATCCTCAACGGCCCCAACCTCGACCGCCTCGGCAAACGTGAACCCGAAATCTACGGGCACACCACCCTCGCCGACCTCGAAGCCTCCCTGTGCGCCGAGTTCGGTTCATCGGCGAAGCTCGATTTCTTCCAGTCCAACCACGAAGGCGTCCTCATCGACAAAATCGCCGCGCTCGCCGACGCGAAAATCGACGGCCTCGTGATCAACGGCGGCGCCTTCACCCACACCAGCGTGGCCCTGCGCGACGCTCTCGCCGGTGCCCACATTCCGACGGTCGAGGTCCACATTTCCAACCTCTACAAGCGCGAAGAGTTCCGCCATGTCTCGCTAACCGCGCCCATCGCCGTCGCCGTGATCACCGGGCTCGGGCTAGAAGGTTACTTTGCGGCCATCCGTTACTTTTTGAAAAAGTGACCTTCGTTCCCGCCACCGCCGCGGATGCGCGTTGGTTCGTCTGTCACACGAAACCGCGTTGCGAAAAAAAATTTTCTGCCCTGCTCAAGGCTGAGGGCTTTGAACACTACCTTCCGCTTGTCACGAGCGTGAAGCGCTACGGCAAGTCCACGAAGCGTTTCACCAAACCGCTTTTCCCCGGCTACGTTTTCGCCCGCATCGTTCTCGGCGACAAACCGCGCATCTATCAGCAAGATCTCCTCGCGCGCGCCATCCCCGTCGAGCACGAGGCGTTATTTGTCCGTCAGCTTGAAGACGTTCGCACCATCGTCGCCTCCGGCCTCGAACTCACCGTCCGCCCGCTCATGAAACGCGGCACCCGCGTGCGCGTCAGCAGCGGCCCGCTTTGGGGACTCGAAGGCGTCGTGGACGATCCGGCCAACCCGCAGGGCATCGTCCTTTCCGTGGACGTCCTTCAACAGGGGCTACTCGTCAAGATGCCCTTGGAGAGTCTGGAAATCCTGCCGTAGTTAGTGCTTCAGCGCGAGCAGCCAGACCTGATGGATGCCGTGCAAAGTCGCACAGGACACCAGCGCCGCCGCCGTGTCGTCAACCGCCACGCCCCAACCCGCAGGTAAATCCTGAAGTTTGCTGATGCCAAACGGCTTCGTAATGTCAAAGAGCCGGAACAGTGCGAAGCCCGCTAAAAACACCGACCAGGGCATCGCCCAGCCCGGCACCACGTCGCCGAACGACTGCCAGCCGAGAAAGCACAATGGAATCGCTACAAACTCATCCAGCACGACTTCGCCGGGATCACGCTTGCCAAGCCGGAACTCCGCCTCGCCGCACATCGCCACCGCGAAATACAGGCTGATCGCGCTGAACAGCAGATTTTCCCACGCATTCAACTGCCAGAAAAACACCGTAAAATACAAAAGACCTGCCACCGATCCCCACGTGCCCGGCGCATAACGCGCCCGCCCGACCGGACCCACGCGCGCGATGGAGATCACCATTTCCGACGGCAGAAAGCGCGGCCAAATCGGTTGACGCAGCGTGATCATGTCTGCTCGTCAAAAACGACCGCTCTGTATTTCACGAGATAATCCCAGCCGGAACGGACAGTGAAATACATGCCAAGAACAAACAGGCCCAGACCCGTGTAATGAATGTAACTTCCGTAGGGAGCGATCTCCAGGTGAAGCCAGTAGGCCAGATCCGTCTGAAGCATGGGGGCGAACAGCAAAAAACCCACCGCGATTAGCTGCGTGAGAGTCTTCGTTTTGCCACCGCGCTCGGCCGCCACCACGACACCCTTTGCCGCCGCCATCATGCGCATGCCCGAAATGAGAAATTCGCGACAGAGCACGATCAGCACCCAGTAAACAGGCAGCGTTCCCAGCTCCACAAAAGCGATCATGATGCCGATCACAAAAATCTTGTCGGTAAGCGCGTCCATGAACTTACCGAAGGTCGAGATGAGCTTTTTTTTGCGCGCAATGTAGCCGTCCAGCCAGTCACCCACCGCCGCAAGTATGAATAACCCGAACGCCAGCGTCGCCGCCCCCGGCCATCCTTGATACATCAGCCACACCACCAAAAACATCAGCGGGATGCGCGAAATGGTGATGCGGTTCGGTAGGTTCATATCAGCTCGTAAGACGCCGACGAGAGAACGCGGTTTCCGCAAAGGCAACCCTCGAAAAGTGACATTTGGTTCTCGCCCCGATGCTACGTCCGCCAATGCTCATAATGCTTATGCGCCACTGCATTTATCCCGGCACGTTCGACCCCATCACCTACGGACACCTCGATGTTCTGGGCCGCGCGGCAAAACTTTTTGACCGCGTCACCGTCGCCATCGCCCACAACCCGGGTAAAAACCCGGCGTTTTCACCCGAGCAGCGCCTCGCGCTCGTGCAGGCCAACATCTCCGAATACCCGCACGTGACCGCGACGATCTTTGACGGCCTGCTGGTCGAGTTTGCCGTCGCGCAGAAAGCCGATGCGATTATCCGCGGGCTGCGCGCCCTTTCCGACTTCGAGTTTGAGTTCAACATGGCGCTTATGAACCGCCATCTGGAACCACGCATCGAAACGCTGTTCGTCATGCCCAACGAGCAGTTCAGCTACACCAGTTCATCGCTCGTCAAACAAGTCGCTCGTTACGGCGGGGACATAGCCCACTTCGTCCCGGCCAACGTCGCTTCCGCCCTCAAGTCGGCCTTCGCCAAATAAGTTGGCGCTCCCTGCGCACCGCCAATCCTGGCATGCGCAAAACCCGTTTGTAACCAAAACTTTCCCGCAACGTCTGGCTTTTTCCCGCGATTGCGCTCCTCTTGTTTTCTTCTCCATGTCTAAAGCAGGCTTTTCGACCCTCTGGCTGATTATCGTTTTGGCCGTTATCGCCATCGGCGGCGGCTATTTTTATTGGGTGAAAAACTCATCTCCGGCTCCGGAGTGGATCACCGTGACTGTCTCGCGCGGGGAAATCATCCAGTCCGTTACGGCCACCGGCGACCTCCAGCCTGTGACAACGGTTGATGTCAGTTCCCAGATATCGGGACTGATCAGGGAGGTTCACGTTGATTATAATTCCGTCGTCAAAAAAGGCGACCTCCTCGCCCGCATCGATCCGGCCACATACGATTCAAAGTTGAACCAAGCCCAGGCCCAGCTCGCCAACACCGAGGCCAACTACCGTCTCGTCAAAATCAACACCGAGCGCACCCGCACCTTGAGGGCACAAAATCTGGTTTCCCAGCAGGAGCTCGATCAGGCCGAGGCGCTCCTCGCCCAAGCCGAGGCCCAGAGCAAAATACAGCAGGCTCTGGTTGATAACGCCAAAGTCGATCTGTCCCGATGCGACATCTTCTCTCCCATCGACGGCATCGTCCTCGACCGCTTGACCGACGTAGGCAAGACCGTCGCCGCCAGCCTGAACGCGCCCACTCTTTTCACCATCGCCAACGACCTCGCCAAAATGCAAATCGACGCCTCCGTCTCGGAGGCCGACATCGGCGTCGTCGAGGATGCGCAAACCGTCAATTTCACCGTTGATGCATTCCCCTCCCAGCAATTTCACGGCGTAGTCGCGCAGATCCGCAACTCCCCCAAGACACAGCAAAACGTCGTCGTTTACTCTACTATCATCAACGTCAACAACGCCGACCAGAAGCTCAAACCCGGCATGACCGCCAACGTCTCCATAGTCGTGGCGCGCCGTCCAAACGTCCTCCTTCTTGCCAATGCCGCCCTGCGCGTTCGCATCCCCGCAGGCATCACTGTAAAATCAGCCGGCACGGCGGACGGCAAATCGGCTGACGGGAAACAGCCACTCACCGAACAGCAAATCCGCAAAGTCCGTCGTGACCTCATGGCCGAGGCGGGCTTCACGCCGGGCTCCGGCCCTCCCTCCCCCGAAATCCTCGCCAAAGTCCAGCAACTGGCCAAGGAACGCGGCATCGAACTCCCCGCGTATGGCAGCCGGGGCACCGGCGGCCCAACCGTCACCCGCACGATCTACAAGCTCATCGATCCGAATCCCGACAAGCCCGTCCTTGAAGCCACCACCGTAAAGCTTGGCATCAGCGACGGCGCAAACACCGAGGTTCTTGACGGCCTCAACGACGGCGACCTCGTCATCACCAGCATAAATATCCCGGGAACCAAGCCCGCCGGTGCCGCGAGTCCGTTCGGCAGCCCCGGTGGTTTTGGCGTCCGTCACTGATTCATCCGCGTCAAATATGCAGCCCGTGGTTCAACTCGAGGACATCCACCGCGTCTATGACACCGGGGAGATCAAAGTTCACGCGGTGCGCGGCGTAACCCTCACCATCCAGAAGGGTGAGTTCATCGCCATCATGGGCTCTTCCGGGTCTGGCAAATCAACCCTGATGAATACACTGGGCTGTCTCGACCAGCCCACCTCCGGCCGCTACCTGCTCGACGGCATCGACGTCTCCGGCCTCGGCCGCAATCAACGCGCGGATATCCGCAACCAGAAACTGGGCTTCGTCTTTCAAGGCTTTAATCTACTTTCCCGCACCACCGCCTTGGAAAACGTCGAGCTGCCCATGCTCTACTCCAAGAATCGTCTCACCGCCCGCGAGCTGCGCGACCGCGCCATGCATGCCTTGGACATCGTCGGACTCGCCGCGCGCCACGATCATTTCCCCAATCAACTCTCCGGCGGCCAGCAGCAGCGCGTCGCCATCGCGCGTTCGCTCGTCAACCACCCCCAAGTCCTGCTCGCGGACGAACCCACTGGCAATCTCGACACCCGCACCTCCATCGAGGTGCTTGGTGTCTTTCAGAAGCTCAACGACCAAGGCATCACCATCGTCATGGTTACGCACGAGCTCGACATCGCCCGCTTCTGCAAACGCAACCTTGTCGTCCGCGACGGCCTCGTCGTCCGCGATGAACAGGTCAAAGACCGCTCGATCGCGGCCATCGAGCTGGACAGGCACCGCGACGCGGAAACCGCCGCCAAACTTACCGGGCACGTCGCATGAGATCCCTCTCCACCTGCTTCATCGCCATCCGCGCCCTCCGCCGCAACAAACTGCGCTCTGTCCTCACCGGGCTCGGCATCATCATCGGCGTCGCCGCAGTCATCGCGATCGTAAGCATCGGCAATGGCGCCAAGGCCCAGGTTGAAGCCCAGGTCGCCAGCCTCGGCCAGAATGTCATCAGCATATTGTCGGGAAACTACACCTCCGGCGGACTCCGCAGCGGCGGCGGCGGCGCCGGCACGCTCAGCCCTGAGGACGCCATAGCCATCGCCCGCGAAATCCCGGATGCCATCGCCGTCAGCCCAGAAGTTCGCGACCGCGCCCAAATCCTCGCCAACGGCCTCAACTGGAACACCTCCGTGATCGGCGAAGGCACCGATTACCTCCTTATCCGCGCATGGGATCTTGCCAAGGGCGCCATGTTCACCGAGCAGGATGTGCGCAGCGTCGGCAAGGTGTGTATCGTCGGCCAGACCGTCGTTGATCAGCTTTTCCCTGATGGCGACGCCGTCGGCCAGACGCTTCGCATCCGCAACATCCCCTTCAAGATTCTCGGCGTTTTAAAAGGCAAGGGTTACAACCTGTTCGGCCAGGATCAGGACGACGTCGTGGTCGTCCCCTACACCAGCAGCATGAAGCGCGTCAGCAAACGCACCAACCTCAACTCCATCCTCGTTCAGGCGTCATCTCCCGAAAAAATGGATAGGGTTCAGCAGGACATCACCGACCTGCTCACGCAGCGCCGCAGCGGACGCGAACCAGACTTCACGGTGCGCAACCAGATCGAGCTGGCGCAGGCCGCCACCGCCACCGCGAACACGATGACACTCCTGCTCGGCATCGTCGCCGCCGTATCGCTGGTCGTCGGCGGAATCGGCGTCATGAACATCATGCTCGTATCCGTCACCGAACGCACCCGCGAGATCGGCATCCGCCTTTCCATCGGCGCGCACGACCGGGACATCCGCATTCAATTTCTGATCGAGGCCATGATTCTTTCGGGGCTTGGTGGTGCCATCGGCGTGGCTCTTGGCGCCGGCCTGTCCGAAGGGCTTGCCTACCTCAACGGCTGGAACACCTCCATCCCCGCCTGGTCCGTTTTTGCCGGCCTTGGCGGGAGCGCGCTCATCGGCGTCATTTTCGGCTACTTTCCCGCCAGCAAAGCCTCGCAACTCGACCCGATCGAAGCCCTCCGGTTTGAATGATTCCAGCCGGTCCAGCCCTCCGTTTTTCCCTCGTTTTGCTTTGCTCGACCGCCGTGGAACCGCAACTCCGCGCCACAGGTAACCCACTTTCAAACGCAATCGCTCTCGTTAACACGAACCACATATCCGAAGCCCGTGCGCTTCTGGTCTCGATTGTTGATCGCGAACCCGACAACACTCAGGCGCTCTGGTATCTTGGCAAGGCCAACCTCCGCCTACAGCACCGCGAAGAGGCCGCCGCCCTCCTGGAACGAGCCGTGAAGCTCGCTCCCCTCGATCCGCGCATTCTCGCCGACTACAGCACCGCCTGCCTGCTGCGCGCCTCCGATCTCGGCGTTTCCCTCACGAGCATCGGCTACGCCCGCCGCGGACGCGACGCGTTGCTCAAAGCCGTTCAACTTGAACCCGACGTAATCGCCTACCGCGAAGGCCTCGTCGCTTTTTATCGAAAGGCTCCGGGCATCGTTGGCGGCAGCATGGCAAAAGCCTACGCCGAGGCCGATGAAATAACCAAACGTGATCCCGTGCGCGGCTCCGTCGTCAAGGCCACCGTCCAGGCCGAGGATAAAAAATACAACGAAGCCCGCGTTGCCTGCGAAAAAGCTTTGCTCGTGCAGCCCGACAATTACCTGGCCCTTTACACGCTCGGACGCATCGCCTCCGAGTCAGGCCGGGAATTGCCACGCGGCGAACAAGCCCTGCGCCATTGCCTGGAACTCACGCCCACAATCCAAGAACCCGATTTCGGTGGCGTTCATTATCGGCTTGGCCTGATCGCCGAAAAAAAAGGGCGTCTCGATACCGCGCTCGCCGAATATCAGATGGTCGTAAAACTCGACCCCACTTTTGAACCGGCAGTGGCTGCTTTGGCCAGATTGACCCAATAAAAAAACGCGGCCCGGGCGGTGAGGCCCGGGCCGCTGGTGATGCGAACGGATGGCGGACGGTGCGCTTAAAGCGCGATGTCGCCGGACTCGTCGGTGCGGATGCGGATGGCCTGCTCGACCGGGAGGACGAACACTTTGCCGTC
>JANYJB010000080.1 GCA_025361935.1 Verrucomicrobiota bacterium
CGCGCCAAGCTGGCCGTTGAGAACGCCGAGTTCCATGTCGTGAAGAACAGCTCCCTCCGCGTGGCCGCCAAGGCCCTCGGTCTGCCCGAGTTCGACACTGCTGCGCTGGCTGGCCCCACGGCCATCCTCGTTGGCGGCAAGAACCCGGCTGGCGTCGCGAAGATCCTCAAGAAATTCTTCGACGACAAGCAGAAGCTCGAAGTCAAAGTCGGCGTCCTTTCGAAGAAGGTTTTCACCGCCAAGGACCTCGCGGTCATGGCCGACCTGCCTTCCTTCGACGTGCTGCGCTCGCAGTTCCTCAGCTTGCTCACCAGCAACGCCGGAGCCTTCGTGCGTCTCCTCGACGCCAAGGTCAAAAAAGAGCAGCCCGCCGCCTAACCCAACCAACCACAACCCAATTTTGAGGATGCGGCGGCTTCAACTGCCGCATCCGAAAAGCAAAAAATCCAAAGAGTCCGGCTAGGGGATACGTCCCTTAAACGTGTTTCATTTTTCGAAACCGCTAGTCACCTCAGGAAATCAATACCATGAGCAACATCACCAAAGACCAAGTTATCGAATGGCTGTCCGCCCAGACGATCCTCGACCTCGCCGCCCTCGTTAAAGACCTCGAAGGCAAGTGGGGCGTTTCCGCCGCCGCTGCCGTCGCCGCCGGCCCTGCCGCTGGCGCCGTCGCCGCTGTCGCCGAAGAGAAGACCGAGTTCAACGTCGTCCTCGTCGAGGCCGGTGCGAACAAGATCGGCGTCATCAAAGAAGTCCGCGCCATCACCGGCCTGGGCCTCAAGGAAGCCAAGGACCTCGTTGAAGGCGCTCCCAAGCCCGTCAAGGAAGGCGCCTCCAAGGCCGACGCCGAAGACATCAAGAAGAAGCTCGAGGCCGCTGGCGCCAAGGTCGAACTCAAGTAACCACTTGGCGTTCAACCCCGCATATCTTCTTTCAGTTCTTGGACAGGCCGTGTTTTCACGCGGCCTGTCCTTTGCCTTTTTCCGTTTCGTTCTTTAGTATCGTTTCCGTCGCCGCCCTTTTGGGTGGTGTGCGTCAGTTTTTTTGCGCTTCACCGCGCGTCTTTTCGCTTCTCCTCTCCATTTAACTGGGAAATTCCATGGCCGTTCGCAATCACTCCGACCGCATCAACTTCGGCAAGCTCCGTGAAGTCATCGTTCCGCCGAACCTGATCGAGATCCAGATCACCTCTTATCTCGATTTCCTGCAAAAGGGCATCCCCGAGAAGCAGCGCAAGCCCCAGGGTCTTGAGGCCGTTTTCCGCGAGGTGTTCCCCATCGAGTCCTACGACGCCCGTCTTGTGTTGGAATACGTTTCCTATACCCTCGGCGAGCCCAAGAGCTCCGAGATCGAGTGCATCCGCGAAGGCATCACCTATTCGGTGCCCCTCTACGTGAAACTCCGCCTCCGCGAGGAAGACTTCATCAAGGATGAGGAGATATACATGGGCGAGATCCCCATGGTGACCGAGCGCGGCTCCTTCATCATCAATGGTGCGGAGCGCGTCGTCGTTTCCCAGCTCCACCGTTCGCCCGGCATCGCCTTTGAAGTGACGCCCCACGCCAACGGCAAGCCCCTCCATTCTTTCCGCGTCATTCCTGACCGCGGCACGTGGCTTGAAGTTCAGTTCGACAACAACGACCTCCTCTACGTTTACCTCGACCGTCGCCGCCGTCGCCGCAAGTTCCTCATCACGACGCTGCTCCGCGCCATCGGCTACAGCTCCGACATCGACATCCTGAATCTCTTCTACGAGATCAAGGATCTCAAGGTTTCCAAGGCCCTCGATCTCGAGAATGTTTCGACGCTCGTGCTCGTCGAAGACGCCATCGACGCCCAGAAGGGTGTCGTTCTCGCCCGCGCTTTCGAGCCGCTCACGAAGCAGATCGTGCGCACCTTCGAGAAACACGGCATCACCTCGATCCGTGTGATCGACACGTCGTCCGACGAAGGTGCCATCATCCGCGCCCTCAAGAAGGACCCGACCCGCAACGAAGAGGAAGCCCTCAAGGAAATCTACAAGCGTCTCCGCCCGGGCGAGCCGCCCACCACCGCTAACGCCAAGGCTCTCCTCAAGCGCCTCTTCTTCGATCCGAAACGCTACGACCTCGGCCGCGTCGGTCGCTACAAGATCAACCAGAAGCTCGGCCTCAAGGTTGAGCTCGACCAGCGTATTCTCGAGTCCGGTGACATCACCGCCGCCACCAAGTATCTCGTCCGCCTCAAGCGCGGCGAAGGCGTCGTGGACGACATCGACCATCTCGGTTCCCGCCGCGTCCGCACCGTCGGCGAGCTCCTTGCCAACCAGTGCCGCGTCGGCCTCTCCCGCACGGAGCGTCTCGTTCGCGAGCGCATGACCATGTATGACCAGTCCGTCGATTCGATCACGCCCCAGAAGCTGATCAACCCGAAGGCGCTCACGACGGTCATCCGCGACTTCTTCGCCCGTTCGCAGCTCTCGCAGTTCATGGACCAGATCAACCCCCTCGCCGAGGTCACGCACAAGCGTCGTCTCTCCGCGCTCGGGCCGGGCGGTCTCAACCGTGAGCGTGCCGGCTTCGAAGTGCGTGACGTTCACCCGTCCCACTACGGCCGTATCTGCCCGATCGAAACGCCCGAAGGTCCGAACATCGGTCTGATCAACTCCCTCTCGACCTACGCCCGCGTCAACGAGTTTGGTTTCATCGAGACGCCCTACCGCCAGGTCAAGGACGGCAAGGTTTCCGACAAGATCGACTACCTCACCGCCGACCAGGAAGAGGCCAAGGTCATCGCGCAGGCCAACTCCGAACTCGACGACAAGAACTACTTCGTCGGCAAGGTCACCGTTCGTCAGGACGGCGAGTTCCTCGAGGTCGCCGCTTCCGAAGTCCACTACATGGACGTCTCGCCGAAGCAGGTCATCTCGATCGCGGCCGGCATGATTCCGTTCCTTGAGCACGACGACGCCAATCGCGCGCTGATGGGAGCCAACATGCAACGCCAAGGCGTTCCTCTTCTCCAGGCCGAGTCGCCGTTCGTCGGCACCGGCATCGAAGAGCGCGTCGCCCGCGACTCCAAGATCGTCGTCGTCGCCGAAGAATCTGGCATCGTCGCCTACGTTGATGCGAAGAGCATTGTCGTCACCAAGGACGGAGAGCTCCCCCGCAACTTCGACAAGAGCCCCAAGAGCGACCCGAAGAACGGCGTCATCGTGTATGAACTCCGCAAGTTCATGCGCTCGAATGCCGGCACCTGCTTCAACCAGAAGCCGATCGTGGACAAGGGTCAGAAGATCAAGGTCGGCGACATCATCGCCGACGGTCCCTCCACCCAGAAGGGCGAAATGGCCCTCGGTCGCAACGTGCTCGTCGCGTTCATGCCTTGGAACGGCTACAACTTCGAAGACGCTATCCTCATCTCCGAAAAGGTGCTGAAGGAAGACATCTTCACCTCTATCCACATCCAAGAGTTCGAGGTCACTGCTCGTGACACCAAGCTCGGGCCTGAAGAAATCACCCGTGATATTCCGAACGTCGGTGAAGAGGCTCTCAAGAACCTCGATCACAACGGCGTCATCCGCATCGGTGCGGAAGTGAAGCCCGGCGACATCCTCGTCGGCAAGATCACTCCCAAGTCCGAAACCGAACTCGCCCCCGAGGAAAAGCTCCTCCGTGCGATCTTCGGTGAGAAGGCCGCCGACGTGAAAGACACCTCGCTCGTCGTCCCGTCCGGCGTCGCTGGCATCATCATGGATGTGAAGGTCTCCAGCCGCGTCGATTTCGAGAAGGAGAAGCTTTCTCCCGGTGATCGCCGCCGTCAGGCCAAGCAGATCCAGGAAGATTACAAGACCCAGATGGACAAGCTGCGCGAAGGTCTGACCGAGGCACTGTCCAACATCCTCCTCGGCGAGAAGATCCCGCTCGACGTCATCAACGGTGAGACGAACGAGATCATCATCCCCGCCAACCGCAAGATCACCAAGACCCTCCTCCGCAAGCTCGCCGCCGTCTCCAAGCACGTCGAGATCGACCCTTCCCCGGTTCGCATCAAGATCATGGAGATCATCGGTTCCTACCAGTCGAAGTTCGACGAGCTGGAAACCGACCGCGAGCGCAAGATCAACAGCATCGAGGCCGGCGAAGACAACGGCAACGGCGCGATCAAGCAGGTCAAAGTTTACATCGCCACCAAGCACAAGCTTGAGGTCGGAGACAAGATGGCCGGTCGCCACGGTAACAAGGGTGTGGTCGCCAAGATCGTTCCCCAAGAAGACATGCCTTTCCTCCCAGACGGCACTCCTGTCGAAATCTGCTTGAACCCCCTCGGCGTGCCTTCGCGCATGAACGTCGGCCAGGTTCTCGAGACGCACTTGGGTTGGGCTTGTTCCAAGCTCGGCATCAAGGTCGCCACACCTGTGTTCGACGGCATCCCCGAGAAGAAGGTCCGCGAATACCTCAAGGACGCCGGTCTGCCCAGCACGGGCAAGAGCGTGCTCTTTGACGGCCGCACCGGTGAGAAGATCGATCAGCAGGTCGTGGTCGGCTACATCTACATGATGAAGCTAAACCATCTTGTCTCGCACAAGATCCACGCCCGCGCGGTCGGTCCTTACTCCCTCGTCACGCAGCAGCCGTTGGGCGGCAAAGCCCAATACGGCGGCCAGCGCTTCGGCGAAATGGAAGTGTGGGCGCTCGAAGCTTACGGCGCGGCGCACACCCTCCAGGAACTCCTCACCGTCAAGTCCGACGACGTGCAGGGTCGCACCAAGATCTACGAGTCGCTCGTCAAGGGCGACAACACGCTGGTCGCCGGCACGCCGGAGTCCTTCAACGTGTTGATCAAGGAAATCCAGTCCCTCGGCTTGGACATCAAGCTCAACAAACGCGACGCGCTCGGCGGTCTTACCGCCTAAGCGAGGTCTTCTTATCCTTTAACGAAAACATCAGGGAATTAACTCAATGAGCATCCAACCCAACGAAGTTGCCGCCGGCGCCCGCGAAGAAACTCGCGCTGCGCTTGGTCTGGAAGAGAGTCCGTTTGACTGCGTTTCTATTACTGTCGCATCGCCCGAAACCATCCGTGCATGGTCCAAGGGCGAGGTGAAGAACCCCGAGACGATCAACTACCGCACCTTCAAGCCCGAGCCGGGCGGTCTCTTCTGCCAAAAGATTTTCGGACCGGTGCGCGACTACGAGTGCGCCTGTGGAAAATACAAGCGCATCAAATACAAAGACGTCGTCTGCGATCGCTGCGGCGTCGAGGTCACCATCTCCCGCGTCCGTCGCGAGCGCATGGGCCATATCGAGCTGGCTGTTCCCGTTTCCCACATCTGGTTCCTCAAGAGCATGCCGAGCCGCCTCGGTCTTCTCCTCGACATGACCGCCCGCTCCCTGGAGCGCGTGATCTACTATGAGAACTACATGGTGGTCGATGCCGGCAAGACCCCGCTCGAACTCAAGCAGCTCCTCACCGACACCGAATATCGTCAGGCCCTCGACGAATACGGTGACGACTCCTTCGTCGCCAAGATGGGCGCCGAGGCCGTTCGTGACTGCCTCGCCAAGACCGACATGGAAGCGACCGTCGCCGAGCTCCAGGAGCAGATGCGCGCCACCAAGTCCAAGCAGATCAAAAAAAAGCTCTCGAAGCGTCTCAAGGTCATCCAAGGCTTCATCCACTCCAACTCCCGTCCCGAGTGGATGGTGCTGGAAGTGCTGCCCGTGATCCCGCCCGATCTGCGTCCTCTCGTTCCACTCGAAGGCGGCCGTTTCGCCACCTCCGATCTCAACGATCTCTACCGCCGCGTCATCAACCGCAATAATCGTCTGCGGAATCTGATGCAGCTCAAGACGCCCGACGTTATCATCCATAACGAAAAGCGCATGTTGCAGGAAGCCGTTGACGCGTTGTTCGACAACGGTCGCCACGGCCGCCCCGTCACGGGCGCCGGCAACCGCCCCTTGAAGTCCCTTTCGGACATGCTCAAGGGTAAGCAGGGTCGTTTCCGCCAAAACTTGCTCGGCAAGCGCGTGGACTACTCCGGTCGTTCCGTCATCGTCATCGGTCCCGAGCTCAAGCTCAACCAATGCGGTCTCCCCAAGAAGATGGCGTTGGTTCTTTTCGAACCGTTCATCATCCGCCGCCTTAAGGAACTCGGCTTCGTGCACACCGTCCGCGGTGCCCGCAAGATGATCGAGAAGAAGTCCCCCGAGGTTTGGGACATTCTTGAAGAAGTCACCAAGGGCCACCCGGTTCTCCTGAACCGCGCTCCGACCCTTCACCGTCTTTCCATCCAGGCGTTCGAGCCCGTCCTCATCGAGGGAGAGGCGATCCGCGTTCACCCGCTCGTCTGCACGGCTTACAACGCCGACTTCGACGGTGACCAGATGGCTGTTCACGTGCCGCTGTCCCTTGAGGCCGTCATGGAGTGCAAACTCCTCATGATGGCGACGAACAACATCTTCTCGCCGTCCTCCGGCAAGCCGATCTTGACGCCTTCTCAGGACATCGTCCTCGGTGCCTACTATCTCACCATCGAGCCCCGCAAAAAGCCTGAAAAAGGCGTTCGCGTCCCGCTTCTCTCGGGCCTTCAGGAAGTGTTGTTTGCGAAAGCAGACGGCGCGCTCAAGATGCACGACTGGGTCGAGGTTCCCAATCCCGATCTCGGTCGCGAGACCGTGTTCGGCAACTCCGAGAAACGCACCATTCGCACCACGGTTGGTCGTGTGATCTTCAACCAGATCTGGCCCGCCGGTCTCGGCTTCGTGAACTTCCCCGTGCCCAAGGGCAAGCTGGGTGACCTGATCCTCAACACCTACAAGGTCGCCGGTGACGTCATCACCGTCGAGACCCTCGACAAGTTGAAGGAACTCGGCTTCCAGACCGCCATGCAGGCCGGTATCTCCATCGGTATCGATGACATGATCATCCCCGAGGACAAAAAAGATATCGTCACCGACTCCCGCAAGAAGATCGCCGAGGTCGAGGCCCAGTTCAACAAGGGCATCATCACCGATGGCGAGCGCTACAACAAGGTCGTCGATATCTGGACCGGCGCCACCGACAAGATCGCCAAGGAGGTCTTCGCCAAGCTCGAGAACAACGATGGCAAGACCGAGGTGAATCCCGTCTACATCATGATGGACTCGGGCGCGCGCGGCAACAAGCAGCAGGTCCGCCAGTTGTGCGGCACCCGCGGCCTCATGGCCAAGCCTTCCGGCGAAATCATCGAGCGCCCGATCCTGTCCTCGTTCCGCGAGGGCCTGACCGTCCTCGAGTACTTCATCT
>JANYJB010000090.1 GCA_025361935.1 Verrucomicrobiota bacterium
AAACGACCAGGTGGGCGTGGCCTGCGAGCGGACGGACAGAGAGCAGCGCGATCACCTGCGCCGTCTTGCCCAGACCCATTTCGTCGGCCAGCAGACCGTGACAATCCGTATCGGCAAGGTGGTGCATCCACTCGACGCCGCGGCGCTGGTAGGGGCGCAGCAACTCCGGCAAAACCGGCGTGACCGCCGTGGCGGTTAACACACTCTGGCGCCAAGTCTCCAGCTCGGGTGAAAGCGTGAGCTTGAAACGGGCGTCGCTGTAGAGGGAGAAAATCAAGTAGGGCGAAAGCTCCCCGACGGCGTGCGTCTCGTCCACGTTGCGCTGCCAAGCCTTGATCGTGTCGAGGCGGTCGGTGGGCAGCGAGACGATGCCGATGCCGGGAATGATGACGGGGGACGTTCCTTTTTTGGTGAGAATGGCCACCTCTTCATCGGTGAGCAGGCGCTCTCCCGCTTTGAAAATCCAGCGCAAGTCCAGCCCCTGCCCTTGCCCGGATCGCCCCTGCCTGATCTGGGCGACCGCTTCGACGGTGATTTCCTTGGTGCCCTGCAAAAGCAAGCCTGCCTGCGCGTCGAGCTCCACCGCAAACAGTTTTTTCCAAGCAGGCAGCGTCGTGCGCAGAAAATTGGGGATCTCCACCACGGAACTCATCAGATAGAGGCCGGTTTCCTGAAAATACGCGAAGTGCGCCTTGCGGGCGTAGGCGGCCAGACCGATGAGCTTGGCGCGCTCGCTGGAACTGACAGTGGCGTGACCGTTACCTGCGGCCTGCGCGGCCTGGCCAAGAGCGGGAACGCGTTTTTTGTCGGGGTTAATCCAGTGGGCCTCGAAGGTGAGCCCGTCGGCCGTGGTCTTGAAAACGAGGATCAGCGTGCGAGACGCGGCGCGGGCGGCGGCGCCGGCGGGCGTGCGGCGCGAGGCGATCCCGGATGGCGTGGGCGCAAGCGAGATGGCCCGGCCGGCCGGGTTGCCATTGGCGTTCCCATTCGAAGATGCAGCATGAACAACTTCGGGCAGGGGCGAAATTTCATCGGCCACCAGCTCCTCGATCTCATGCAGGCCGGCGACGGCCAGCGCGTAGGCTTGGTCAAGATTAGTGGACGAAGAGCGCACAGACACACCCTCGTCCTTCCATTCGATCACGGCGTATTCGTCTTTTTTGTCCATACGGCGGTGGACGATCGCATCGGAGGCGGTCAACTCCAGCTCGCGGACTTCGCCGTCGCGGTAGATGCGGTGCCCTTCCTGAAGCTGCGCCTCATTGAAATGGCGCTCCCAATCGTGTTCGAGTTTACCGAACCAGAATTCGAGCGACTGCGGGGTGTAGACTCGTTTCGGACCGTGGGTTTGCATCCAACGTAAAAGTTGGAACGTAGGCTGCGAGACGGTGCGGGCAACCTTTAATTGCGCCAAATCGTTGTTTCAAAACGGATCAAAATCTCTTTCTGGATTGTCCCCTTTCACTTGGACGGTTCACCTGCCTCTTTCGCATGAATCAGCTTCAACCATCCGACCGTCGCCCGCATCTGTTGATCGATGCGGCCGTGCTAGTCGGATTGATCTCGCTGGTGTTCGGCGCGGCCCACGTGGTCGGCGAATGGCGCCAGCCCTTGCGCGCCACCGTGGAGATTGATTTGTCGCCGTCCGCGCTACCAAGCTACGCGCTCTACTCGTTTGCCCGCGGCTGGATCGCCTATTTTTTCTCGCTGGCGTTCACGCTTTTGGTCGCGTCATGGGCTTTCTACGATGCGCAGGCGCGGCGCTTTATACTCCCCGTTCTCGACGTGCTTCAAAGCATCCCCGTGCTGGGCTTCCTGCCGGGACTGGTGCTTGCGCTCGTCGGCATTTTCCCGGACAGCAATGTGGGCTTGGAGCTGGCCTGCGTGCTCATGATTTTCACCGGACAGGTCTGGAACATGACCTTCAGCTATTACGATTCGCTGCGCGGAACACCGCCGGATTTTCGCGCGCTGGGAAGTCTTTATGATTTCAGCTGGTGGCGGCGGTTTTGGAAGGTCGAGCTTCCGGGAAGCGCGCAGGGCCTTATCTACAACAGCATGGTCTCGATGGCCGGCGGCTGGTTTTTCCTGAGCATCACCGAATCGTTCCAGCTTGGCACCCGGGATTTTCGCGTGCCCGGCATCGGTTCATACATGAGCGTGGCCATCGCGGAAGGAAATGTGCGTGCGCAGATTGTCGGCGTCATCGCCATGGGCGTCGTCATCGTGGCGGTGGATCGGCTCGTTTGGTGGCCGCTGGTGCTGTGGTCGCGTAAATTCAACCTGGATGACTTTGCCGCCGCACCGGCCGCCAATTCCCGCCTGAGCCTCTGGCTCTCGCGTTCGCAGGCCGTGCAAAAATTCGCGCAGGCCGCCTCCCGGTTCGGCGCAAGAATGCTCCGCCCCAAACATGCGCCGCATGCTACGCCTCAAAAACATGAGGCCGCCCCGGATTCGATATCGGGCGCGGGTGCCGGCCGGTGGATTTACCGCGTTTTTCTCGTGCTGCTCGTGGTGGCGCTCGTGATTGGTTTTGGCAGAATCACCATGCTCCTCACGCGCCTGAGCACGGCGGACTGGCTGGAAATCGGATGGGATTCCACGGTCACGTTTGGCCGCGTGCTCGCCGCCGTGGCCCTAGGCACACTCTGGGCCGTTCCCGCCGGAGTGTGGATCGGCCTCAATCCTAGGCTGTCCAGCAGACTCCAGCCTTTCATTCAGTTCGCAGCTTCATTTCCCGCCCCGATGATTTACCCTTGGATACTGCTGTTCGTGATAAAGCTCGGCGGCTCGCTCCAGTGGGGTGCTATCCCGCTGATCATGCTGGGCACGCAGTGGTATATTTTGTTCAACGTCACCGCTGCGGCGTCTGCCATCCCCAATGATATCCGCAGTTGCGCGAGCATTCTTCGTCTCAACGGCTGGCGTCTCTGGTGGCGCTATCTGCTTCCTGCCATCGCGCCTGGCCTCGTCACTGGCTGGATCACCGCCGCCGGTGGCGCGTGGAACGCCACCATCGTTTCCGAATACGTCCACACCGGCGGACAACTCTACCAAGCCACCGGCCTCGGTGCGCTCATCAGCCGCGCCACCGACGCGGGCGATTTCCCCAAGCTCACCGCCGCCGTCCTCGTGATGGCCGTCATCGTGGTGGGCATCAACCGCACCGTGTGGAAAAAACTTCAGACCATCGCCAACGACCGCTGCCGCTTCGGCACCTGAGCCATGAACCCAACCACCCCGCTCATCGACGTCTCCCGCGTCAGCCACGAATACGCCTCCAACGCGCAGGAGCACGACCTCGTGCTCTCCGACATCAACCTCACCGTGGCCGAAAACGACGTCGTCGCGCTCTTGGGCCCCTCCGGCTGCGGCAAATCCACCCTCTTGCGCGCCATGTGCGGACTTATCCAGCCAACGCGCGGCCTCGTGAGTTATCGCGGAAAAGCTCTCGACGACGTTTCGCCCGGCGTCGCCATGGTGTTTCAAAATTTCGCGCTGTTCCCGTGGCTCACCGTGCGCGGCAACATCCTCCTCCCCGTCGAACACCTGCCGCCATCCGAGCAACAGGCGCGACTCGAAACCGTCTTGGCCACGGTCGGCCTGGGTGCCTACGAATACTCTTATCCGCGCGAACTCTCCGGCGGCATGAAACAGCGTGTCGGGATCGCCCGCGCCCTCATCGCGCAGCCGGAAGTGCT
>JANYJB010000110.1 GCA_025361935.1 Verrucomicrobiota bacterium
CCCGATCACCGCGCCGCGTTTTTCCACTCGCGCCGCCGCCACCGCCGCCGCGAGCGGCGCATGGTCCGCCACCCGCAGATCGCGCTTGAACCAGACCAGCTGCAACTGTGTGCCCGTGGACATCTCCGCGCACGTTGCGCGCCTTTGCCCGTCCCGCAACTCGACTCGTGAATCCGCCAAGCAAGCTTGCCCTCACGTTGTTTGCCCTGTGGAAACGCAGCATGTATTACCACATCGGCTCCGCCAAAACCCATGACTGACGGAACCCGGGATTCCTCCGGGCGACCGCGCCTCGACGCGCTCACTTCGTTACGCTTCTTCGCGGCTGCGATGATCGTCGGCGTGCATGGTTGCGACGTGTTCGGATTCGATCTTGGCGACTCCACCCCCTACGCGCTCGCCAGCGGCGTGTCGTTCTTCTTCGTGCTCTCGGGGTTCATCCTCGCCTACAACTACCCCACCCTGCCCGACAAACACGCACGGCAAAACTTCTGGGTCGCCCGCTTCGCGCGCGTATGGCCGCAGCATGTGCTCGCGCTTGTCGTCATGCTCTTCGCCATCGGGCAAAGCGGCTGGTTCCAACCCGGGATAAAGCCGTGGCTCGCTGGCCTGCTAACAACTTTTCTCCTCCAATCATGGATACCCATCGGCGGATATGCGACCGCGCTCAACGCGCCTGCCTGGACGCTGTCGGTCGAGGCATTTTTCTACGCATGTTTTCCGCTGTTGCTCGTCGCGATGCGCCGGAACACAGCTTTCACGCTCATCGCGGTCGCGGGTGTGAGCCTCGCCGGCCCGCTCTTTGCCAACCGCTTCGGATCAACCGCCGCCCCGATACCGATTGACCATGTGAACTGGTTCTTCCTCGACCATATGTTCCCTCCCGCGCGCCTGCTCGAATTCGCTATAGGGATGGCGGCGGCGTTATGGTGGAGTTCGCGCCGAGCGCGGGCGTCCACCAACGGGGCAAAGGCGACGATTTTTGAAATGGGAGCACTCGCGCTTCTGCTGGTAGCAATGCCGTGGGTTTACCGAATACCGCATGCGGGGCCGGTGCTTGGCTCGGGGATCGCCGATTGGTTGACTCAGGTAAGCCTGGCACCTTTCTACCTGCTCGTGATCCTCGCGTTCGCCGGTGGCGGCGGCCATTTAGCCCGGTGGCTGTCGAAGCCGATGTGGGTGCGCGCGGGCGAGCTCAGCTTTGCGATCTACCTGCTTCATTTGGCGGTGCTGGACGTCGTGAACCGGTGGCGCGCCGGACACCACTGGAGCCATGCGACCGCGACGATGGTTTTCATCGTGCTGATGACATTGGTCGCGTGGCTCGCGTGGCAATTCGTGGAGACGCCGGCGAGAAAGGCGATCCTCGGCGCATGGCGACGGAGGCAGGTTTAACGCAGGCCGTATTTTTTAAAAATAAAGCCCGGCGAAAACAACCCGACCTCAAGGCAGCGTGGTAGCGCCCATGAGGTAGCGGTCGCACTCGCGCGCGGCGGCGCGGCCTTCGTTGATCGCCCACACGACCAAGCTCTGGCCGCGGCGGCAGTCGCCGGCGGCGAACACTCCGGGGAGGTTCGTGGTGTGGACGTTGTGGTCGGCCTTGATGTTGCTGCGCGGATCGGTGTCGAGGGTGAGCGCCTTGATGAGCGGTTGCTCCGGCCCGAGGAAACCCATCGCGAGCAACACGAGTTGCGCGGGGCGGGTCTTTTCGGTGCCGGGCTGCTCCTGCGGGACGAACTGACCCTTGTCGTTCTTGCCCCACTTGATCTCCACGGTAACGAGCGACTCGACGCGGCCGGAGGCATCGGCGTTGAACTTTTTGACGGTGGTTAGATAGACGCGCGGATCAGCGCCGTAGCGGGCGGCGGCTTCTTCCTGGCCGTAGTCCATCTTGTAGGTCTTGGGCCACTCGGGCCAGGGGTTGTCGGCGGTGCGCTCCGTGGGAGGCTTGGGGAGAATCTCGATCTGGGTGACGCTCTTGCAGCCGTGGCGGAGCGAGGTGCCCACGCAGTCGGTGCCGGTGTCGCCGCCGCCGATGACGATGACATCCTTGTCCTTGGCGGAGATGGTCGGCGCGGCGCCGGCCAAGACGGCCTTGGTGTTGTCGGTGAGGAACTCCATCGCGAAGTGGACGCCGGCGTGGGCGCGGCCCTCGATGGGCAGATCGCGCGGGAGTGTGGCGCCCGTGCAGACGACGATGGAATCAAAATCCTTGCGGAACTGCGCGGCGTCGTGGGTGACGCCGATGTTGGCGTTGCACACGAACTTGATGCCCTCCTCTTCCATGAGGCGGATGCGGCGGAGGACGACCTTTTGTTTGTCCAGTTTCATGTTGGGAATGCCATACATGAGAAGACCGCCCGGACGATCAGCGCGCTCGAAAACGGTGACGGCGTGGCCGGCGGCGTTGAGCTGCGCGGCGGCGGAGAGCCCGGCGGGACCGGAACCGATGACAGCTACTTTTTTGCCAGTGCGGCTGCGCGGCGCGGCGGGAAGAACCCAGCCTTCTTCCCAACCTTTCTCGATGATCGAATACTCGATGTTCTTGATGGTGACGGGCGGCTCGTTGATGCCGAGCACGCAGGAACCCTCGCACGGCGCGGGGCAGACGCGACCGGTGAACTCGGGGAAGTTGTTTGTTTTGTGCAGCCGCTCGAGCGCCTCCTGCCAGAGTCCGCGGAACACGAGGTCGTTGAACTCGGGGATGAGGTTGTTGATAGGGCAGCCGGAGGCCATGCCGCTGATGAGCTTGCCGGTGTGGCAGAACGGAACGCCGCAATCCATGCAGCGCGCACCCTGGTTGCGGAGCGGCTTCTCATCCATGTGGAGGTGGAACTCCTGATAGTCGCGCACGCGCTCAAGCGGCGGCCGGTCGGTGGGTATTTCGCGGAGGTATTCGAGGAAGCCGGTGGGTTTGCCCATGGGAGGAAAAGTTTAAGAGTGAAGTTAAGTTTAAGGGACCGGGCTTAGTTTCCGCCGACGCGGCTGGTGTCGCGGGCGTTTTCCTCGAAGGCGGCCATGATGGCTTCGTCGCCGGTGAGACCTTGCGACTGCGCCTTCTCGATGCAGGCGAGCATGCGCTTGTAGTCCTTGGGCATGACCTTGACAAACTTGGCAGACAACGTGTCCCACGCCGCCAGGACTTCCTGGGCGCGGGCACTGCCGGTGAGCTCGACCTGGCGCTGCACGAGGGCGCGAAGCGCGGCGAGTTCGGCGGGTGTCTCGATTTTTTCGAGGGCGACCATCGAGAGGTTCACGTTGCCCTTGAGTTGGTCGGCATCGTCGAGCACGTAGGCGACGCCGCCCGACATGCCGGCCGCGAAGTTGCGGCCGGTAGGGCCGAGGACGACGACCTTGCCGCCGGTCATGTATTCGAGGCCGTGGTCGCCCACGCCCTCGACGACCGTGGTGACACCGGAGTTGCGCACGCCGAAACGCTCGCCGGCGCGTCCGCCGACAAAGAGCTCGCCGCCCGTCGCGCCGTAGAGGGCGACGTTGCCGATGATGATATTTTCGGAGGGCTTGAAGCCGGAGTTGGCGGGGGCGCGGACGATGATCTTGCCACCGCTGAGACCCTTGCCGACGTAGTCGTTGGCGTCGCCTTCGAGGCGGAAGGTCATGCCCTTCGGCATAAACGCGCCGAACGACTGGCCGGCGGAACCGTTGAAGCGGATATCGATGGTGTCCTCGGGCAGGCCGGCGGCGCCGTATTTACGCGTGACCTCGCTGCCGGTGATGGTGCCGACGACGCGGTGGATGTTTTTAACGGGCAGCTCGGCGATGACCTTCTCGCCGCGCTCGATGGCGGGCGCGCAACGGTCGAGGAGCGCGGTGAGGTCGAGGGACTTTTCGAGCCCGTGATCCTGCGGCTGCTGGCAGTAGCGGCCGACCTCGGGGCCGGCGTCGGGCGAATAGAGCAGGCTGGAGAAATCCATGCCCTTGGCCTTCCAGTGGGTGATGGCCTTGCGCGGTTCGAGGCGGTCGGTGCGGCCGACCATCTCCTCGATGGTGCGGAAACCAAGCTGTGCCATGAGCTCGCGGACTTCCTGCGCGATGAACGTCATGAAGTTCACGACGTGCTCGGGCTTGCCGGCGAATTTCTCGCGGAGGCGCGGGTCCTGAGTAGCCACGCCGACGGGGCATGTGTTCAGATGGCAAACTCGCATCATGATACAGCCGCTCGCGACGAGCGGGGCGGTGGCGAAACCGAACTCCTCGGCGCCGAGCAGCGCGGCCATGATGACGTCGCGACCGGTCTTGAGCTGGCCGTCGGTCTCGACCGCGATGCGCGAGCGAAGGTTGTTCAAGACGAGCGTCTGGTGGGTTTCGGCGAGACCGAGTTCCCACGGCAGGCCGGCGTGCCAGATGGAGTTTTGCGGCGAGGCGCCGGTGCCGCCGTCGTGTCCGGAGATGAGGACAACGTCGGCGTGGGCCTTGGCGACGCCGGCGGCGATGGTGCCGACGCCGACCTCGGAGACGAGCTTCACGCTCACGCGCGCGCGGCGGTTGGCGTTTTTGAGGTCGTGGATGAGTTCGGCCAAGTCCTCGATGGAATAGATGTCGTGGTGCGGAGGCGGCGAGATGAGGCCGACGCCGGCGGTGGTGTGGCGGGTCTTGGCGACCCACGGATAAACCTTGGTGCCGGGGAGCTGGCCACCTTCGCCGGGTTTCGCGCCCTGCGCCATCTTGATCTGGATTTCGCGGGCGTTGACGAGGTAGTGGCTGGTGACGCCGAAGCGTCCGGAGGCGACCTGCTTGATGGCGGAGTTTTTCGAGTCGCCGTTTTCGTTGGTCCAGGTGAAGCGCGCGGGGTCTTCGCCGCCTTCGCCGGTGTTGGATTTGCCGCCGATGCGGTTCATCGCGATGGCGAGCGTCTCGTGGGCCTCGCTGGAGATGGAGCCGTAGGACATCGCGCCGGTCTTGAAGCGGGCGAGGATTTTTTCGACGGATTCAACCTCTTCGATCGGAATTGCGTCGGAGGGCTTGAAATCCAACATGCCGCGGAGCGTGCAGAGGTTCTTCGACGTGTCGTTCACGAGGCCGGTGTAGGTCTTGAACGTCTTGTAGTCGCCGGTGCGAACGGACTTCTGGAGCGCGTGAATGGACTCGGGGTTGAAGAGATGGTATTCGCCATCGCTGCGCCATTTGAACTGGCCGCCGGCGGGGAGCGCGTGGTCGTGGACGTTGCGGTCGCCGTAGGCGTCGCGGTGGCGCATGAGAACTTCCTGCGCGATGACATCGAGACCGATGCCGCCGACACGGGAGGGTGTCCACGTGAAGTAGTGGTCGATGACGTCCTGGCGGAGGCCGACGGCCTCGAACACCTGCGCGCCGCGGTAGCTCTGGATGGAGGAGATGCCCATCTTGGACATGACCTTCACGACGCCCTTGGCGGTGGCTTTGACGAGATTCTTGCAGGCGGTCTTGTGATCGACGTTCGGCAGGAGACCCTCGTGGATCAATTCGTCGATCGTCTCGAACGCGAGGTAGGGATTGATGGCGCTGACGCCGTAGCCGATGAGCAGCGCGAAGTGGTGAACCTGGCGGGCTTCGCCGGTTTCGAGGACGATGCTCACCTGCGTGCGCAGGCCTTCGCGGATGAGGTAGTGGTGCAGGCCGGCGACGGCAAGCAGCGCGGGGATGGGCGCGAGGTCGCGGGTGACGCCGCGGTCGGAGAGGATGAGGACGTTGACCTCGTTCTTCTCGATCAGGCGGCGGGCGGACGCGCAAAGTTCTTCCATCGCCTTGGCGAGGCCTTCCTCGCCGCGGGTGACACGGAAGAGAATGGGGAGAACATCGAGCTTCAGGCCGGGAAGCGCCATGCGGCGGATCTTGGCGAACTCCTCGTTGGTGAGGACCGGCCAGTCGAGCTCAACACGGCGGCACGCGGTCGCGCCGGGCTGGAGAAGGTTGCCCTCGGAACCGAGGCGCGTCTCGGCGGAAGTGATGATCTCTTCGCGGATGCAGTCGATGGGGGGATTGGTGACCTGCGCGAAGAGCTGCTTGAAATAATCGTAGAGCAGGCGCGGCTTGTTGGAGAGGACGGCCAAGGGCGTGTCGTTGCCCATCGAACCGACGCCCTCGACGCCGTCGCGGGCCATCGGCGTGAGGATGGCGCGTTCGTCCTCGTGGGTGTAGCCGAAGGCGAGCTGGCGCTGCTGGAGCGTGTCGCGATCAGGCACGGGCAACTCGGGCGCGGCGGGCAGGTCGTCGAGGTGGACGAGGTGCTCGTCGAGCCAGTTGCGGTAGGGGAACTCGGCGGCGAGCTGGCGCTTGATCTCCTCGTCGGGCACGATGCGGCCCTGCACGGTATCAACGAGGAACATGCGGCCGGGCTGGAGGCGGCCTTTTTGAACGATGTCGGCGGAAGGGATGTCGAGCACGCCCGCCTCGGAGGCGAGGATGACGAGGTCGTCCTTGGTGACGTAGTAGCGGGCGGGGCGGAGGCCGTTGCGGTCAAGGACGGCGCTGATGACGTGGCCGTCGGTGAACGTCATGGCGGCGGGACCGTCCCACGGTTCCATAAGGCACGCGTGGTATTGGTAGAAGGCGCGGCGCGAGTCGTCCATGGTCTCATGGTAGGACCACGGCTCGGGAATCATCATCATGACCGCGTGCGGCAGGGAGCGGCCGGCAAGGTGAAGGAGCTCCAGCGTGTTGTCGAACATCGCCGAGTCGGAGCCGTTGGGGTTGATGACGGGGAGGATTTTCTTGATGTCGTCGCCAAAGGCGTCGGAGACAAAATGCGTCTGGCGGGCGTGCATCCAGTTGATGTTGCCGCGAAGGGTGTTGATCTCGCCGTTGTGCGCGACGTAGCGATACGGATGCGCGCGGTCCCAGCTCGGGAAAGTGTTGGTCGAGAAGCGCGAGTGAACCAGCGCGATGGCGGTCGCCATGGCGGGGTTCTGCAGGTCGGGGAAATAGCTGGCGAGCTGCGTGGTCAACAGCATGCCCTTGTAAACCAGCGTGCGGGACGAGAGGCTGGAGACATACCACGTCTCGGCGCCGAGGAAGCCCTCGTCGCGAAGCTCGGTGGAGGCGCGCTTGCGGATGACGTAGAGCTTGCGCTCGAAGGCCAGCTCGGTGGCGAGGTCGGCGGCGCGGCCGATGAACACCTGACGGATGAACGGCTCGCTGGCCTTGGCGGTTTCGCCGAGGGAGGAGTTGTCAGTGGGAACGGTGCGCCAGCCGAGGAACGTCTGGCCTTCGCTCTGGATGATCTGGGAGAACTTTTCCTCGATCTTGCGGCGATGGGTGGCGTTGCGCGGGAGGAACACGAGGCCGGTGCCGTAAGTCCCGGCGGCGGGCAGCGTGATGCGGGCTTTCTTGGCGACCTCGACGCAGAAGGCGTGGGGAAGCTGCATCAGAATGCCGGCGCCGTCACCGGTGTTGGGCTCGCTGCCGGCGGCGCCGCGGTGATCGAGGTTTTCGAGCACCTGGATACCCTGGCGAAGGATGGCGTGGGTGGCGCGGCCTTTGAGATCGGCGACAAAACCGACGCCGCACGCGTCATGCTCGAACCAAGGGTCATAGAGACCCTGCTTGGCCGGGCGGCCAGTGGCGGCGGAACGGGAGGGCTGGACGGATGAAAGAGGAGTATTCACGACAAAATCAGGCGAGTTGAGCAAAGGGAGGAAGGGGGGTAAAAAAAGCGGCCTCAATCACGAGGCCGCTTATCGAGTGATCTGATGCAAGTGGCCAAGCTATTAGAAGAACCGGACGGTTTTCGTGGCCATTTTAGCGTGTTCCTCGTCGGAGCAGCCGGCGTTGAGCGGCGCATCGACAGGTTTGCTGTTGGCTTTCACCAGATCGTTGGAGACGAGATAGTTTTCCACCTCTTCGCCAGAGATGTCGGCCAGCATGACGCCATCGATTTCGACGCAGGGCGAAAGGGGCTGGCCGGACTTCTGGACCATCTCCGCGTAATTGTCGCGGTTGTTGATGATATCGATGTCCTCGAACGGCAGGTTGTATTTGCGCATGATCGTGCGAACACCATTGGACCAGCCACAGGACGGTTTGAGATAAGCTTTAATTTTCATGCGATGAACAAACTTAGGACGGAAAACGGTGCAACCTATAGGAGCAGGTTTCGGCCGTTCAAGAGAAAGCTTTCATATTTTCAGGCATTTTACGTCCCGCCCGATCCCGTCTTCGCAGCAAAAAGCATTTCTCGGGCGGGTGTTGATCGCAAAAATGCCGTTTGAGATTTGCGACCCACCGCGCACCCTTTGCATCCGATCGCCAACGCCAAACCCGCCCACAGATGAAAACAATCCTCCTGCTCATCCTCTCGAACATCTTCATGACCATCGCCTGGTATGGGCAGTTGAAACTCAAGTTCTTCGAGGGCAAATCTCTGCCGGTCATCATTCTTATATCATGGGGCATAGCCCTGCTGGAGTATTGTTTTATGGTCCCGGCCAACCGCATCGGCTACCAGAGCGGCGCGTTCACCGGCTACCAGCTCAAGATTATCCAGGAGGTGATCACGCTCGGTGTTTTTGTCGTCTTCGCCTGGCTCATCCTCAAAGAAAAACTCACCTGGAACTACGCCGTGAGCTTTCTGTTCATCTTGGGGGCCGTATATTTCGCCGTCGCGTTCAAACCCGCACCGACGGGCGGCCACTAATCCCCCTCCCTGCGGAAAATCTCTCCACTAATCGAACGGTGGGCTTGCTTCCCCGCGCGGCCCCGCTTCACGTTTTGCCAGTATTATTCACCGGCGATTCAAACGCCTATTCTTTTCCCGACAAAACACATCCCTCAGCCCTAACGCACGACCATCATGTCCAAAGCCGCTCCCACCAAAACCTCCGCCGCTCCCGCTGTTACCGCCGCCGATCCCGCCGCCCGCAAAAATGTGGAACTCGCCGTCAGCGCCATCACCAAACAATTCGGCGAAGGCTCGATCATGCGCCTTGGCGACAACCACAAGATGGCCGTCGAAACCGTCTCCACTGGTTCACTCGCCATCGACCTCTGCCTCGGCGGCAAGGGCCTCCCCCGCGGTCGTATCATCGAAATTTACGGACCGGAATCCTCCGGCAAAACCACCTTTTGCTTGAGCGTCATCGCCGAAGCCCAGCGGCGCGGCGGACTCGCCGCCTTCATCGACGTCGAACACGCCCTCGACCCGAAATACGCCCGCGTCGTCGGCGTCAAACTCGACGACCTCCTCGTCTCCCAGCCTGACTCCGGCGAAGACGCGCTCAACATCACCGAGACCCTCATCCGCTCCAACGCCATCGACGTCATCGTCATCGACTCCGTCGCCGCCCTCATCACCAAGGCCGAGCTCGACGGCCAGATGGGCGACATGACCATGGGCAGCCAGGCCCGCCTCATGTCGCAGGCCATGCGCCGCCTCACCGCCGTCGTGAGCAAGACCAAGTGTATCTGCATTTTCACAAACCAGATTCGCGAAAAGATCGGCGTCATGTTCGGCAGCCCCGAAACGACCTCCGGCGGACGCGCCCTGAAGTTTTTCTCCTCCATCCGCATCGACATCCGCCGCAAGGACCAGATCAAGACCCCCGACGGCAAGGTCATCGGCAACCGCACCAAGCTGAAGGTGGTCAAAAACAAAGTCGCCCCGCCCTTCACCGAGTGCGAGTTCGACATCATGTATGACGAAGGCATCTCCGCCTCCGGCTCCATCATCGACCTCGGCATCGAACACAAAATTCTGGAAAAGAAAGGCGCGTGGATCTCCTTCAACGGCGACCTCGTTGGCCAAGGCCGCGACGCCGCCAAGCAGGCCGTGCGCGAAAAGCCGGAGCTCGCCGCCAAGCTCACCGCCGCGATCATGGAAAAAGTCACCGTCACCGGCGGCACCTCCGTGACGGGAGCAACCGCCGCAGCCGAATAGTTTTAAAAGCTACAACCCTCCCCCGCAAAAAGGCCCCGCCGCAGCCGCGCCGGGGCTTTTTTGCGTTCGGGTTCCGGAAGGGTCGAACGGGATTTCGTTTTGCTTTCAAGCGCAAGGCCCGTTGCCTAGGCGGAATGTCCGCTGAAACCATCGCCGCCCTCGCCACACCCGTCGGCACCGCCGCCCTCGCGGTGGTGCGCGCCAGCGGGCCCGAGTGCGCGCAACTGGCCGCCGACATCTTCGGCTCCACTCCCCCACCCCGCGTCGCCACCCACGCCGACTACCGCGCCACCGATGGCCAACTCCTCGACGATGTCGTTGTAACCTACTGCGCCGGGCCGCGCTCCTACACCGGCGAAGACCTCCTCGAAGTTTCCTGCCACGGAAATCCATTTATAGCACAAGCCGTTTTTCAAGATTTACTTAATCGCGGCTGCCGCGCCGCCGAAGCCGGCGAATTCACTCGTCGCGCCTTTCTGAATGGCCGCATGGACCTCAGCCAGGCCGAGGCCGTCATGGACCTGATCCACGCTCGCAGCGAACGCGCCCTCGCCGCCGCCAACCAGCAGTTGCGCGGCAGCTTGGGGCGGCACATGCAGACGCTCACCGAAGACCTGCTCCTCGTGCTCGCCCGCGTGGAGGCCTACATCGATTTTCCCGATGAAGACCTCCCTCCAGAGGACAAAGCCATCGCCCGCGACGAACTGACTCGTGTTCTACGTGGAACCGAACGCCTCCTCGCGACCCACCGCTACGGCGAACTCCTGCGCGACGGCATCAAAACCGTCATCATCGGCGAACCCAACGCCGGCAAAAGCAGCCTCCTCAACCGCCTCGTCGGCCACGACCGCGCGCTCGTCAGCCCGGAACCGGGCACCACCCGCGATTTTATCGAAGAACGCCTGATTCTCGGCCCGCATTGCCTCCGCCTCATTGACACCGCAGGCCTCAACCCCACCCCCGCCGCCCTCGAAAAACTCGGCATGGCCAAAACCCTGGAACGCGCCGCCGAAGCCGACCTCTTCCTCTGGGTCGTGGACGCCACGCTCCCCTGCCCGTCTCTGCCCGCCGAAGTCTCCACCCGCCTCACGCCTACAAACACCCTCGTCCTGCTCAACAAAAGCGACCTCCTCGCCGACCGGCCGACCATCGCTCGCCCCCCGCTCGTGCTACCTGCCCTCACGGTATCCGCGCTCACTCATCAGGGCTTCGACGCATTGACCGCAGCTATTATTCACCACGCCGAAGCCTTTCGCCAAGATCAAGGCGAAGACCTCATCGCCATCAACAGCCGCCACGCCGACGCCCTCCGACGCGCCCGCGAAGGCTTAGAGTCCTCCCTCGCCAAACTCACTAACAACGGCCCCGTAGAGCTGATCGCCAGCGATCTACGCAGCGCCCTCAACGCTCTCGGCGAGATCGCCGGTAAGATTGATAATGAACGGATGCTCGACCACCTTTTCTCCACCTTTTGTATTGGTAAATAATGATATACAACAAGATACAATTTGACGTGATCGTGTGCGGCGCCGGCCATGCCGGCTGCGAAGCCGCGCTCGCTGCCGCCCGCATGGGAGCCTCCACCCTGCTGTTGACCGGCAACATAGACACGATCGCCCAGATGAGCTGCAACCCCGCCATCGGCGGCCAAGCCAAAGGCCAGATGGTCCGGGAAATCGACGCTCTGGGCGGCGAAATGGCCGTCAACACCGACGTCACCGGCATTCAATTTCGCCTGCTCAACGAATCCAAAGGCCCCGCCGTCCAGTCGCCCCGCGCCCAGTGCGACAAAAAGGCTTACCAGTTCCGCCTCAAACATACCCTTGAACTGGAGCCCAACCTCCAAGTCTTCCAAGCCACGGTCACAGGATTGGTTTTCACGGGCCAAAAAGTCACCGGTGTCCGCACCAACCTAGATATCGAGTTCGCCGCGCTGACCGTAGTCGTCACCACCGGCACCTTCCTGCGTGGCCTCATGCACATCGGCCAAAACAAGAACGAAGGCGGCCGTCTGGGTGATTTTAGCGCCAAAACCCTCTCCGCCAGCTTCCTCGAAGCCGGTATTGAGCTCCGCCGCCTCAAAACCGGCACCCCTCCCCGCCTCCTTGGCCGCAGCTTGGACTTTTCCAAGATGGAAGAACAGCGCGGCGATACCAACCCGACTCTCTTCGCCTTTTACGACACACGCGGCCCGGAAGATCTGTTCCACGTGGAACAGAACGGCGAGCAACGCATCGGCTGGAAGCCGGGCACAAGCCAGGTTTCATGTTGGATGACCCATACCACGGCCGAAACCGCCCGGCTCGTCCGCGAAAACCTGCACAAATCCGCCATGTATTCCGGCGAGATCGAAGGCGTCGGCCCACGCTATTGTCCGAGCATCGAGGACAAGTTTGTGCGCTTCGCCGACAAACCCCGCCATTTACTCTTCCTGGAGCCCGAAGGCCGCTCGACCAACGAATACTACGTGAACGGCCTTTCGACTTCGCTGCCGTTCGATGTGCAGCTCGACATGGTTCATAGCGTGCCCGGACTCGAAAACGCCCAGTTATTGCGACCGGCCTACGCCGTCGAATACGATTTCGCCCCGCCGACCCAACTTTACGCCTCACTGGAATCCAAGAAGGTCGAAAATCTCTTCTTTGCCGGCCAGATCAACGGCACATCCGGCTACGAAGAAGCCGCCGCGCAAGGCTTGATTGCGGGCGTCAATGCCGTCCGCAAGGTCCGTCAGGAAGAACCTCTTATCATCGGCCGCCACGAGGCTTACATCGGCGTGCTGATCGACGACCTGATCACCAAAGGCACCAACGAGCCGTATCGCATGTTCACGAGCCGCGCCGAATACCGGCTGCTATTCAACCACGGCAGCGCCGAGCTTCGTCTTTTCCATCACGCAAAAAATCACGGCTTGGTTTCATCGGAACGCTTGGCTCGCATGGAGGAAAAAAAGCGCCTGACCGAGCACTGGATCGCGTTTCTGGAAGCTCAAAAAGCACCGGTCGGGCAGGGGACTTTTGGCGATGCCATCCGTCGGGCAACGACGGGTAGGGGAGCGATGCCCGAATTACCCAACGCGCTTACAACCCTCCCGGAAGCTTTGCAACAAGAGGTCCTTTATAGGGTTAGCTATCAGGGTTATTTATCCCGCGAACAACGGCAAATCGACAAGCTGGCGGACATCGAAAAAATCAAGATCCCGCCGCACATTGACTTCCTGCAAGTGAGGGGCTTGCGCAAGGAAAGCGCTCTTAAACTCACCGAAATCAAACCCTACACTTTGGGTCAGGCAAGTCGCATAAGTGGGGTTAACCCAGCAGATATCAGCGTTTTAATGGTTTTAATTCAAGCGGGCAGGGTGCCCCAAAGCTAGCCGACATCCTGTCGCTGTAACATTTGTGAAACGGTGCCTAAATTCACTGGCTGAGCCCAAGGGCACCGAGTATCTTAACGAATATGCCGGAAACCAAACCCAAGAAAATCCTGGTGGTGGACGACGAGTCGGATGTGAGCGAACTCGTAGCCTACCACCTCAAAGCGAAGGGTTTTCAGGTCGAAGTAGTGAATGATCCCAACAGCAGCATAGGCACCGCGCGTTCATTCCTCCCTGATCTTGTAATTCTAGATGTGATGATGCCCGACCTTAATGGCATCCAGATTTGTCGGATGCTGCGAGCGGACCCGAAGCTTAAAAAAGTCCCCGTCATCTTCCTGACCGCCAAAGCCGAGGAAAACGATCGCGTTCAAGGTCTGGAAACGGGGGCCGACGATTATATATGTAAGCCATTTAGCAACAAAGAATTAGTTCTTCGCGTGCAGACGATTTTGCGTCGCCTTTCGGATGGCGCCCCGGAAGAACCCAAGCGCCTTCAGGCTGGTCAGATTGTCATCGATATAGAGCGCCACGAAATCAGCATCCACGGCAAACCGGTGGAGTTGACCGCCACGGAATTCAACCTGTTGCGCCTGCTCATCGAGCGCCGTGGTCGCGTGCAGACTCGCGAGCATCTCCTGATCAACGTTTGGAACTACGAAACCGAAATCGAAACCCGCACGGTCGATACCCATGTGCGCCGCCTTCGTGAAAAGCTCGGCACCGAGGCCGACTGGATAGAGACCATCCGTGGGGTGGGGTATCGCTTCGCGGAACGCAAAGCGTAGCCGGTTTGATCCAGCGCCAAAGGCGGCGGGCGGTTGGTTTCCCTTCATTCCGTGCGGTTGAGGATTGTTATCCGCGTCAATTTCCCACGGATTAAACGTCAAACTCATATCCATGCTAATCGTCATCACGCTTTTTTTGGCCACCGCGCTAAGCGTGACCCTGGTCAAACTTTTCAATCATCGGCAGGCTGTGCGAAGCCTTCATCAAGCTTTGGTTAAAAAACAGCCGTTCTTGAGGGAAGAGCTGCCGGGACTCTCGGGTCATAATTGGGACGAGCTTTGCAGCCTCAGCAACGATTTGATCGTCGAGGTGAGCCATCTTCAGCAACTCCGCAACGGCCAGCTTGCCCAACTCGAGGCCACCCTGGGGAGCCTTCAGGAAGCCGTGCTCATCGTTGATTCAAACAACTACATTCTCTTGGCTAACAAAGCATTGAAGAGCATATTTCCACGTGCCATCAATATCCTTGGCCAGAGGCTGGAGCTCGTGCTGCACAGCGTGAGTTTTCTCAACTACGTCGAATCGGTGAGACGGGGCACCGCCCAGCCTCAGCACGAAATCGAATTTATTGACGGCCCTATATCCACCTGGGTCGAGGTTACTGGCACCAGCATTGAGACCATCAACAGCCAAAAGGCACCGTGGACGCTCTTCGTTCTCCACAACATCACCCAGCAGAAAAAACTCGAGGCCGTGCGAAGGGATTTCGTCGCCAACGTCTCCCACGAACTGCGCACGCCACTCAGCGTAATTAAAGGCTACGTGGAAACCCTCGTGGATGGCGCGGAGGACATCCCGGCATCGGATCGCGCACGGTTTCTTAAAACCATCCAGCGCCATACCGAAAGGCTTAACTCCCTCCTGGAAGACCTGTTGGTTCTATCCCGACTGGAGTCGATCAATCCCGGACTAAGCCGCGAACCGACCGACCTAAACGCTTTTCTTGAAAGCATCATGGACGACTATCGCGGACGTCCCGCAGGCAAGGAGCACATCCTCGATTTCACGCCGGACACAGCCATCGGTTGTTTGCAGGTTGATCCGCTCAAGCTCACCCAAGTTCTGGAAAACCTCCTCGATAACGCGCTTAAATACACCCCCAAGGGTTCTAAGATAGAACTGTCCGCGCACCCGAAAGGCTCGACCGAAGTCATCGTCTGCGTTCGGGATAACGGACCCGGCATCCCGGAAGCAGATCTCCCCCATGTGTTCGAGCGATTTTACCGGGTGGACAAAGGCCGCTCCCGAGAAAAAGGAGGGACTGGTTTGGGGTTAAGTATCGTGAAACATATTATCAATCTCCACGCTGGCCGAGTGTGGGTGGAAAGCAAACAAGGGCAGGGGACTTCCTTCTTTTTCAGCCTGCCCCTGGTCACCGGCGTATCAACCGCTTGACCATCGAAAACGGAACCATCGGAGACGTTTTGCCGCATCAAGACGTTGTTGTTTGAACCCCACCGTGCAAGTTTAAGGATTCATACTCTTTCATGCCGCTAGAAATCGCCCAAGCCCTGAGCGCCTCGCGCCTCGCCGAAATCCGCGCTAGCCTGTCTTCTCTTTTGCCGACCACCCGGCCCGTCACGTTGGAAATCGGCAGCGGCCACGGTCATTATCTTACCGCCTACGCCGCCGCCCACCCGGAGCGCCTGTGCATCGGCATTGACTTGATTGGCGAACGCTTGGAACGCTCCGCCCGCAAATCCAACCGCGCCAAACTCACCAACGTCGTGTGGATGCACGCTGACGCACGGCTTTTTGTTGAAGCGCTGCCCGCCGATGTTGCTCTTTCAGAGATTTTTGTGTTATTTTCCGACCCGTGGCCCAAGCGGCGCCACTGGAAAAATCGCGTCATTCAGCCGGAGTTCCTGAGCCTGCTGGCAACCAAAGCAGGGAAGGGGACCCGCCTTTATTTCCGCACGGACCATGATCACTACTTCAACCAGGTGACCGCACTCATCCAAGAGCATCCCTCGTGGGCCCTGGTGGTCGATGAGCCTTGGCCGTTTGAATTGCCCACGGTTTTCCAACAGCGCGCCGCGAGCCACCAGTCGCTCATCGCCACCAGAGCGTGACGTCATCCTTACAAATCACCCGTAGGCATTACATTTATCATCGATTTTTCCACCCGCGCCGAGAGGAGGGTTGTTTACCACAGGAATCCATCATTAGGAGAATTGATTTCAGGTATTGACGACGTTTCCCGCGCTTGCCTAGCTCAACCTTTTAACCCTTTCCACGCTTACTTTCCAGCCGATGTCACGAGTCAAAAAACTCATCCTCTTTCTCTCCCTCCCGGGCACTGTCGCGACAGTGTTTGCCGGTGAAGAGCACGGCCTGAGCAAGTCGGCTGAAGTGCTGTTTAACATCGGTCCGCTTCCCGTCACCAATAGCATGCTTATGACTTGGATCGTTTCGGCGGTCCTGATCTTTGCGCTCCGATTCATCGTCGGGCGTCCACAGCTTATCCCCTCCCGCGGCCAGGCCGTCGTGGAAAACCTTCTCGACGGCGTGCGTAATCTCACCGCCCCCGTTGTTGGCGCTAAAGTCGCCCGCTACACCTTTCCCCTCCTCATCGGCTTCTTCACCTACATCCTGATCCAGAACTGGAGCAGCCTCATTCCGGGTGTCGGCACTTTCATGTCGAAGAACGCTACCACCGGCGAGTGGCACCCCATCGTCCGCGCCGCCAATGCCGATCTCAACGGCACTCTCGCCCTCGCGACCGTCGGCATCGTCGCCTGGCTGTATTTTATCTTCCGTTACGCCGGGCTGAAAGTCATCCTTAAGGACATCTTCGGCAATAAGGCCACCAAGGGGGAAGTTAATCCCATCCTCTATAAAATCCTCTTCGTCGTCTTCTTTCTCATCGGCTTCATCGAGCTCATCACGATGGCCTTCCGGCCGGTCTCCCTTTCCCTCCGTCTCTTCGGCAACGCTTTCGGTGGTGAATACATTATTCACACGATGTCGGCGATCACCCGCTGGGGACTCCCTGTTCCCTTTTACCTGCTCGAATGCCTAGTCGGCCTGATCCAAGCCCTCGTCTTCACCCTCCTCATCAGCGTTTACATCGGCCTCCTGTGCAACCACGAGGGCGGCGAACACAAAGACCACAACGACGAGAAAACCGCCCACTGATTTTTCCCAATTTACCGCCGGGAGTGTGACGACTGCACACGGCGGATAACCAAACAAACCAAACAAACCATGATCATCACCACCATCGCTGAAATCACCGGCAACATCCAAGGCGGCCTCGGCTGTCTCGGCGCCGCCATCGGCGTCGGCCTCGTTGGCGCCGCCGCCACCGAAGGCGTCGCCCGCAACCCCGGAGCATCCGGCAAGATCCTTGTGCAGTGCCTCCTCGGCATCGCCCTGACCGAGTCTGTCGTGTTCTACGCGCTGTTCATCCACACCTGATCGGAGAGTCCCTACCAAACCGCGGCGCGGCCTCGGCCCGCTGCGGTTCCTTTTCGTCCCGCCTTTTCCCATGCCTGTTCTCGCCGAAGTCACCGCTCCCGCCGCCCACGCCCAGTCCGCGAACGTCATCACGCAAATCATCGACGCATTTGGGCTGAACTGGTCCTCGTTCATCGGCCAAGTCGTCAATTTCTGCATCGTCGCCTACGTCCTCTGGCGCTTTGCGTTCAAGCCCGTCCTCGCGACCCTCGACGAGCGTCAGAAAAAAATCGCCGACGGCCTCCGCTACGCCGAGGAAACCAAGGCCCGCCTTGATTCGGCCCAGCAGGAAATCACCGACGCGCTCAAGAAATCCCAAGTCGAAGCCGCCGCCATCATCGAGCAGGCTCGCAAGGCCGCCAAGGAAGTCGCCGAGCGCGAGACCGGCGCCGCCACCGCCCGCGCCAACGAACTCATCACGAAGGCCCAGCAGGCCATCGAACTCGAAAAGCAGAAGATGCTCGCCGAGGCCCGCACCGAGATCGCCCGCCTCGTCATCGCCACCACCCAGCGCGTCCTCGCCAAAGAGCTGAACGACGCCGACCGCAGCCGCTACAACGAAGCGGCCACCCGTGAACTCACCTCGGTTTAATCCATCATGGCGTCCGGCAAAAAACAGATCACCCAGCTCGCACAGAAGCTTTTCAAGCTGAGCTTCGTTGATGGTCGTCTCTCCGAAGAGCGCGTCATCGGCGTGCTGGCTTACGTTGAAAAACATCCGCCCGCCAAGCCCGTCGCCGTGCTGCGCGCCTACAGCCGCCTCGTCTCCGTCGAGGTCGCCAAAGGCCAGGCCATCATCGAACACGCCGGTCCAGTGGCCGACGCCACCCTCCAATCCATCGCCGCAGCCATGACCAGCCGTTACCAGCGGCCGGTTGTCGCCAGCGCCAAACCCAACGCCAACCTTCTCGCCGGCCTCCGCATCCGCGTAGGGGACGACGTTTACGAATCCTCCGCTTCCGGCCAACTCGCCGCCCTTTCCGCCGCCGTCTGATTTCAGCTCATTTTTTTAAAACCCAACCCTTACGTCGCATGTCCACGGTCATCGAACAAATCGAACAACAGATCGCGAAGCTTTCCACCAAAGCCGTTCGCAAGAACACCGGCGTCATCCGCACGGTCGCCGACGGCGTCGCCAAAATCGACGGCCTCTCCGACGTGATGTATAACGAGATGGTGCAGTTCCCCAACGGCGTCATCGGCATCGCCCTCAATCTCGAAACCGACGAAGTCGGCTGCGTCGTCCTCGGTGACGTCTCCCAGCTCAAGGAAGGCGACCCCGTCGAGACCACCGGCAAGCTCCTCTCCATTCCCGTCGGCAAAGCCCTCCTCGGCCGCGTGGTGGACGCCCTCGGCAATCCCATCGACGGCAAAGGCCCCATCGCCGCCACGGAAACCTATCCCGTCGAGCGCATCGCCCCCGGCATCATCGCCCGCAAATCCGTTTCCCAGCCCCTCTTCACCGGCATCATGGCCATCGACTCCATGATCCCGATCGGTCGCGGCCAGCGCGAGCTCATCATCGGCGACCGCGGCACCGGCAAGACCACCATTGCGATCGACACGATCATCAACCAGGCGAAGATCAACAAGGTCGGCATCGCTTCCGGCGACCCGAAGTTCCGCCCCGTTTACTCCATCTACGTCGCGGTCGGCCAGAAGAACTCCAACATCGTCCGCACCATCGGCGCCCTTGAGGCCGCCGGCGCGCTCGAGTTCACCGTCATCGTCGGCGCAACCGCCTCCGACAACGCCGCCAACCAATACATCGCCCCCTTCTCCGGCGCCGCCATCGGCGAATGGTTCATGGAAAACGGCATGGATTCGCTCATCGTTTACGACGATCTCTCCAAGCACGCCGTCGCCTACCGCCAGATCTCGCTCATCCTGAAGCGCCCCTCTGGTCGCGAGGCGTATCCCGGCGATGTGTTTTATCTCCACAGCCGCCTCCTCGAGCGTTCCGCCCGCCTCGACGGCAAGGGCTCGCTCACCGCGCTCCCCATCATCGAGACCCAGGCTGGCGACGTTTCCGCCTACATTCCGACCAACGTGATCTCGATCACCGACGGTCAGATCTTCCTCGAGACCGATCTCTTCAACCAAGGCATCCGTCCCGCCGTCTCCGTCGGTCTCTCCGTCTCGCGCGTCGGCTCCGCCGCGCAGATCAAGGCCACCAAGCAGGTCGGCGGCAAACTCAAGGGCGAGCTCGCCCAGTTCCGCGAACTCGCGGCCTTCGCCCAATTCGGTTCCGACCTCGACGCCAAGACCAAATCCCAGCTCGACCGCGGCGGCCGCATCGTTGAACTCTTCAAGCAGCCCGCCTTCAGCCCGATTCCGATCGAACAGCAAGTCGTCACCCTCTGGGCCATTCAAAAGGGCTACTACGACAGCCTCGATATCAAGAAAGTCACCGCTGCGTCCGTTTCACTCCGCGACTTCTTCGCCACTCGCAAGGACGCCCTCCTCACGGAAATCCGCACCAAGGCCGCCCTCGACAAGGATCTCGAAGCAAAGATCGAGGCCGCGATGAATGAGTGGAAGCCCTCCTTCACCGCCTGATCGTCTCCGCGTCCACCTCCTAAAACACCGTGGCCTCAACACGCGACATCCGCCGACGCATCAAGTCGGTCAAAAACACCCGCCAGATCACCAAGGCGATGGAGCTGGTGGCTGCGTCGAAGATGAAGAAGGCGCAGCAGGCGGCCCTCGCCGGCCAGCCCTACGCGCAGCTTCTCTCCAACATGCTCGCCGCCCTGGCGCCGCATGTGACCGACAATCTCCACCCATTCCTGGTCCGCCGCACCGTAAAAACCCGCGGCATTCTTCTCATCACCTCGGACAAGGGCCTGTGCGGACCGCTCAACGGTAACCTCTTCAAGATCGCCTCAGAGATCAAGACGCCCGCCAAGTTTTACTCGATCGGCCGCAAAGGCACCCAGTTTCTCGCTCGCACGAAACGCGATCTCGTCGCCGATTTCTCCGTGCAGGACCGCGTGCCCTTCAATGAGGTCAAGGCCGCCGTCGATTTCATCACCAAGCAGTATCTCGATGGCATGATCGACACCGTGGAGGTCATCTTCCCGCGTTTCAAAAACACCCTCGTGCAGGAGCCGGTTATCCGCCCTGTGTTGCCGTTGGACAATCTTCGCGAGTTCCTCGCTGCCCTTCAACGCCACGCCGGCGTGGTCGCTGCCGATGAGATTAATCGCAACCAGCCCTTCGAGTTCGAGCCCGAGGCTGAAACCGTGCTCGCCGCCCTGCTGCCTTATTACGTGAGCCGCGAGATATACCAGTTCGTGCTGCTGGCCCGCGCCTCCGAGCACAGCGCCCGCATGGTGGCCATGAAGACCGCCAAGGACAACGCCACCAAGCTCGTCGGCGAACTCACCCTCGAATACAACAAGGCCCGCCAGGCCGCGATCACCCAGGAAATCCTCGAAATCGCCGCCGCCTCGTTCTCCGCCTGATCCCTTTCACAAATCCTCTTTAACTAAAACCCGTCCCCACCGTTCATGAGCAACACCGGTAAAATCGTCCAAGTCATCGGCCCCGTCGTTGACGTCCAGTTCGCGGAAAACGCGATCCCGCCCATCTACCAGGCCCTCACCGTGGACTTCACCGTCTCCGGCAAGCAGGAGGTTCTCACCCTTGAGATCCAGCAGCACCTCGGCGAAGGCGTCGCCCGCGCCATCGCGATGTCTTCCTCCGAAGGCCTCGTGCGCGGTATGACCGTAGTCGATACCGGCGCGCCCATCACGGTGCCCGTCGGCGACGGCATCCTCGGCCGCATCTTCGACGTCACCGGCAATCCCGTGGACGGCCGCGGCCCCGTTCCCCACACCAAGCGCTACCCGATCCACCGCGCCGCTCCCGCGCTCGCCGATCAGGACACCAAGGCCCAGATCCTCGAGACCGGCATCAAGGTCATCGACCTCATCTGCCCGTTCATCAAGGGCGGCAAGGCCGGTGCGTTCGGCGGTGCCGGCGTCGGCAAGACCGTCGTCATTCTCGAACTCATCAACAACATCGCCAAGGCCCACGGCGGTTACTCGGTGTTCGCCGGCGTCGGCGAGCGCTCCCGTGAAGGCAACGACCTTTACCACGAAATGTCCGAGGCCGGCGTCATCGACCAGAAGGACCTCATGAAGTCCAAGGTCGCGCTCGTCTACGGCAGATGAACGAACCCCCGGGCGCCCGTATGCGCGTCGCCCTCTCGGCGCTCGCGATGACCGAATACTTCCGCGACGAGAAGAACCAGGACGTGCTGCTCTTCATCGACAACATTTTCCGTTTCTCGCAGGCCGGCTCCGAAGTGTCCGCGCTTCTCGGCCGCTCGCCCTCCGCCGTCGGTTACCAGCCCACGCTGTCCTCCGAGATGGGTCTCCTCCAGGAGCGCATCACCTCGACGAAGAAGGGTTCCATCACGTCCGTGCAGGCCGTTTACGTGCCCGCCGACGACTTGACCGACCCCGCGCCGGCCAACACCTTCGCCCACCTTGACTCGACGATCGTGCTTGAGCGTTCCATCGCCGAGCTCGGCATCTATCCCGCCGTCGATCCCCTCGCTTCCGTCTCGAAGGCCCTTGAGCCCGCCGTCGTCGGCGAAGAGCACTACAAGGTCGCCCGTGAGCTCCAGCGCGTTCTCCAACGCTACAAGGATCTCCAGGACATCATCGCCATTCTCGGTCTCGACGAACTCTCCCCCGAGGACAAGCAGACCGTTTACCGCGCCCGTAAAATCCAGCGCTTCCTCTCGCAGCCCTTCGCGGTGGCCGAAGTGTTCACCGGCGCGCCCGGCAAATACGTCCCCGTCAAGGAGACCGTCCGCGGCTTCAAGATGATCCTCGACGGCGAGCTCGATCATGTTCCCGAGGGCGACTTCTACATGAAGGGCGGCATCGACGAAGTGATTGCGGCTTCCGCCAAAAAGTAAGTTTATCTTCATGGCCCTCACGCTCGAAATCGTCACCCCTCAGGCGCGGGTTTACTCCGATACCATCGACACCGTCGTCATCCCGACGACGGCCGGTGAGATCGGCGTGCTCCCTGGCCACATCTCGCTGGTCTCCCAGGTCGCCGATGGCGAACTGCGCGTGACCAAGGACGGCAAGCCGGTCGTCCTCGCGGTGGGCGGCGGTTTTGTCCAGATCGACAACGACAAGATATCCGTTCTCGCCGAGCAGGCCATCACAGTGGATAAAATCGATGTGACCGCGGTCGAGGCTGCTCTAAAGCGCGCCCAGGATCAACTCAAGGACGCCGCTCATCTTGATCCTGCCGAACAGGAGCATCTGCACAGCCTCGTTCGTTTCGCCGGCGTTCAGCTCAACATCAAGAGCCGCCACCGGTAAGTTTTGTTTTTGGCACCCATTCCCAAGCCTAGCCGCAATGCCGGGCTTTTTTATTGAGGGGCATCCAAAAGCAAGGCGCCTTTTTCCAAGTCGAGCGAACGCACAGTCCAGTTTGGATGTAGCCGGGTCCATTCGATAAGCGTTTCCTTGATCTCCATACGGGCTCCGTCGTCAAAAAGAACGCGCGCACCTGGTTTCAATGTAGAGGCAAGTTTTTGTATTATCACGCCGCGGCTCGCATGCTTGATCCATCCGGGAGGCCCGTCAACCACGGCCAGCTTCACCTCCGCAAGGCCGCTCCAAACCGTCTCGTCATACGAGATTATAGAGGGATCGGCACTGGTTGGTGCCAATGGAGCATGCTTAACCTCAGCCCATGCCGCGAGCCCCCGTCGCAGCAGCTCTGCTTGGGTAGCTGCCACAAATTCCGCCTCGTGATCAAAGGATGATATCTTGCCTGTCCCAATCCTGCGCAACGCGTTTGCCATCAGAATGGTGGACGATCCGCAGCCAAATTCGGCGATCACCCGCGGCCGACGCGCGAAAATTTCATCCATCAGTAAAGCGGCAAAGTCCGGAGCCACCCTGATGCCTCCAAGTTCGGGCAGGGGGAGTGCTTCTGCACCGAGTTGCACCGCTATTTGTGCGATGTGGTGTGTGTTTTGCCCCAACCGTTTGTTCGCGGCATCCTGCTGCCTTTGCAAACGCCGGAAAAGCATCAGCGGCCACAACGCGGCAAAACAAGCCACACCCGCCAGCAACGCAGGAGCAGGCAGCCCCCGCCAAATAAGCCACGCAAGCGCGCCGACGACACCACCAACACTCAAGCTTATCTGAATGTCTTTTCGATGCATGCTTTCAAGGGTGAGGGTAAAATGGCGGTAAGACCAATCCCCATTCCCGCTATCGTGAAAAAAGCCCGCCAAACACCGCTCAATACCGCACGCTCCGCCCGAAATAACTGAGCAGCCAGTATTCCTTCCACACGCGGTAGCGGCCTTCGTGGCTGATCTTGCCGTGCTCCTCGCGTTCGCTATGCGGAAAAAGAAAACCCAACTCAGTGTTGATCTGTTCCAATTCGCGCTGCTGGTTGTTCAAATCGCTCAAGGGATCCGTCGTCCATGGCGTGCAGAGTGCGTTAGCGTAGGCCAGCCGGTTCTTGTGCGCAGCCATCAGCCTGGCCAACGAACGCGTCCATGGATTGCGTTTCACCAGCCAGTTTTCCGGATAAAAACCCGCGAATGGCAGATAAAGATTATCCGTCACATAACGATAACCGCTCACCGTATTCGACGAGAGGCTGTAGCAAACCGACAGCGCACCGTTAGCCTGCGGGAAAAACGTGACCTGCGCCCGTGTCTTGGCTTCGGAATCCTGGTAGATCGACACGCGCAAATAAATACCCGGACCCACTTCTGCCTTGAGTGCTTGGACCTGCTTGAAGCCGTTTGCGCGAAGCCAGTTTCTGATTTTCAGCAGGCGCGGGTTGGTCGGCCATTCTTCGCCCGATGTATTCGCCGTAAATTTGGGAAACAGCGGCAGGGGACTGACGCTGAGCGCGTGGATTGCCAGCCAGTTATAGAGTGTTTCCAAAAGAAACCAGAGAAGGAAAAATATCAGCACGACGACCGGATAAGGGCGATCCGTCCAGCCAAGCTCGAGTGCGGCCTTGGCCCCGCCGAATGCGAATATGAACCAGCGCAACCACCTGTTAAAAATCGCGATCACTGGCGACCCGTTGCGCTGATTCATCTGCGTAAGCAAAAGAAACAGCACCATTCCAATAATAAGTGGATAATCGGAAGCCATGGGGTTCTCGAAAAGGCTAGAGTGCCAACACTCCACCTCGATCTATCGATGCCGGCTGTAGGCGCTGCTTAGCTTAAGCGCACCGGCATGATCACGCAGATGAAACTTTCCAGTGTCTTGAAGACGCCAGGGCTTACCTCATCCTTCAACTCGAAGAAAACCTCGTCTTTGGTCAGCGCCTTAAGTGGATCCAGCACGAAGGCTGGATTGAACGCCACCTGAAGATCGGGACCGCTGTAGGCAATGGCCATCGACTCATGAGCCTCGCCGAAATCCGGACTTTGGGCGGTGATTTCGAGCAGGTTGCTCGTGAGTTTGATCTTAACCGAATTCGACTTTTCAGAAGTCACTAGGGCCGCGCGATGCACACACTGGAGGAACAGTTCACGCTCCAACTTGATGCGCTGGTGGGTTTCTTTCGGAATCACCTGCTGGTAATTTGGATAATTTCCTTCCACAACTTTAGAGTAGAGGTAGATCGAATCCACCAGACCACTGGAGTCTTTGTCCGTGTTGATCTGGAACGAGGCGCGGCGGTCGTTAAACGCGATTTTGAGCTTCTCGCCCTTGTCCAACATGCGCATGAGCTCGGAGACCGTCTTGGCGGGAAGAATGATGCTTCCTGCGCTTTCGGCAGGCACTTCCAGCTCCTTGGAAATAAGCGCGAGGCGGCGGCCGTCCGTGGCGACGAGCGAAAGTTTGCCGTCACGAAAGTTAAAATAGACGCCGTTGAGGATGTAGCGGGTTTCATCCGACGACTGCGCGTAAGAGACGCTGCGAATCATCGCCGTAAGCTCGGCTTGCTCGAGGGTGAAAGATTTTTCGTCACCAAATTCAGGAAGCGGGGGGAACTCTTCTTTGCCGATCCCCATGATACGGAAAGTCGAGCCGCCGGAAGTAAGTTTGACTTGGTGATTGGGGGTGCCGTCAAACGCGACGTCGATGTTCGGCAATTCACGCACAATGGTGGCGAGGCGTTTGACCGGGAGGGTTACGGTGCCGGTTTCTTTGACCTCGGCCTTGATTTTGCAGCGGATGCCCAGATCAAGATTGGTCGTTGTAAGAGTGATATGGTCCTTCTCGGCCTCGATCAGCACATTGCTAAGGATCGGCATGGTGGCTTTGGAGCCGACGACGTTGAGGACTTGGGCGAGACCGTTGCTAAAGTGATCGCGGTTGATCTTGAATTTCATGGGAGGCGTGAGCTGCTTGGGGCGGAAGTTAACAAAGGATAAAAGATACCTAGTTCAATAAGATATGTTATCAGTCTTATTATGGGGTGCGAGAAACACCAATAACTATTCCTTTTCCAGTCGTGAAAACGTGATGGGCTGGCTGCGAAAAACCCCGTTTTAAGAGTTCAATAAGGAAGCGGTTGTTCACAGATGTAGGGTTATTGGTCGGTTATTGGTCGGTTAATCGGAAGACGGTTCACACAAGTGGAGCACGTTTGGTGATGCCGTGTTTTCGCCAGTGTCTAATAAGCCCGTAAAAGATGTAACCCAGACATGCGATAAACATACCATATTCCTTGAAGGCCACTACGGCTGCGGCCACTACTCCGAAAAGGACAAAAGTGGTGAGTTTCGTCTTTGTCTGGAGATCTATCTGTTTACCACTGGGATAGCGCACCGTGCTCACCATAAGCATGGCGATCAGCAGTAACAGCGGCGGCAAGGCGAGCGCCCAATGCTGGAGTGAACGATCATGAGCAGCGAGATTGATGAGAAATAACACCAGTGAAGCCACGGTTCCAGCCGCCGCCGGCACGGGAAGGCCGATGAATTCTTTACTGCTCGGCTTTGCCTCTCGGTGTCGGTGGAGGAGGGGATTGGTGATGACATTAAACCGCGCCAACCGGATGGCTGCGCAGAGAAGATAAACAAACCCAAGCAAACCGCCAATATTTCTAAAAACAGGATAACCCTGTGTAGGGGAAAGGATAAGGAAAAAAACCATCAGGGCTGGAGCCATTCCGAAGGAGACGATGTCGGCCAACGAATCGAACTCCGCGCCAAACAACGACTCGCGTCCCCCCATGCGGGCAAGACGCCCATCGAGCATATCGAACGCCATGGCTCCAAAAATAAACCACACCGCTTGCGTGTAGAGCTCACTTGCAACCGGTGTGATGACACCGGCGACGGGCTCTCCGTTTTGCATGTCATAGTGGGCGCGAATACACCAGATAACCGCCATAAACCCACAAAACAAGTTACCGGCTGTCATTAGGTTAGGCAAGAAATAGATCCTGCTAGCCTGTGTGACATTATAAGGATTTTCGCTGTCGTCGCCGTCAAACCGAGGAAGGTCGTCGTTGGCCATGGCGAATGTTATTTGGTAAGCGATTCGAGGTATTTCCAAAACTTGGAGTGCTGCTCCACCAATTGGCTTTCGGAAACAGGCAACTTATTACGCAACAAAAAGTCCTCCAATGAGTTACTGTGTAAAATATAGACCACATGTAATGATTCCTGACCTTTGGTTTCAAAGTAGAACCGATGGCCGCCGCAACGCAGCCGATAAAGCGACTGACCGGCACGGTTGAAATGGCCCAGGGGCTCGCGAGGGTGTTCCAGATCGGCTGGCTTCAGGGAAGTGATCGGTTCGACAACTTCCAACTGCACAAGCTTATCGAGCTTGTTGAGCTCCAGCATGCTTTGTTCGGAAAATGTAACCTGATACATGGTGAAGTGACGTTGGTGAAAAAGAGGGGCTTGCACGTTTGCGTCAAACAAGGCGCACGCGGGTCCATGAAGCGGTTAATTTCTACCCACCGTCAGCCACTCAGCAACGCTATTCGTTTTGAATCGCGGGTTGGCGGGATTGTCGGCCACTCCGTAAAAAGAAGTGGCGCACCATCCCGCCAGCGCGCACACCTTGGGCGATGCGGTCGCGCCGGCTCATGATTATTTGGTTTGGGATGGGGTGCCTTCTGGCGCCGGGCCCACTCCGCGCCGCCGATCACGCGCCCATCGTTTTGGACATTCCCGTATTGGTTGCGGGCTATGGGAGTGTTTTTTTCGAGGAGACGGCGCGGGAGTTTGAAGCTCTGCGGCCCGGCGTGAAAGTGCATCTGCGCGGCAATCCACGCATCAACGACCAGGTGCGCATCCGCGTCATGGCGGGCGATTATCCCGACGCGACGGACGCCGTGCTGCTCTATCCCAACCTCATCAACGCCGGGCGCATTCTGGATCTCGTGCCTTACCTCGACGGGCCGAATTGGGAAGGCGACGCCCGCTGGCGCGATACGTTTCTCCCCGGCGTGCTCGACCGCTGGTGCGCGACGCCCGGTGAAAACAAAACCAAGGGAGGCATCTACGGCCTGCCTTTCGCCCACGCCGTCTGGACGATTTTCTACGACAAAAAACGCTTCCGCGAAAACGGCTGGGAAGTTCCGCGCACGTGGGACGAGTTCTTCGCACTTTGTGACTGCATCGAAGCAAAAGGCGTTGCCCCGGTCGCGCTGCCTGGGGTGGTCATGCGCTACGGCGATGCCTTCTTGCGGGCCGCGCACTACAATCTCGTCGGCACCGACGGCTACCGCGCCTACAATGAACTCGCGCCCGGCACGCGCACCGATCCCCGTTTCATCCGCGCGGCCGAGGTCACGCAGCGTCTGACGACCCGTTACCTTATCAAAGGATGGGAGGGCATGACGCACACCGCCGCGCAGCTTGCGTTCATCAACGGGCAGGCGGCGATGACGGTTTCAGCGTCATGGTTCGTGAACGAGATGCGCGGCAAGTTGCCCGCCGGTTTCGAGCTGGGTGCGATGAATTTTCCCGTTTTTCCGGACGGCATCGCCGATCCGGCGACGCTCCAGACGCAGAGCGCCTACTACTTCTTATTCGCCACCGGCGATCCGGCGCGGGAGCGCGCGGCGGTGGATTTTTTCCGTTATCTCACGTCGAGAACCAGCGCCCGGCGTTTCGCGCGCACGGTGGATTCCCCCGTCGCCCTCCGCGCGGTGGTGCCTGCGGATTATTCGGCCGCGATGCGCGACACCGCCGAGTTGTTGTCGCGCAGCCCCGGTTCGTTCGACGCGGCGCCGCCGGCCTCGGCCGCGCAGCTCGCGCTCATCAACCAGGCCATGACGGATGCACGCTATCGGCTTATGACGGGCCGTATTACGCCGCAAGAATTTGGACAAAAACTCGAAGCCGCCGCCGCGGCCGAACGCGCGCGCCGTGCAGATCCTGATCGTGTGGAAAACAACCACGGATTTGCGACGGCGGGCCTCTTGTTGGCGCTGGCCGGACTTGCGGGCTGGCTGGGATGGTCTTGGACGCGCATGCGAGGGGAGAGATCCGCAACGCCCGCCCCCGAACATCTTGGGCGGCTGCGGGGCGGCTTTGCCGCTGGCTTCGTCGGACCGGCGCTTGCGTTGTTTAGCGCGCTGGTGATTTTGCCGGGGATCGTGTCTTTTGCGTGGGCTTTTACGCGTTGGGACGGGCTGGGTGCGCAGACGTGGGCCGGACTTTTCAATTTCAAGTGGCTGCTGCTGGAGAGCGATGTGTTCTGGTTCGCGCTCAAAAACAACCTCTACCTCATGCTCGTGCCCGCGTTGGTCGTGGTGCCGGCGGCGTTGTTTTTTGCGACGCTGATCCATCGTGGAGTCTGGGGGGCGGGCGTGTTTCGCGTGGTGTTTTTGTTCCCCAACATGCTTGGCGGGATTGCCGCGACGCTGCTGTGGATGAGCGCCTACGCGCCGCACGGCGGCCTGGTTAACACTGCTCTCGCGAAACTTGGACTCACCGGTTTCGATGGCTTTGCGTGGCTGTCGCAGGGGCATCTCTATGGCGCGCTCATCCCGATCTATCTATGGATGGCGTGCGGCTTTAATCTCGTGCTCTACCTCGCGGCGATGGAGGGCATCCCTGCCGATTTCTACGAGGCGGCGGAACTCGAAGGCGCGTCGAAGGCACGGCAGTTTTTCACGATCACGCTGCCGCTTATCCGCGAAGTGCTGGTGATCTCGGCGGTGTTTCTGGTGATTGGCGGCCTGAACGCTTTTGAAATGGTCTGGCTGCTCACGTCACAGGATCCGGCGAGCGGATCGCACACGCTGAGCACGCTGATGGTCTCGACGATGTTCCAGGAGTTCCAGATCGGCCGCGCGACCGCGATCGCGGTGGTGATGTTCGTGCTCGTGCTGACGGGCAGCGCCGCCGTGATGCGCGCGCTGAAACGCGAAGCCGTGGAAATGTGACCGACGCGCGCCCATGAAACTCTCCCGCATCCTCATCTTCTCGATTCTCGCGGGCTACCTCGCGTGGGTGGCGTTTCCGATGGCGTGGGTGGCTTATTCCTCCCTCAAGACCGACGAGGCGATCTTTCGCGAGGCGTTCGCGCTGCCGGCGGCTGGGGATTTGCAGACCGACAACTATGCGCGGGCTTGGCGCGAGGCGAAGTTCGGCGACTATTTCGTCAACTCGGTCGTGGTCACGGTGTCATCGGTCACGCTCATCGTGCTGCTCGGCTCGATGGCGGCGTATGCGTTGGCGCGTTTTTATCATCCGCTGGGCAAGGCGGCGTTCTGGCTGTTTCTCGCGGGGCTGATGATTCCGGTGCAGCTCTCGATCGTGCCGCTTTTCTTCGAGCTGCGCGCGCTTGGGTTGCTCAATTCGCGGCTCGGGCTGGTTTTGGTTTACACGTCCAACGGCCTGCCTTTCGCGATTTTTATTCTGTCAGGGTTTTTCAAGGCGCTGCCGCGATCGCTCTACGAGGCGGCGGTGGTGGATGGCTGCACGGAGACCGGAGCCTTTTGGCGCGTGATGCTGCCGCTGGCGAAGCCGGGCTTGGTGACGGTGGCGATCTTCCAGTTCATTGGTATTTGGAAGGAATATTTCTTTGCCTTCATGTTCACGAGCGGTGACGCAGGGACGGGGGCGCGCACACTGCCGCTGGGGTTGGCGAATCTCTCCATCGCCTCACAGTATCGAAGCGACTATGGCATGCTGTTCGCCGGACTGGTGATGGTGACGGTGCCGATTCTGGTGATATTCATCGCGCTTCAAAAACACCTCGTGAAGGGCGTGACGGCGGGTGCCGTCAAAGGGTAACGCACCCTCAAGATCGGCGCGGTTCAGGTAAACGCGGGCGGCATCCGGTCGCTTTCCGGCGACGCGGCGTCGAGCTGGGCGATGATCGCTCGAGCGGCCTCGGCGTTTTCCTGGGTTACCTGGATGCGGATGCCGCCGATGGCAAAAATCAGATACGGCGCGGTCTGGGCGGTGTTTTCATCGGGGATAAAGACCGCGATGCCGCTGTCGTTGAGCACGGATTTCACCAGTTGGACGCTGGCCGAATCATTACAGGTAGCGACCGTGATCATGGCCAGAGTCTGTGCATCAGGCTTGAAATGGCCAGAAAGCATATGGTCGGCCTGCGTGTTAAAGCTGGATTGCGTGGAGGGCAGGGTTTAGACCCATGCTCCCTTGTCTCCCATGTCTTCGTCCGAAGAACCTCCCCTGCCCATGAATGCGTTTCCCTTGAGCGGGAAGGGGATGAATTACGAGGATTGGCTCAGGCGCGGGGTTGACGAGCATGCCATCGTTGCGGTGACGGATGCACAGGGCGTGATCACTTACGCCAACGACCGTTTCTGCAAAATATCCGGGTATTCGCGCGCGGAACTGATCGGTCAGACACATCGAATCTTGAAGTCGGGTGCGCATCCGCCGGGCTTCTTCGCCGACATGTGGCACACCATCAGTTCCGGTGGCGTCTGGCACGGCACGATTTGCAACCGCGCGAAAAGCGGAGATTTCTACTGGGTCGAAAGCACGATCGTTCCTTTGATGGGAGCCGACGGCAAACCCACCGGCTACCTAGCGCTGCGCACCGACATCACCGCGCTTAAGCTTGCCGAAGAGTCGACCGCGCGTCTCGCCCACGACTACGCCGAACAGGCCGCGCAACTGCGCGATGCCCGCAGCCAGCTTCAGATTTTCTTCGACCAAGGCCCGATCGGCCTGAGCTGGCGGGAAATGGATGCCAACGGACTCCCCGGATTCAATAATCTCAATCGGCGGTTTTGCGAAATCATTGGGCTTACCGCCGAAGAGGCGCGCGACATCGAAAACGTCCGGCGCATCACCCATCCCGAGGACTGGGCGCGGCAGAAGGAGCTCTCCCGTGAGCTCTACGAAGGCCGGCGCGATCGCTTCACCCTCCAGAAACGTTACATCCAGAAGGACGGCCGTGTCGTCTGGGCCGAGCTGACGGTCGTCGTGGTGCGCGATGCATCCGGCCGTGTCACCCATCACTTTGCCATGTTGGAGGACGTGACCGCTCGCCACGCCGCCGAGCAGGAACTCAAACGCAGCGAAGCCCGCTGGCGCACCTATGTGCAGACCGCGAGCGAGATACTCTACGCCATCACGCCCGAGGGCCGGTTCAAATTCGTCTCCGATGCGTGGACCTCGAAGCTTGGCCACCAGATCAACGACGTCATCGGCCGGCCCTACACCGAGTTTGTTCATCCCGACGACCTGTCCCTCTACGTCGCCTTCGTAAACGAGACCCTTGAAAAAGGCACCAACGTGGGCGGCATCGAGTATCGCGTGCGCCACAGCGACGGGCGCTGGATATGGCACGCCTCGACGGGTTCGGCCTACACGGATCGAGACGGCCGCCGCGCCTATTTCGGCGTGGGGCGCGACATCAGCATCCGCCGCAAGGCCCAGGACGAGCTGCGCGCCGCGCTCGCCAAGCGCGAGGAACTCGAGCAGATCATCAACCGCTCGCCGTCCGTCGTCGTTCTTTGGAAATCCGAGGCCAATCAATGGCCGGTCGAATTCGTTTCCCAGAGCATCCGCCAGTTCGGCTACCAGCCCGAGGATTTCACCGGCCGCCGCCTCAGCTTCCGCAGCATCACCCATCCCGACGATCGCGAACGCGTCGAGGCCGAGGTCAACGCCCACGCCGCCACCGGCCACCACGAATACAATCAGGAATACCGCGTCGTGTGTGCCGACGGTTCTGTTCGTTGGGTGGACGACCACACCGTCGTCCGTTTCGATGCCGCCGGAAAGGTCACCCATCACGAGGGTCTCATCACCGACATCACGGTCCGCAAGGATGCCGAAGACCGTGAACGCGACCTGCGCGAACGTGATCTGCGCCTGGCCGGCGAAGTGCAGCACCACCTGCGCCCGCATGTTTTCCCCGATATCGGCGAGGTTGAGATAGAAGCGCTTTCCCAGCCGTCCACCCATCTCGGCGGCGATTACTACGACGTGCTGGCGGTGGATAAACGCCGCTGGGGATTTGTCATCGCGGACGTCGCTGGCAAGGGGCCTGCCGCCGCCCTGATGATGGCCGCATGCCGCGCCACTTTGCGTCTCTGCGCCGTGGGCGAGCCGAGCGCCGCCGTCGTGGCCAAGCGCGTCAATCGTGCGCTCCATGGCGACATGCCTCGCGGCATGTTCATCTCTCTTTTCTACGGCATTCTTGATCTCGACACCAATCGCTTCAGCTACGTCCGCGCCGGTCACGAGCCCGCCTTGTTGCTGCGCGCGGGCGGAGGCGCCCCCGAGCTGTTGGCGGCGGGCGGCCTCGCGCTCGGGTTTGATGACGGGGCGGTTTTTGACGAAACGCTGGAAGAGGGCGAAGTGGAGTTGCGCTCCGGCGACCTGCTGGCGCTTTACACCGACGGCATCACCGAGGCCGCCAACGCCGCCGGCGACGAATTCGGCCGCGATCGTTTCGCCCAGGCGCTCGCGCGCCACGACCAGACATCGCTCGCCAAGATGGTGGACAAGCTCGACCGCTACCTGCGGCAGTTCTCCGCCCTCGCGCAGCGCAACGATGATCGCACGCTGCTGCTCGTCCGGCCCCGCTGAGTGCGGACGTCAGTCTGTTTAGAACGTGTATTTGACGCCCGCGCTGACCAGCCAGTGGACGTATTCGCGGCCGGGTTTGTTGGCCACGGCCGAATCGCTCCACTCGCGGGTGATGGTCCCGTCCAGTTTGGTTTTGGCGTTGAGCGCATAAGCGACTCCGCCCGAGACGGTGTAGATCGAGTCGTTCCGGTAGTTGGCAGGTGTGACGTAGTCGAGGTTGTCGCCTTCCTGGTAATTAAACCCCGCGGCGGCGCTCCACGATTTTGAAAACGTGTGTTTCCATGCGAGATCATAGAGAATGTTTTCGTAGGCGCCGCGCCCGCCGGACGACAGCCAGAGATAATCTTTCATGGAGAGAGTGAAGGTGTCGGTCTTGGACGGAGTCCACGTTGCGGAGCCTTCGGCAAAGTGTGTCGCGCGGGTGCGATCAAAGCCGGGCTCCACTGCGGAATCGGTGTATTGGCGCACATCGGGGCCTCCGAAAAACTTGATGGAAAACGACGGGCAGACCTTGCCTTCAAAGCCCAGCAGGAAGCGCGTGAGCGTGTTGGAGTAGTTGTTTTTCACGCCGAGCAGATTTCCCTGCCTTTGTTCGCCAAAACGCACGCTTGCGACAAGCGCGAGGACCTTGCGGACGAACCATCCGATGTCCGGTCCCGCCGACCATTCGGAGTGGTCCACGTAGTTCGCGTAGCCCGGAATCGCGCCGATGCCGGTCGTGGGTTTTTGTGTGGTGCGGAAATCCTGAAAGCTGGCGGCGCCCGTTGCGCGCACGAAAGCCTCCGGGCAAACCGCGTAGGTGAGATTGCCGCCGCCCTTGGTGACGGTTTGGTCGCGGCGCGCGCGAACCTGCTCGCCGCCGATCGCGGGCGTGCCGCCCACTTGGCCGAAGATGGGGGAATCAGACGAGCCATCTACGATCAGCAGGTTGCCCTTCGCGTCGTAACTCCACGCGCCGCTTTGCCCGTGCAAGCCGGCGTTCAGGCGGTGGTCGTCATGATTCTCGGCATTGAAACGCTGGTAACGGATGAGCTCCGGCGCGTAGCCCGCATCGAGAGCGAGGGCTTTGACCGGTTGCCAAGTCACGCCAAGTGCCAGCGAAGCGCTATAAACCATCGAGCCCGCTTCTGCACCCACGCCCTTGGCGTTTACCGTCATGGGGTTCCTGTCCTGAAGGAAAACATTGTCGTCATAAACCGTGCGCGCGCTGGCGGCCGCGCTGGTTTTCCACGCCGCGCCAGTTTCGGCCGCGACGGCGAAACCGGCGAGCAGTATGAAGACGCTGATGGCTAGAGTGCGGCGTGAAGCGTTCATGACATGTCCACTTTAACTCCGATAGGGAATCGCGGCGGGGCGAATATTGGGATTATTTGCGCGCTGGTTGCTTGCCCGTGTGTTCATATTTGCGTGCGGTTGACCAAAAAACGCAGAGGATAGGAGTAATAACTTTGCTATATTAAGCGCGATGAACCGGCCACTTCACCCTTTAAGCCATGCCGCCGCCGGTCTGGTTTGCCCAGACGAAGGGAGAGGTGCATGAGCACCGATTATCAACCGTGGGTGAAGGACGATCAACGCGAGATCACCCGGCTTTGTGTGCAAGTCGGCGTGATGATGTTGCAACACAGCGCGGAGAGCGCGCTCGTGGAATCGGTTGCGCGGCGGCTCGGGCTGGCGCTTGGCATGGACTCGGTCGAGATCGCCCTCATGGCCAACGGCATCACCGTGACGACCATCCGCGACGGACGTTGCCACACGACCGTGCGGAGAAACATCGACCGCGGCATCAACATGCACGTCGTGACCGAAGTCCAGCGCATCATGCTTCTCACCGAGGAGAAGAAACTCGAAATGGCCGAGGTCGCGCGGCGGCTCGACGAGATCAAGCCCCTGCGTTACCCGCGCTGGCTCGTGTCGGTGATGGTCGGGCTTTCGTGCGCCGCCTTCGCTCGTCTGGGTCTTCTGGCGCACGGCGCGCAGGCCGATCTCGGGACCTTTGTGATCACGTTTGTGGCGAGTGCCGTGGCGATGCAGGTGAGGCAATGGCTGGCGCATCTGCATTTCAATCCGTTGCTCAATTTCGCCACCGCTGCGTTTGTGGCCACGTCCATCGCCGCGCAAGGCGTCATCCACCACTGGGTGGATAACCCGAGGGTCGCCATGTCGGCGTGCGTGCTCCTCTTCGTGCCGGGCTTTCCCCTTATCAACGCGGTGTCCGACATGGTCAAAGGTTACATCAACACGGGCATCTCGCGCGGCGTCATGGCGCTGCTGCTGCTGCTGGCCTGCTGTTGCGGCATCGTTTTCGCCATGACTGTGTGGAACGCCTGGACTTGGTTATGAACACATTTCTCCAACTCTTGCAGGATTTCGGTCTCGCCGCCGTGCCGGCGGTGGGGTTCGCCATGATTTTCAACGTGCCGAAACCGGCGCTCAAATACTGCGCGATCGCCGGTGCCATCGGCCACGCGCTGCGGTTTAGCCTCTACAAGATCGGGCCGCTGCCCATCGAGTGGGCCACGCTGATCGCCGCGAGCGTCATCAGCCTGATCGGCATCTACTGGGCGCAAAAATGGCGTGCGCATCCCAAGGTGTTCACCGTGGCGGCGATGATCCCGATGATTCCCGGCGTCTATGCGTTCACCGCTCTGCTGGCTTTGGTGGAGATGGAGCGCAATGGCTTCACGCCCGAGCTGCTCAAGACCGCGTTTGATAACGGGCTGAAGGCGGTCTTCATCGTCACCGCCCTGGCGATCGGCCTGGCGCTGCCGGGAATGCTTTTCTACCGGCGGCGTCCCGTGGTCTAGGTCGGCGGTCTGTCTTACGGATATAACGGCTGTTTGGACCACTTGTTGCCGTGGCGGGTGTAGAACAGCCGCTCGTGCATGCGGAACGGTTTTTCCTGCCAAAGCTCTATGGTCTCGTGCACCAGGCGGTAGCCGGACCAGTTGGCGGGCCTGGGCACGCGTCCGCGCGGATGGCGTATCATTTCGGCGGCGACGCCACGTTCGAGCTCGGCATAACCGTCAAGCGGCTGTGACTGCTTCGAGACGCGCGCGCCGATGCGGCTCAGGTAGGGGCGGGAGTTGAAATAAGCGTCGGCCTCCTCGTCGGTCACGGGTTCGACACGTCCGGTGACGCGCACCTGGCGGCCGGGAGGGTTCCAGTAAAAGCAAAGGGCGGCGCAAGGGCAGTGGCGCAAATCGGCGGCCTTGGGGCTGTCGGTGTTGGTATAAAACACGAATCCCCTCGGATCGGCGTGTTTGAGCAGGAGCATGCGCACGGCCGGATGGTTGTTCTCGTCCACCGTGGCTAGCGCCATGGCGGTGGGCTCCTGGACGCCGTGGCGCTTCGCGTCGTCAAGCCAGGTTTGAAAGGTGTGCAGCGGGTCCGTCATTAGAAGGGATTCTAGAGGTCATTGGCCTTGGGCGCTGCGCATGGGTTGACCTTCACTGCGCAAAAGTGGTGCTGCTGCGGCCAACCACCTCAGGACGAGCTCGCCTTGGCGCCGATAAGCGCCAGCATGGCGACCGTGCCCGACGCGACCAAGGCGAGCGGGCGCACCGTGAACACACCGACCGACTGCCTTCGTTGCGGAGTTTGCTGTTTTTCCCAGCTCGACACCTTTGTGCGCGTGACCGGTGCGGATTGGGACCGGCTCGGCCCCGAGGCGGCAATGGTTGCCCATTTCATCGGGCATCGCGCCTACATGAAAATGACGGATGCGCACTGCGCGGCGCTTGCGCCGAGGCGCACGCCGGAAGGCGAGACGGAGTTTTTCTGCACGGTTTACGACAGGCGGCCGCAGGTGTGCCGCGAACTCGCCCGCGGTTCGCCGGAGTGCGAGGGCGAACTGGCGACAAAGGCGGAACGCGCGGCCCAGGGAAGGGCTTGAAGCGCCCGTTGTGGTCAGCCGGCCAGCGCCTCGCGGACGAGACTTGCGATGGGGGGCGGAAGATCGAGGCCGAGAGCGGCCTGCTGCGCGGCGGGGCTGAGCTTGCGCCAGGTTTTGCGCAGAATATCGACAAACTTTTCGGCGGGATAATCGGCATGCTGCGCCGCGAAGGCGCCGATTTCGTTTTCCAAAAACACGAGCACGGCGGCGTCTTCGAGGGCCTGGGTGCCGGGGTTGGTCTTGAGGCTGGTTTTGGATATCCACGTGCGCGCCTCGTCGGCTTCGGCGGCGGATACGCCGGCGGCGAGGAGGAGGTCGCGGGCGCGGTCGGCTTGCTTGACGTAAAGGGAGCGCCGCCAGTTGAGGTAGCCGACTTTTCCTTCTGGAAACGTCGCGCGGGGGGTGAGCCAGCGTTCGAGGTGCTGGCAGCGGGCGGCGAGGCGGAGAATCGGCGCGGCGTCGGGGACGAGTCTGGCTACCCAGGTTTCGACGCGGTCGGCGTAAACGAGTTCGGCGGCGCGGCCGTCGGCAGAGCGTGCCGGGTCGGCGGCGTGGGCGGCGTCGATGAGCGAGCGGGCGCGGTCGTGGGCGGTCATGCGGTCGGCGAGGCCTACTCCTCGAGTTTGTTGGCGGTGATGATCTGCTGGCGAACGCTGTCGGCCCAGTCGGCCAGCAGTTTTTCCTGTGCGGGCGTGAGGCGGGCGTCAGGGTGGCCGAGTTTATAGGAGGCGAGCGGCATTTCGTGGTCGGTCACTTCGTCCACGACCTGGTCGAGTTTGCTGGCGGCCCGCTTGGGGGAGTAGGTGAAAAACTCGGAGAAGTTGAGGTGGGCCTTGCCTTCGTTCACATGCGACGCAAGCAGCCAGGCGGCGGGCTGGATGTTGGCATACCACGGGTAGCGCGTGGTGTTGGAGTGGCAGTCGTAGCAGGCGACCGCGAGCAGTTGTTTGACGGCGGGCGGCGCGGGGTAGTGGTCGGTGATGTCGTTTTCCGAGGGGCGAGAGGCGATGTTTCTCGCGGGGCGGACAAACTGGATCGCCACCAACAAAACAACCAGACCGAGGATAATTTTTTTCAGAAGTTTCACCGTTCCTTATGACACTCGCGCGATGGCAAAGTGTCAAAAAAGGAAACGGTGGGGCGGGGAGGCTTACAGGGAGCGCAGGAAGGCCAGAAGTTGCTGCTGGGAGGCCGCCGGGAGCTGCGTGTAGCGGGTGCGGGCGGCGGTGGCTTCGCCTGCATGGGCGCGGATGGCTTCGTCGAGCGAAGAGGTGCGACCGTCGTGCAGGTAAACCGGGCGGGAGCCGACGCCCCAGAGCGGGGCGGTGCGCATGTCGCGCGCGCCGGCGGTGCCCTGGACGATGCCATCGCTGAGCGCGCCCATGTCGTGGAGCAGGAGATCGGAGTAGAGCGGCACGGTTTTCCTCGATAGCGAGGCCACGGGGCTGGGGCCGGTGGTGAGGGAGGGCGTGTGGCAGGTGGTGCAGTTGATGGAGGCGAAGAGGCGTTCGCCGGCGATTGCGGTGGGGCTGGAGGCTACGCGGGCGGGCGGAGCCAGCAGGCGCATGAAATCGGCCGCGCGGTCCACGTCGCCCTTGCCGGTTTTGGGATCAACCTCGTCCTCGGGATCCTGGATCTGGTCGGCCTGCGCGAGGAGGGCGGTGTTGCCGTTGGGCGCGTTTTCCTCGGAAAAGAAGCGGTTGGTGATGCCCATCTCGTTGACATAAGCGTCGGCGGCGAAGGCGAGAAGCGTGGCCTGCTGCGCTTTCCAGCCAAACCGGCCGACGCGTTGCGTGCCGGTGGTGACATCGTTTAAGAGAGAAACGCGGCCGTGGACGCCGTCGGTCGTCTGCCGGGCGGCGGCGGCGATGAGGGTGGCGTCGGGAATGGCCTCGATCAAACCGGCGCCGAAAAGAGGCGTGGTGACGCGTTGTGCGACGGTGTTGGCGTTGCGGGGCAGGACTTCGCGGAACGCGGGGTCGATGGCGCGCGCCTGGAGAAGAGAGCCGCCGCGGCTGGTGAGCGGGTCAAATACGCCGTTGGTGGTGTTGCCGAAGCGCGTGACGAACCGACGACTGGCGCCGCCGAGCGCGGGGGTGTTGTGACAGGCGGCGCAGGATACGTCGTTGAAGATCGGGCCGAGGCCGCTGTCCACAGTTTCAACCTGACGAAACGCCGCCGTGCCGGCGCGAAACGAGGCCGATTCGGCCAGGGTCAGTCCGGCCAAAGGAACAGCGGGAGACGGGGCGGCGGCCTGCGGAGCAACGGGAGCGGGAGATGGAGCCGCGGGCGGCGGCGTTCCGGGAGGCAGGGAGGTGCGTGGCGGCGGCGGCATTTGCGCGAAGGCGTTGCTACCAAGGGAAACCAACAGAGTGGCCAGAGAAAGGGTGAGACGTGTGTTCATGGGGTGGGGTTTTTGAAGACCGGAGAAGATTAAAACGCGCAAGGGTTACAGTTCGGGAGGGGGAGGAGGCATATCGCCTTCGGGGCTGCCTTCGCCGGGAGGCGGGGGCGGGCATTGGGGCGGGCGAAGCTCGTCGGGGGTGAGCTGGCCGTCGCCGTTTTTGTCGAGCTTGGCGAGAACGTCGGGAGCCGCGGCGATCTCCTCGGCGGAAAGCACGCCGTCGTGGTTGGTGTCAAAAAGCCCAAACGGGCCGAGGGCGTGTGAGCCGCGCAGGGCGGGGCGGGTGTCGGCGGCCGCCTGCGAAAAAACCACGACGGACAGAACGAGGGCCAAGGCGCTGCTGAACAAAAGCCAGGAGGAGATGAGAGTTTTCATGGTGGGAAGTTTCTTCCCCTAGAAAACCATCGTCGTGTAACGGTCGTATGAGCGCCGGCCGGAAATTTGTTAAGCCCGTGTAAACCTCACGCTGCCGGCAGCCGGAGGATCGCGCGGAAGCCACGCGGCTCGCGGTTTTCAAAATGCACGTCGCCTCCGCACGCCTCGGCGCAGCTTTTCACGATGGCGAGGCCCAGGCCCGCGCCGCCGGTTTCACGGGAGCGCGCGGCTTCAGGACGGAAGAGGGGTTCGCCGAGGCGGGCGAGCGCCTCGGGCGGCACGCCAGGGCCTTCGTCCTCGACGATGATAAAGACAGCGCCACGGAGGATTTCGGCGCGGAGGGTGATACCGGACGCGCGGCCGGCGTGGCGGAGGGCGTTGCGCACGAGATTGCCGAGGGCGCGGGCGAGCAGATCGGCGTCGGCGCGCACGGCGAGCGGGGCGGGAAGATCAATGCGCACGGCGTCGTCGGCCGCTTCGCGCGCGACGACGCGCGCGACGAGCGGGGCGAGCGGGACGGATGCGAGCGCGGCGTCGCGCGGGCGCAGGCCGGCCTTGGTGAAGGCGAGGAGTTCGCCGACAAGGGCGGCCATGTGATCGACCTCTTCGCGCACATCGGCGATGGCGTTGTGTAGTCCGGGGCCGGCGCGTTGCTGCAAGATTTCTACGCTCACCTGCATGCGGCCGAGCGGGGAACCGAGTTCGTGGGCGATGTCGCCGAGAAAGCGTTTCTGGCCGGTGACCAGCCGGTCGAGGCGCCCGGCCATGCAGTTGACCGAGCCGCCGAGCGCGCCGAGTTCGTCGCGGCGTGTTTCCGGCACGCGGGTCTCGAAGCGGCCGTCGGAAATGGCCTCGGTGGCGAGAGTAAGTTTTCCGAGATCGCGGGTGAGGCTTCGCACGAAGGGCAGCCAAAACAACAGCGAAACCACCACGGCGCCCACCCCGAGCCAGAGCCAGGGGGTGAGATCGAGGAGTTGAAGCAGCCGGCCGAGTGTTGGTGCGCGCAAAACCATGGTCATGCCGGCGCGGAGTCCGGTTTGAGGCGGCTTTACGCGCACCGCGATCCAGAATGCGGCGGGATCGCCGGCGCGGATCAACAGGCGCTGCGTGCGGAGCTCGGGTCCGGGAGGAAGGTCTTCTTGCGGTTCTGGCGGGCCATCGAGTCCGGGTTCGCGGGGAGGGCCTTCAAATTGGTCCCGCCGGGGTGGATGACGCGGGCTTAACAAGTCGCGAAGTTTTGACGGCAGCTCGGTGCGGTCGCCGGCGAGAATCTCACCGCCTTCACCAAAAAACATGACGGAGACACCGTGGCTGGCGGTGAAACGGGCGAGGATTTCGGCGCGGGTGGAAGGTGATTGGTTGCGCAACTCGGCGGCGGTGGCCTCGGCGAGATCCTGCATGCGCCGGCCGGGCGGGCCTTCCACGAGGGCACTCCAATTGAAACCGCCCTGGCTAACGATCAGGCCCGCCGCGAGCGCGACCAGCAACGCGAGGTTGAGGAGGAGCCAGCCGGAAAACTTCAGGGCGAGAGGAATGCGCATGGGCGGCGGGTCAGGGTGATGCCGGATCAGTCAGCATGTAGCCGGCGGAGCGGAGCGTGCGGATGAAGCGAGGGTTCTTGGCGTCATCGCCGAGTTTTTTGCGCAAAGCGGAGATGTGCACGTCGATCGAGCGGTCGAAGACCTCGTAGTTGCGGTCGCGGATTTCGTCGAGCAGCGCCTCGCGCGTGCGCACGCGACCGCGCGCCTTGGCAAGGCTTGCGAGCAGGTCGAACTCCACGGGGGTGAGCGAAAGCGGCTGGTCCGACAGCAGGGCGAGACGGGCCTCGGGTTGGACGCGGAGCGGGCCGACCACGATCTCGGCAGCAGGGGCGGTCTCGGCCGGGCCGCGGGCGGTGCGGCGCAATACCGCGCGGAGGCGGGCGAGTAGTTCGCGGGTGGAAAAAGTTTTCGGCAGATAATCGTCCGCGCCGACTTCGAGGCCCACGATGCGGTCGGTCTCGTCGCCGCGCGCGGTGAGCATGAGCACGGGCATGTCGCTGGAGCGGCGGATGCGGCGGAGAACCTCAAATCCGTCGAGGCCAGGCAGCATCACGTCGAGGATGACGGCCTGCCATTGGGCGTCCGGGGCGGTCGCCCGCTCTGCGCCGGTGGCGCCGTCGTGCTCGGCGGTCACGTCGAAACCCAGCGGCCCGAGGTAATCGCCGACGAGCCGACAAAGCTTCCGGTCGTCGTCAATCATCAGCAGGCGGATGCGGCCTGCGGCGGGGTCTTGGGCGGCGGTCATGAGGCGAGTCAAACTGGTTTTGACGGAGAAAGCAGTCCACTTTACGCGCGCTTAACAATTTTTCCCGACGAAGATCGGCTGGACTGGTGCGGAGCTTGCTGGGATTTTATCACGATGATGAATTTTATGCGCATACAGGGCTGGATGCTTCTCGCGGTCTTCGGGCTGGTGATCGCAAGCGCGGGCGGCGCGGCCGAGCCGTCGTCGGAACCGGTGGCCGTCATCACGCAGGCGATCCGGGGAAAAGGCGTGCTGACGTTTGTCTATCACGGCAAGGAGCGGACAGTAGAGCCGCATGCGCTCGGCAAAACCCCGGATGGCAAAGTGGCCTTGCTCGGATGGCAGACGGCGGGAGGCAGCAACACGGAACCGCCGCCGGGCTGGCGCACGTTTCTCGTCGGTGAAATCACCGGGCTCAAGCAGGCGGGGAAAACCTTTGCAAAACCCCGAGAAGACTATCGCACGCAAAACCCGGCCCTCAAAACTGTGGACGCCGAGGTGGCGCTGTAGGCCGGGGTTGGGGGCGGGCGACTTTAATAAACGTGTTCTTCGAGGAGAGCGAAGAGCTCGGTCTCGGTGATACGGCGCTGGGCCATCGAGTCGCGTTCGCGGAGGGTGAAGGTGTCGCCCTCCTTCTCGATGGTGTCGAAGTCGATGGTCACGCACCAGGGCGTGCCTATCTCGTCCTGGCGGCGGTAGCGGCGGCCGATTGCGCCGGCTTCGTCGTAGAAGCAGGGATACTTGCGCTTGAGTTTGGCGTAGAGTTTCTGGGCGCGGCCGACGAGCTGCTCCTTGTTTTTAAGGAGCGGGAGCACGGCGACTTTCACCGGGGCGATGCGCGGGCTGAAACGCAGCACGGTGCGCGTCTCGGTGTTGCCCTTGTCGTCGGTGACCTGCTCCTCGGCGTAGCACGAGGAGAGGACGGCGAGGAAGATGCGGTCGAGGCCGACGGCGGGCTCGATGACGTGCGGGACGAATTTTTTCTTGGTGGCCTCGTCAAAGATTTCCTGCGGCTTGCCGGAGGCGTTGGCGTGCTGAGTGAGGTCGTAGTTGCCGCGGGCGGCGATGCCCCAGAGTTCCTGCACGCCGAAGGGGAACTTGAACATGATGTCCGTCGTGCCCTTGGAGTAGAATGCGAGCTTCTCCTTGAGATGGTCGTATTCGGAGAGGTGTGACGCGGGCAGGCCGATGGAGAGGAGCCAGTCCTTGCACCAGTTGATCCAGTAGCGGTGCCACTTGGCCCAGTCGTCGTCCTCGTGGATGAAGAATTCCATCTCCATCTGCTCAAACTCACGGGAGCGGAAGATGAAGTTGCGCGGGGTGATCTCGTTGCGGAAGGATTTGCCGGTTTGGGCGATGCCGAAGGGGAGCTTCACGCGGCCGGTGTCCACGACGTTTTTGAAATCGACGAACATGCCCTGCGCGGTCTCGGGGCGGAGGTAGGCGACGGACGAGGCGTCGGTCATGGCGCCGACGTTTGTTTGGAACATCATGTTGAACGCGCGCGGCGGCGTGAGGTCGCCGGCGTTGCCGGTGGCGGGCGAGGGAATCAACGCGACCTCCTCTGGCTTGGCCTCAGTGAAGTCTTTGACGACGACGGGGGCTAGGGTGCCTTGGATGGCCTTCTTGCGTTTAAAGAGTTCGGCGGCGGCCTGGAGTTCCTCGGTGGTCTTGTCGCTTTCGAGTGCGGAGACGTAGCCGACCGTGTTGCCGTCGATGATGACGGGGGCGAAGAACAGCTGGTCGGCGCGGTAGCGGTTTTTGGAGACCTTGCAGTCCACGAGCGGGTCGGAGAAGCCGGCGACGTGGCCGGAGGCTTCCCAGACTTTCGGGTGCATGATGATGGACGTCTCGATGCCGACGATGTCGTCACGGCGGCGGACCATGTCGTTCCACCAGCAGTCGCGGATGTTTTTCTTGAGCTCCACGCCGAGGGGGCCGTAGTCGAAAAAGCCGTTGAGGCCGCCGTAGATTTCCGACGACTGGAAAACGAAGCCGCGGCGTTTCGCGAGGGAGACGACGGCTTCCATGAGGTTCGAGGACTCGGGCTGCGTGGACATAAGGGTGACGAATTAGCCGAACGCCCCCGTCCGGGTCAACGCCGGCGTGCTAACCGAAATGGAACCTCCAGGTTCCGCGAAAGTCACAGGCGGGGGAAACCTTCTTTCCCAATGAAACAACATATCCTCTCCTCCAAAGTCATGCTTTGCGCCCTGTGCCTCGCGCTGGGCGCGGGCAGCCTGGCCGTTTACGCCGAAAACAGCAGGCCGACCAGGCTGCCGATGAAGCTGCAGCTCGACGCCAAGCCGATCGACCGCGACACGGCCAACCGCGTGAGCTTTTCGCCGATCGTAAAGAAAACCGCCCCGAGCGTCGTCTATGTTTTCTCCAGCAAGAAGGTCAAAAACCGGCGGAACATCGGGTCGTTGAAAAACGGATTCTGCGCGACCGGGTTTTTGACCTTCTTGCTGGAGAAAACATAGACGACGCTCGGGGCGGTTTTCTTTACGATCGGCGAAAAGCTCACGCG
>JANYJB010000001.1 GCA_025361935.1 Verrucomicrobiota bacterium
GTTGGTGAAGAACACCGCGCCGCCGAGCTGGATGTTGAGGAGGGTGTTGAGCTGCGGGACGAGGTCGGAGGCCTTGAGGTTGGTGAGTTCGAAGATCTTCGAGGCGACTTTGCCGCTGGACGGGAGATCGAGGGTGGATCCTACGACCATCATAGGCGCCTCGGTGCGGGTCTTGTTGGCGAGTTCGACGATCTTGAGGAACTTGTCGCCCATTTCGATCACGCCGATGTTGTTAAGGTTCAGGACGGAGAGGACGGCCTGGATCGCCTCGGACTTGGGCATGGGCCGCGTGATGTTGATGGTGATCGTGGCGGCGGGCAGGGCTTGCGGGCGCAAGATGATGCGGCCGGTCCAGGCTTCCAAGCGGTCGAGCACGAGATCGAGCGGGGCGTCACGCAGGCGCAGCGAGTCGATCATCTCTTCGGGGGCGCGCGTGGCGACGGTGGAGGCCGGGGCTGGTTCGGCGGAGGCTTGCGGAATCTGTGAGCCCAAGATGAGCGCAATGAGGCAGAGGCCGGCGAGGGTGAGCGAACGGGGGAGTCGCATAAAAAGGGTGTTCGGGACGATGGACGAAAAAAACGAGGAGATGCGATTACCCCGGGCTTGTAAACGGAGTTGTGCGCGGCGGGCAGGGTTTCCTCGGGAGCGGCGGATTTTGAAACTTGCGGGGGAGGGACTGCGCTCCAACGGTGACGCTTTCCATGCCCAATAGTTTCGGACATCTTTTCAGAATCACCACCTGGGGCGAAAGCCACGGGCCGGGCATCGGCGTGGTGATCGACGGCTGCCCTCCGCTGCTGCCCCTCGGTGCGGAGGAAATCCAGGCCGAGCTTGACCGCCGCCGTCCCGGCCAGAGCGAGATCACCACCCCCCGCAAGGAGGCCGATGTGGTCGAGATCCTCTCCGGTGTTTACGAGGGCAAAACCACCGGCACGCCGATCGCGCTGCTTGTGCGCAACACCGATCAGCGGTCCAGCGCCTACAACGAGATGAAGCAGGCGTTCCGGCCGTCGCACGCGGATTTCACCTATCAGGCCAAGTTTGGCGTCCGCGATCCCAACGGCGGCGGCCGCAGCTCGGCGCGCGAGACCATCGGGCGGGTGGCGGCCGGAGCCATCGCCCGAAAAATCCTCGCGCAGGCGGGCGGCGTGGAAGTGCGTGCCTTTGTCACGCGTATCCATGATATTGCCGTGCCCGCCGGGGCGTTGGCAAAGTTTCCCGCGCTTGCCGAGGTCGAGGCTTCGCCGGTGCGTTGTCCGCATCCGGCCACAGCGGCGTCCATGGTCGAGCGCATCAAGGCGGTGCGCAGCGATGGCGATTCCGTCGGCGGCGTCATCGAGTGCCGCGTGCGCAACGTGCCCGTCGGTCTGGGCGAGCCAGTGTTCGACCGCCTTGAGGCTGACCTCGCGAAGGCGATGCTCTCGCTGCCCGCCACAAAGGGTTTTGAAATCGGCAGCGGTTTCGCGGGCACGCTGCTGAAAGGCTCCGAGCACAACGATCTTTTCACGAATCGCGACGGCCGCATTCACACCGTCACCAACAACTCCGGCGGCGTGCAGGGTGGCATCAGCAACGGCGAGGAGATCGTCTTCCGCGTGGCTTTCAAGCCCACCGCGACGATCCTCCAGCCGCAGAAAACCGTCGATCTCGCGGGCAACGCCACCGAGCTCATGGGCAAGGGCCGCCACGATCCTTGCGTCGTGCCGCGTGCCGTGGTGATCGTCGAGGCGATGACCGCGCTCGTGCTGCTCGACCACTGGATGCGTCAGTCCGGTCAAAACCGCACGTTCACCTTCCCGGCCTGATGACGAACGCCGTGCCGGACAAACCTCTGGTCTATGTCATCCTGGGCGCCGCCGGTTCCGGTAGGCGCGAGGTGCTGGCCGATCTGATCGCGGGCGGTCTTGCCGACGGTGATCGCGCGGCGGTGCTGCTTTCGACCGGCGAGGTCGCGAGCGAACACGACGCCGCGTTGACCAACGTGTCGCGCTGGACGTGGAGCGACGGGATGATCGCCGCCGGACTGCCGGAGGGTGCGACGCATGTTTTTTTCGTGACCGACGGGCGCATCAACCCCGTCGACCAGATCGAACAGCTTCACGCGTGGATCACGGCGGTCGGCGGTGAGCTCGGGCGCATCATTACGGTCGTGAACTGCCGTCTCGCGGAGCAACATGCCGCGTTGCTCGCGTGGTATGAGGCGTGCATTCACTTTTCGGACATCGCGCTATTGAACCATCGCGAGGGCGTGGCGAACAAGTGGATGTCGGAGTTCCAGACGCATTTTAAGAAGCTGTATTGCCCGTGCCTCTTCGAGGTGGTGAAGGCAGGCCGGGTGAAAAACCCGCTCGTCGTGCTCGACCCGCAGGCGCGGCGCATGTCGCACCTGTTCGACATTGACGAGTGGACCGGGCTCAACCTCGAAGGCGTCGAATTCGGCGCCGAGGACGAGAACGGCAACCTCATCGAGGAAAACGACGACGAGCCCGCCAAGAAAAAGGACAAAAAGAAGGGCCATCCCAACGAGTCGCCCGAAGACGACGAGGATGACTGGAAGCCCGAGGTCGACCCCTACCTGTTGCGTCGCATCGGCGGCCGTCGCGAGAAGGAGATACCCGATATCGCGCAGTATCTCGGCTGAATCGCGCTGAACATCCAAAATCCGACGTGTTGATGCCTGGGCATCACAGTTGAAGAAAATGGTGCCCGGGCGCGGACTCGAACCGCGATGCTGTTAGGCACAGGCTTCTGAGACCTGCGTGTCTACCAATTCCACCACCCGGGCGGGGATGAATCGGTGAGAACACGCTCCAGCCGGACGTGAGGCAAGCCCAGAATTGGTGCCGTCACCGTGGTAATGGGTGACGATTGAGTCCATCAGCTGCACTCGGATAGCCGGTCGGAGCGAAGCTTCTTACTCGCCAAAAACCGCGAGGCCGCTGCGGGCGCTTTGCATTTCGGCAATGATTTTGTGCGCGTGTTCCAAGAGCTGTTTTCCGGCGGGGGTAAGAGTCACGCGGCGGCCGAGGCGGTCAAAAAGGCGGCATTTAAGTTCCTGCTCCAGGGATTTGATCGCGTGGCTCACGGCTGATTGGGTGAGGTGGAGTTCACGGGCGGCAAGGGTGAAACTGCCCACTTGGGAAAGAGTTGTGAAAGCGAGCAGTTTTCGACTGTCGAGAATGGGCGTCATGGTGGATGGGCGGTCGAAAGAGATTTCTCTCATAGCACGTTCCAAGCCAGTCGCATCGCCCCAAGCTTGTTCCATGAAAAATGATGCGACCCAGAAGGCTGCTTTTCCGGCTTTGGGGAGGGGGCTTTCTCCTCGCGAGCAGTTCGTTTCGTCGCCACGGTGCGGCCTTTGTATTCATAAAAACCGTGGCCCGCGCCGAACCTCCCGCCTTCCGCATCGATTTTCCTCCCGACCTGCCCATCAGCAGCCGAGCGGGGGAGATCGTGGACCTAATCGGCGCCAACCAAGTCATCGTCCTCGCCGGCGAAACCGGCTCCGGCAAAACCACGCAGATCCCGAAAATGTGCCTCGCCGCCGGACGCGGACGCACGGGCAAGATCGCCTGCACACAACCACGCCGCGTCGCCGCGATGTCCGTCTCGCGCCGCGTGGCCGAGGAGTTGGGTGTCGAGTGGGGCGGGGCGGTCGGCTGCAAGATCCGCTTCGACGACCGCACCTCGCGGGACACCGTCATCAAGTTCATGACGGAAGGCATGCTCCTAGCCGAGGTGCAGAGCGACCCGCTCCTGCGCGACTACGACACGATCCTCCTGGACGAGGCGCACGAACGCTCGCTCAACATCGACTTCCTCCTCGGACACCTCCGCACGCTCCGCTACAAACGCCCCGAACTCAAAATCATCATCACTTCCGCGACCATCGACACGGAGGCGTTTTCCAAGGCCTTTGACGGCGCGCCCATCGTTGAGGTATCCGGCCGCACCTATGAGGTCGAGGTCATCTACGCGCCGCTCGACGCGCTGGGCAGCGACGCCGCCGAGGGTGACGAACGCGCCGCGAAATCCGAGGCGCTCCACTACATCGACGGCGCGGCCGAGGCGGTCGAACGCATCGTGCGCGAAAGCGATTCCGGTGACGTGCTTGTGTTCATGCCCGCCGAGCGCGACATCCGCGAGCTGCGCGAACTCCTCGAAGGCCGCCGCCTGCCGAATTGCGAGGTCGTGCCGCTTTTCGGCCGTCTTTCCAACGCCGAGCAGCAGCGCGTGTTTTCAACTTCCCAACGGCGCAAGCTCATCGTCGCGACGAACATCGCGGAAACCTCACTTACGATCCCCGGCATCCGTTTCGTCGTGGACACCGGACTGGCGCGTATCAGCCGCTACTCGCCGCAGGCGCGCACGCGCCGCCTGCCCATCGAGCCGGTCGCGCAGTCCAGCGCAGATCAGCGCAAAGGCCGCGCCGGCCGCGTCGCGGCGGGCGTGTGCATCCGCCTGTATTCCGAGCAGGATTTCAATGAGCGTCCGCGATTCGCCCAGCCGGAGATCCAGCGCGCCAATCTCGCCGACGTGATCCTGCGCATGAAGGCCTTCGGCCTCGGCGACATCGAACGTTTCCCGTTCATCAACATGCCCGCCGCCAAGTCCATCCGCGCGGGTTATGCGCTTCTGGAGGAGATCGGGGCGCTCGACGCCAACGCCAACGAGGCCGCGCGCCAACTCACGCCGGTCGGCCGCGAACTCGCCCGCCTTCCGGTTGATCCGACTGTGGGCCGCATGATCTTGCAGGCGCGCGCCGAGAAGGCCGTGCGCGAGGTGCTCGTGATCGCCTCCGGCCTGAGCATCCAGGACCCGCGCGAGCGCCCGATGGAGAAACAGCAGCAGGCCGACGCCGCCCACCGGCGTTTCGCCCACGCCGACTCGGATTTTCTCACACTACTCAACATCTGGGACGCGTTTCACGACGAGTTCGACCGCCTCTCGCAGGCCAAGTTGCGCCGCTTCTGCAAAGACCATTTTCTGAGTTACACGCGCATGCGCGAGTGGCGCGACGTCCATGCGCAACTGCTCGACGTGCTGGAGTCGCGCGCGGATTTTAAATTCACCTCGGTGTTCGATGGTTTGAATCCCGACCAGATCACGCCTGACAAGGAAGCCTTCGGCACTCCCGCCTACCGCGCCATCCACCGCAGCGTTCTCGCCGGCCTGCTCGGCAATATCGCGCTGCGCGACGACGAGAATCTCGGCTACAAGGCCACGCATGACCGGCGCGTGGTGATTTTCCCCGGCTCGATGCTTGCCGTCCGCGCCGACCGTGATCGCAAGCCCGGCAAGCACGCACCGAAAAAAGAATCAAAGTCACCACGTTGGCTCATGGCGGCGGAGATCATGGAGACCTCGCGCCTTTACGCCCGCACCTGTGCGCGGCTCGATCCGCTCTGGGCGTTGGAACTCGGCGCGCATCTCGTGAAAGTCGCGCACAGCGAGCCGTTCTGGAATCAGGACGCCGGCCGTGTGATGGTTAAGCAGCGCACGCGCCTCTACGGACTGGAGCTCGAGTCGCGCGCCGTGAGCTACGGTAAAGTTGATCCCGTGCATGCGACGGAGATTTTTATCCGCGAGGCGCTGGTAAACGACCAGGTCACCTGGCCGCTCGACTTTATCGCGCACAACCGCGCCGTGCGCGAGGAGATCGAGAGCCTGCTGACGCGCACGCGTGACAGCGGCTACCTCAATCTCGACGAGGGCCTCTACCGGTTCTACGCCGCGACCTTGTTGCCGCAGTCTGCCGATGATCCGGTTGTCTCGTCCGTGGCGGAGCTGGTCGATCTGACGCGTGAGCGCAAAGGCGCCGAGCCGCGCTTCCTCATGCTGGAGCCCGACGATCTGCGCGATCCCGAGGAATTACAGGCCGATACCGAGGCTTATCCCGAGGCGCTGCCGCTCCAACAGACTGCGCTGCCGCTCAACTACGCCTACAAACCCGGTCAGGCCGACGACGGCGTCACTCTCGATGTGCCGGCGCGCGCCGCCGCCGATCTCACGACCGCCGCGCTCGACTGGGCGGTGCCCGGCCACCTCGCTGCTAAGGTCGAGCACTACCTGCGCTCATTGCCGAAGGAACTGCGCCGCGACTTCGTGCCGCTGGCGGATGCCGCGCGCCAGCTCGCCAAAGCGGCGGCTCAACATTCCCGACTGACTGCGCAGCGCCAGACGTTGCCCGAGGTGCTTGCCCAGCTTATTGGCGAACGGCTCAAACTGAAACTCGACGCGAGCGTCTTCGCCACTGCCGAACGGCCGCTGCCGGACCACCTGCGCGTGCGGGTGCGCGTGGTGGACGACGAAGGTCGTGAAATTTGCGCGAGCCGTGAATTGTCTGAGATCGCCGCCGGCGTCGCCACACATCAACGCGAAGTAAGCGTGAGTGTTTCGCGCGAAGATCCCGATGCCTGGCGTCGCGCCCGCGCCAAGCACGAGATGGGAGAACAGACCGAGTGGAAATTTGGCGACGTGCCCGACCGCGTCCATGTGTGCGACCAGGCCGGCGTGGCGGTTTACGCCTATCCCGGGCTTAAAAACGGCCCGGGCGGCGGCGTGGCGTTGCGACTTTTCAAGACGACCGAGGAGGCCGCTGCGTCGAACGCGCAGGCGCTGGAACGCTTGCTGGAGTGGCAACTCACGCATCAGCTCGCGTGTCTGCACAAAGACCTGAAGCAACTGCGCGAACTCGGTGCGCTATTGGCGATGCTGGGCACGGCTGACACGTTGTGCGAACACGCCTACGTCGCGCTGACACGGTGGTTGTTGGAGTCGGAACGGGTGAAACAGCTCACGGCGTCCGCGTTTGCCGATGCGGTTGCGAAGGTGAAGGCCGACTTGCAGGGGTTGGTGGTCAAGGTGGTCGATTTGCTGCGAGAGATTCTGGCGCTGCGGCAGGTGCTGTTGGTGCATCCGACGCCGTATCGCGGACAAGGCCCCGAGCTGGCGGCGCTGGTGCCGAACGATTTTCTGTTGGTGACGCCGTATGCGCGCCTCGCGCATTTCCCGCGCTACTTGAAGGCGATGAAGCTGCGCGCCGACCGCTGGAAACAGAATCAACTCAAGGACACGGAGCGGGCGAAACAACTGGCGGTTTTCTCCGGCGTGCCGGAGTTGCGCTGGCAGGTGGAAGAGTTGCGCGTGAGTTTGTTCGCGCAGGAACTGGGCACGGCCGAACCGGTTTCAGTGCAAAAGCTGGAGCGCGCGCTCGCGGAGCTGAAACAGGGACGGAAGCCGCAGGTTTCCGCGCCGGCGGCGTCCGAGCTGCCTAAGCCCCGCGAATCCACGCCGCTGCCGGTGACAACCGCGAAGCCGAAAGCGCCGCTGAAGAGCCTCGGTTCGCTGGACGCGTTGTTTCGAAAATAGGCGAATGCTGAATGGGGTGGCGGTGTTATGGTTAATCGCTATCTGAACGATATGCGCATTTTACCCCAAGTTGTGGCAATCGTCTTGAGCGCGGTTATTACGACTGGCTGCGCGCTGGCTGCTGCAGAGGTGGCCTCGTTTCAGATAAATCGCGAACACGCGATGGGAACCACGATCAATTTAAGCGAGTGCTACGGGCCTTATCGCATCAAACCGTTCGTGAAAGTGGCGGCGGCGTTGCAGGCGTTGCCCGAGAAGGAGCGCGTCGCGCAGTTGCGCGCGTGGGAGGCGGTCTGTGGCAAGGGTGATTGGGACCGGCCATTTGGACGACAAGTGATTCTTTTGTGCCGGATGCTGCTGGAACGAAAGGGAGGCGGAAGCCTGCCTCGGCCGGGCTTCGGTGGACCTTCTTTTATCGGGGGCGCAGGTTTTATACGCGATGTGCGAGAGGCGGAAGCATGGCCGGACGAACCTTTTTATTTCGTGGGTAATGTTCCTTTCGATATAACCAGCGGGTATATTATTGCGGGTGCTGCCGAACAGCCGGACAGGTATCTGGAGAACTGCCTGCGCGACGGTCAGTGGACGACGCGGCGATACGCGGAAGTGACGGACCAGATGGTGGAACAGGCTGCGCAGACGTTGCTGAAGGATCACGATTGGCCGCGCCCGTTGCGACCGGAAGAGGTTCAACTGATAACCTCGCAGACGCTTCCCTATGAGGCTCCCAGGTTATGGGCAGGGGTGCGAGGCATCGGCGCAAAGGAAGGGACGCAAGTCGTCATTTCTCAGGATGATTCCGGCAAGCGAAAACCCCGCCTGACGAGCGTGCAGAAACTTCAGGTCACCATCTATGGGGGCAGCAGACCCTACCAGTATGAGATTCATCTCAAAAGCGGCGGGCGCGACACCGTTATCGGCAGCGGGCATGGTGGAGTCACTCCGATCAATCCGTTCGATTGGGAGGATTTTTCTGTGCCGTGGGGGGCGTTTGATAGGGGAGACGTCATTGCGTTTGAACTGGTGGACTCCAAAGGAGCGCGGCTGGTCCAACGCATAAACGTAATCGGCCCTGAATCCCTGGAAATGGAGAAGCCCGTCGTCACCGACGCTCCGCGCTGACGGCGGGCGGAAATTCTGAGCCGTCGTTTGACGAAGCGGCGGTGCATGGCATTTTGGGCGCGTATGAAATACGCATCTTTCTTTTCGGTTCTTTGTCTGTCCGTTGTAACCGGACATGCAACGCTGGTGACGAAGCCCGTGGCTTACGAACATGCGGCGTGAAGCTCGAGGGTTATCTCGCCTACGATGATACCAAGGTGTCCGCCGCGCATCCTGCGCCCGGCGTGCTGGTGGTCCACGAATGGTGGGGGCTCAACGCCTACGCCAAGGGCAAGGCCGAGGCGCTCGCCAAGCTTGGCTACGTCGCCTTTGCGCTGGATATGTATGGCGCGGGTGTGAACACCGAAGATCCAAAGAAGGCGACGGAGCTTTCCTCGCCGTTTTATGGCAAGCCGCTCATGGCCGAGCGCGCGCAGGCCGGCCTCGACCAGTTGCTGGCGACGGGACTGGTCGCGCCGGGAAAGGTCGCGGCGATCGGCTATTGTTTCGGCGGCTCGACGGTGCAGGCGCTGGCCTACACGGGTGCGCCGCTTGCGGGCATCGTGAGTTTCCACGGCGGTCCCGTCGTGCCGACCGAGGAGCAGGCGGCGGCGATCAAGGGCAAGGTGCTCATCTGTCACGGGGCGATCGATCCGATCGTCAAACCGGAGCAACTGCACGCGCTGCTATCGGCCTTGGACAAAGCGAAGGTTGACTACGAATTCGTGAGCTACGCCGGAGCGGTGCATGCGTTCACCAATCCGAACGCGACGCGCATCGCGCAGGCCACCGGGCTTGGCGGCATCGGTTACAACGAGGCGGCGGCCAACCGCTCGTGGCGGCATATGCAGGATTTCTTCGGAGAAATATTTTCCGGACGATAAAGCCCTAGGTTGCCAGCAGGTGTTTTCCGGCGACTAATGAAATGATGAGCATGTTGAGATTTATTTTCGGGATTTTACTGCTGCCGACGCTGCTGGCAGCGAGGCCGTTCACAGTGGTCGCATATAACGTCGAGAACCTTCACGACGCCGACGGCGTGGCGGTTTACGACGATTATCAGTCGGCGGTCTATACGCATCTCCATGTGTTGACCAAGGTGAACAACATCGCCTCGGTGCTCGCGAAATTCAACGAGGGCAAGGGGCCCGAGATCATCCTGTTTCAGGAAATCGAGATCGACCAGACGCCGGGAAAGTCGCCGCCCGACTACGCGGCTATCCTCAAGCAATACGCCGGCACCACCATCGACCGGATGCTCGGCGCGGACTTCACGCCGGCGGTTGCGGACTTGCCGGCGGAGGCGCTGCTCCTCAAGGCGTGCGCCGACCACGGCCTGGTTGGCTACACGGTCGTCACCGGTGGCGACCAGCCGGGCAAACACGAGGATGGTCACGGGCACGCGATCAAGACCGTCGTCTTCACGAAATTCCCCGTGAAGGCCTTTCACACCTATCCGACGCTCAACGCGCGCAACATCCTCGAAGTGCAGCTCGACGTGGATGGTTATCCGTTGACGGTTTTTGACAACCACTGGAAGTCCGGAGCGGGTGATCCGAAGACCGAGGAATTCCGCATCGAGAACGCCCGCACGCTCAAGCGTCGCGTGGACGAGTTGCTCAAGGCCGATCCAAACGCCGACATCATCATCGGCGGCGACCTCAACTCGCACTATAACCAAAAGCGCCGCTACCGCACGATGAAGGAGACCGGCATCAACGATATCCTCGGCTCTCAGGGCAACGAGCTGGCCATCCGCGGCCCGGCGAAGGATCTCTACAACCTGTGGTTTGAGCTGCCGCCCAAAGACCGCGGCAGCGACACCTTCAAGGGCCAGTGGGGCACGCTGATGAACCTCATCATCTCGCGCGGTCTTTACGATATACGCGGGGTGCAATACGTGGACAACTCCTTCGGCGTGGCAAAGTTTCCCGGGCTCAATGCGGATGCCTCGGGCCGGCCCGTGCGCTGGAACGGCAGGGGGGCGGCGGGCGAAGGTTTTTCGGATCATTTTCCGATCTACGCGCGTTTCGTCACGGTGGCCGACAACCAACCCGGCAAGTTCATGCCGCTCCAGCGTGCGGCGGGCGTGGACGATGACAGCACCGGAGCCGGCGCCGACTTCAAGGCAACCGCGCTCATTGCCGACAAGATTCCCGCCGGGGCCAACCTCCGCGACGGCACGTGGTCGGGAAAGCTGTTCCGCGTTGAAGGCAAGGTGGTTGAGAACCGCTATCCCAGGGTGAGCGTGCTCGGCGACGTTTATGATATTTACAGTCCCGACAAGGACATCCGCGATGCGCTGGCCGCCCAGAAGGCGGGCGGACAATTCAAGTTCTACGGCGAGCTCGGCCAATACAAGGGCCGCTGGCAATTCGTTGTGCAATCCATGGAGTGGCTCAAGTGAGCGCGCTTACCGTTTACACCTACGCCAATTGCGACACCTGCCGGCGCGCCGTGAAATGGCTGCGCGCCGAGGGCGTTGCGTTTGTGGAAAAACCCATCCGCGAAACACCGCCGACCGTCCCCGAGCTGCGCGCCATGCTCGCGCATCTCGGGGGCGCGGACGCGCTGCGCAAGCTCTTCAATACCTCCGGCCGCGACTACCGCGAGATGAAGCTCGGCGAGAAACTGCCCGCGTTGACCGAAGCGCAGGCGCTGGCGTTGCTCGCGGCCAACGGGAATCTGGTGAAGCGGCCGTTTGCGCTCGGCAAAAACGTCGGGCTGGTCGGGTTCGAGGAGAAGACGTGGTCGGCGGCGCTGCGTTGAACTGTTGCCTGCGCGCAGGCGCGTGGCACTTACGGCTTAGGCGGGAGAAACGGGGGGAGCGTTCGTGACGGGATCTTTAACTTGAGGCCGGATGACGGGGGTGGGACCGGCTTTGCGAAGGGTGGAGCCGTCACGGGGAAAGACGGGTTTGAAAGCACCGGAGCCGCCGGGGGAGGAATTTCCGGCGGCGCATCGTCGAGGCGCGACCAGGCTTCGAATTCGCCGTTGGCCAAAAGGGCTTCCGTGTCTTTGGCCAACGATTCCAATTCGGACGGGTTGACGCTGAGCAGGGCGGCTTCGCGCAGTAAAGCCCACTGCTCGGCATGATACTGGGATGCGCCGTGCTCGGGGTGGTGCATCGAGAGTTGTTTCTCGGCGGAGATCGCGAGGCTGATTTGTTTGGTGATCAGTTCCGATTGCAGGACGAGATTTTGCAGCGCCGCGCTGGCGGTGGCAGCGTCGATATCCAGCAGCGACAGGGCGGATTCCTTCCAGTTTACGCAGGGCTGTCGGTTAAGCGTGAAGCCGCCCTGGCCGTTGTGCGCCCTTTGGGAATCGGCAATGCGGTTGATGAACTGGATTTCGCTTTCGAGGCAGCCACCCCAGGTGATCGCGCGGTTCGCCAGTTGGCGGCCGGGCGGGTTTGTGCCGATGATCGTGCCGGGGGGCAGGGTCGTGCAGAGGTGGGCGAGTTCCTTGAGGGAATCGTGGTAGGTGCGGATGCAGTCTTCGAGCCGTGACTGGATGCGCGCCCAGTCGTCGGGATAGCGGTTGCCGGCGAGTCCGTCGATATAAGCCTTGGCGGAGCGTCGCAGATGGGTTTCGAGGCGGTAGGAGACGAGGGGCAGCAGATGACTTTCGAGGGCTTCGAGTTTTGCGAGGGCTTTTTGCAGGACTTCAAGGGTTTGACGCGAGCCTTCCAAGTTGGCGCGGATTTCCTGATTGGCCTTGGTGGGCAGCATGATCAGGAAAGGTGCGCGGGTTGCCCGGACTTCCTTCTCATGCGCCTGCGCGACCGGAATCGCCTTCGCGAGCCGCTGGCGGGCGAGGGTGAGCGCGGCTTCGCGAAGCAGCATATTTTTCAAGCTGGCGGGCACGAACTCGAGGGGGTTGGCCTGAGGAGCGTCTTGCGGCATGAGCGTGGGTGGAAATTGGTTAACGGCGCCGGTTCTTTCGAGCGTATTTTAGGCTTATGCAAGATTCGCGCCTTTCGGGGTGGTGATTTACGCCCGTTGACTCACGGCGGATTTTCGCCGCAACTTTCCGGCGTGACTCGTCCCGTCGCCACTCCCTTTCAAAATACTGTTCGTTGGCTTTCCGCTTATGCGGGCTTTCCGGCGGCGCGCCTGCCTGCGCGCGCGGAGATATTGCTGCTTATTTCCACGGCGGCAGAAGAGGAGGAGGTGGCATTGCAGCGCTCGCCGCGTTTTCTTGTCGAGCGCAACAACAAGGCCAACGACGCCTCCCTGAAGGCCTACACCATGAACCGTTCGCTGGCTCATTACGTGAGCAACAACGCCCAAAAAACCGGATGACGCTACGATTTTTGAGTTTGGTCTTGGCCGGGTTTTTATCCGCCACCGATGCGTTTGCGCTGATCGAACGCCGGGTGGAGCGCCGCTTTGAAACGCCCGCCGCCGCAACCTTGACGATAGATTCTTTCAGCGGCGCAGTGCATGTTTCCCGGGGAGCCGCCGGAGTCATCGAGGTGACGGTGATCGAGCAGGCTGACGTTGAGAAGGAGTCCGACATGGATGCGCGCGTGAAGGACCTCGACCTGCAAATGACCGCGACGGCAACGGGGGTGAGCATCCATACGCGTTACAACAAGCACGCGACCTGGTCTTGGAAAGGCTGGCCGCCGCTCCTTATCACCTATGAGATCAAAGTGCCGGAGCAGTGCGATGTTCGTGTGCTTACTCTCGACGGCGGCATCGTGGTCGGCGCGCTCAAGGGGAAAATTGACTTGGCCAATGACAGCGGGCCGATTTTCACAGGCGAGATCGACGGCGACATCAAGGTGCACAGCCGCATAGGTGACATCGCCATCACGGCCTGCACCGGCGCGATCAAGGCTCATACCCGCACGGGCAACGTCACGGCGGGACGCGCTTTGGGCCGCACCGAACTTTCCAGCGACGGCGGCTACATCGAGCTGCAGCGCGCTTCGGGAGAAGTCGTCGTGCATGGCAGCGGCACTGATGCGAAAATTGGATTCGTTCCGCCCATAAAAAATCCCGCGAAGATAACGACCTCGGGCGGTGAAATCACCCTCGTGATGGAAACCACCAGCGCCTGCACGCTGGACCTCAGCGCGTCGATTTTTGGCCGGGTCAAAGTCCGCAATCTCACGGTCAAGGCGACCGGTGGCGGCGTGGGTCGCTCCCGTTTGGCCGGCACGGTCAATGGCGGTGGCACGCTCATCTCGGCCGATGCCAACGGCGGCAACATTTTCGTGCGCGGCCTCGATCCGATTCCGGCGGCGGATGTGGCCGACCCGACGAAGCTGCCGCAAAAGTGACGCGGCTTGCCGGCGTTTTTGGACGATTCTGCGCTTCGCGCGGCGGGGCGGGTGTGTTTGTGTGGCGCAAAACCGCCATGTCTGATTCCTACGAACGTCTTGTCGCCAAACTCAAACGCGCCCACGTCCTCAGCACCGTCGCCGGCCTGCTTGGCTGGGACGAACAGGTAAACCTGCCTCCCGACAGCGCCGACCAGCGCGCCGAACAGATGGCATTGCTCGCCGAGCTTCACCACGCGGCCGCGAGTGATGCAGAGATCGTCCGGTTGTTGGCTGAACTTGAGAAAGGAGCGGCCGCTCTCGACGGGAATCAGGCCGTTGTCGTGCGCGAGGCGAGGCGTGATTATGAGCGGGTGACGAAGTTGCCGGGGGAGTTTGTCGCGGAGAAGGCGCGACTTTGCAGCGCCGCCTATCACGCATGGGCCGACGCGAAGTCGAAATCGGACTTCGCGGCCTACGCGCCTTATCTCGAAAAACACCTCGCGCTCGCCAAGCGTGAGGCGGCGTATCTGGGCTGGGGCGACCGGCCCTACGACTACGCCATAGACAAACACGATCCCGGCATGACGGCGGCCACAATCACCGCGCTGTTCGCGGACCTGAAGGCGGGGCTCGTCCCGCTCGTGCGCGGCATCGCGGCGTCGCCGGTCAGGGCGCGCCCGGATATTTTCAAAGGATTCCCCGTCGAGGCGCAGCGGGATTTTCTGCGCGAAGTCACCGAACGACTAGGGTTCAATTACCGGCGTGGCCGCATCGATGTGTCGCTCCATCCGTTCTGCGAGGGATCGGGTGCGGACATCCGCATGACCACGCGTTTCGACGCGGACAACCCACTCGACTCGCTTTTCTCGTCGATTCACGAGACGGGGCACGGACTTTATGAGCAGGGGCTACCGTTGGCGCTGCAGGGCACGCCGCTTGGGCAAAACGCCGGGATGGGCATCCACGAATCGCAGAGCCGCCTGTGGGAAAACCAGGTGTCGCGCAGCCGGGCATTCTGGGTATTTTTCGAGCCACGCTTCCGCGAGAAATTCCCCGCGCAGCTCGCGGCCGTGTCTTCGGAGGAATTGTATCTGGCGGTGAACGAAGTCGCGCCGACGCTCATCCGCGTCGATAGCGACGAGGTTCACTACAACCTGCACATCCTGCTGCGTTTCGAGCTGGAGCAGCGTTTGTTTGCCGGCGAGCTGGCGGTGGCGGACCTGCCGGCGGCGTGGAATGCGTTGTCGCAGGAACTGCTCGGGCTCACGCCACCGGGCGACAGGCAGGGCGTGTTGCAGGACGTGCATTGGTCGGGCGGGGCGTTCGGATATTTCCCGAGTTACTGTCTGGGCAACATGATCGCGGCGCAGCTTTGGTTCACGGTGCTGAAAGCGCTGCCGGGATTGGAGGAGGATTTTGCCAAGGGCGATTTCTCGCGACTACTCGGCTGGTTGCGGACGAATATCCATGAGCAAGGGCGGCGTTATGACACGCTGGCGTTGGTGAAGCAGGTGACGGGTGAAGAACTGTCGCCGAAATATCTGCTGCGGTATTTGCATGAACGCTATGCCCCGTTGTATTTGAAAAGATGATGGTCTTGATCGACACCCACACCCATTTGGACGGTTTTGCACGCGCTGGGACGTTGGACGCGGTGCTGGCGCGGGCGCGCGAGGCGGGAGTGACCAAGATGATCTCCATCGGCACGGAGAGCGATGACTGGGCTCTGCTCCGCGATCTGGCGTCGGCGCATCCTGATGTGGTGCATTACTCGGTGGGGCTGCATCCGTGTTGCGTGAGGGAGAACTGGGCTGACGAGGTGGCCCAGATCGAGGCATTTTGGAGCGGCGCAAAAAAGCCGGTTGCGCTCGGCGAGTGCGGGTTGGACCGGTTTCATCTGCCAAAAGACGACGCGGCGAAGGCAGAGCAGGTGTTCGCCTGGCAGAAGGCGGCTTTTGAGGTGCAACTCGGTATCGCGAGACGGCTGGGGTGTCCACTGGTCGTGCATTCACGCGGGGCGTTTGCCGAGTCGGTCGCGATGATTGACGCGAGCGGAGTGGACTGGACGAAGGTCGTTTTCCACTGTTTTAGCGAAGGGCCGGAGGAGATGGGCGAACTGATGAAGCGCGGTGCTTACGGATCGGTTACGGGCGTCGTGACTTATAAGAACGCCGAGAATATCCGTGAAGCAGCTAAATTACAGGGACTTGAGCGACTTATGCTGGAGACGGATGCACCCTATCTTACGCCAGTCCCGCATCGTGGAAAGCCAAACGAGCCGGCGTTCATGCGACATACGGCGGAGTATGCGGCGGCGTTGCTCGGGGTGGGTTTGAACGAGCTGGCGGAGGCCAGCTCGAAGACGGCACGGAGCTTTTTCGGAATCTGAACGGCCGCGAACTCAGGCCTCGTCGAACTTGCGGGTGAAGAGCTGCTCCAGCTCGACGAGCATTTGGGGGGCGTCTTCACCAGTGGCCAGAAACTTGACCTTCGAGCCTTTGCCGGCGGCGAGCATCATCAAGCCCATGATGGACTTACCGTTGACCTGCTCCTCGTCTTTTTCGACAAAAACATCGGCCTTAAACTTGTTGGTGATGCGGACGATCATGGCAGCCGGCCGGGCGTGAATGCCCATCTTGTTCTGAACCAGAAGCTCTTTTACGTGCTGCTGGCCGGTTGCGGTTGTGTCGTTCTTGTCCATTCGATTTGGTTTACAAAGTCCGGGATGAGAGGGTTGCTTGCAACTCAAAAACCCGCCGTTCAGTTTGCAGCTATCATGCCCAAGATCGCGATCATCGTTCCCTGCCGGTTGGAATCGAGCCGGTTCCCGCGCAAGTTGCTGCACTGCATAAAGGGAAAGCCGCTTCTGCTCTGGGTGGCCGAACGGATCCGCCGCGAGGCGCCGGAGTTTCCTCTTTATTTTGCCGTGGACGACGAGCTGCTCGCCGCGCCGTTGCGCGCTGCGGGGTTCGAAGCCATCTTGACGGGGGTGCAACACCAGAGCGGCACCGATCGTCTCGCCGAGGCCAACCGCACGGTTAAAGCCGACCATGTGATCAATGTGCAGGCCGACGAGCCGTTGGTGACGCGGGCGCAGATTCTCACGTTGGCGGAATTGATCGCGGGGCCGGCGGCGATGGCGACGCTTGGAACGCCGTTCGCGACGGCTGCGGATTTCAGCAATCCGAACCAGGTGAAGGTGGTTTTCGCTGCCGGTGGCGGGCGGGCGCTTTATTTTTCGCGGGCGGCGATTCCGTATCCTCGGGATCGGGCGGGGCAGGTGGACGATGCGTGGGTGAAGGCGAATCCGTGTTTCAAGCATCTCGGGCTTTACGCCTACAAGGCCGACCTGATCGAGCGGTTTGCCAAGCTGCCGCCGGGGCGATACGAGCAGATCGAGAAGCTGGAGCAGTTGCGCGTGATTGAGAATGGTTATGAAATCCTGTGCGGCGTGACGAACGATCCGACCATCGGCGTGGACACGCCGGAGGACGCTGTGAAGTTCGAGCAGTGGCTCGGGTGAGGCGCAAAAAAGCCGCCCGAGATTCGGGCGGCTGAGAGAAAAACGAAAGAAGTTAGCCTCAGATTTTACCAGCCTTGCGCCTGGCAACGAGGTTGTAGAAGTCGAGGAAAAGCGGGTCGGCGTCGTTCGGGCCGGGGGCGGCTTCGGGGTGGTATTGCACCGAGAAAACAGGGAGCTCCTTATGGCGCAGGCCTTCGACGGTGTTGTCGTTGAGATTAATCTCGGTGACGATCGAGCCGCCTTTTTCGAGGGACTTAGGGTCGGTCGCGAAACCGTGATTTTGCGCGGTGATGGAGACCTTGCCGGTTTCGAGATTCTTGACGGGCTGGTTGCCGCCGCGGTGGCCGAACTTGAGCTTGAAAGTGGTGCCGCCAAGGGCGTGCGTGAGCATCTGGTGGCCGAGGCAGATGCCGAAGATCGGGTAGTGCGGGACGAGGCCGGTGACGGTCTTGTGGATGTAGGGCAGCGCGGCCGGATCACCAGGGCCGTTGGAGAGGAATACGCCGTCGGGGGCGTGCTCTTTGATTTCCTCGGCGGTGGCGGTGGCGGGGAAAACCTTCACGTCAAAGCCGTGGTTGATGAGCTTGCGGAAGATGCTGTGCTTCGCGCCGAAATCGAAGGCGGCGACGGTGAAGCGCTTCGCGGGCGTGTTGGGCTGGCCGAGGGTGGTGCCGACGGGGACGTAAACGGTGTTATGGTTGGCCGCGTCGGTGCCGCTCCAGATGTAAGGGGCCTTGCAGGTGGTGTCTTTGACGTAGTCGCTGCCGGCCATGTCGTGCCAGGATTTGGCTTTGGCGACGGCCTCGGCGTCGGAGAGCGCGAGGGTGGAGAGGCAGCACTTCAGCGAACCGCTGACACGGAGTTTTTTGGTGAGGGCGCGCGTATCGACTTCGCTGATGCCGGGGATGCCGTATTTGGCGAGGTAGGCGTCGAGGGAGGACTGGCTGCGCCAGTTGCTGACGATGGAGGAGAGCTCGCGGACGACGAAGCCGCTGGCCTTGGGCGTGGTGGCCTCGGTGTCCTCGTCGTTGACGCCGTAGTTGCCGATCATCGGGGCGGTCATGGTGACGATCTGGCCGAAGTAGGAGGGGTCGGTGATGATCTCCTGGTAGCCGGTCATCGACGTGTTGAAGACGCATTCGCCCGAAATGGTGGCGGCGGCACCAAAGGCGCGGCCGTGGAACACGGAACCATCTTCGAGGGCGAGGACTGCGGGCTTGAACGTGGACATTAAAGCCAAACGAAAAGGCGTCACCCCGCGCCTGCCAAGGGTTTTGTTGGGTTAGTTCGCGGCATTTTGTCGCGCCGGGTTGTCGGGCACCATCTGGAGCCGTCGTTTGACAGGGCGGCGGGTGTTCTTTAGCTCCCTGACCACTCAACGACATGGCTTATTCCGAAGACCGCTCCGTATGGTTCGAAGGCCAAGGCCATTGGCAGCATGTTTCCCCAAGTGATTGGCAGGACTGGGGCTGGCAGCTCAAAAACCGCCTGACCAAGCTGGAAGACCTTGAGCGCACCATGACGCTCACGACCGAGGAGCGCGCCGGGGTGCTGTTTGCGAGTCACAAGCTGGCGCTGGCGATCACGCCTTATTTTTTCAACCTAATCGACCGCGATGATCCCAACTGCCCCATCCGGCTGCAGATGATCCCGCGCGCAGGCGAGGCGCAGCTTCACTCCGAGGAGATGCTGGATTCGCTGGGCGAGGATGAGCATTCGCCGGTGCCGGGTCTGGTGCATCGTTATCCGGACCGCGTGCTGTTTCTGGTGACCGATCGTTGCGCGGCCTACTGCCGCTACTGCACGCGCAGTCGGCTGGTTTCCAACGCGCAGGACTACAACTTCCATCCCGAATACGAGCAGGGGCTGCGCTACATCGAGTCGCACCCGGAAATCCGCGACGTGCTGTTGTCGGGCGGCGATCCGCTGCTGCTGTCGGATAGAAAACTCGACCACCTGCTCGGACGCCTGCGGGCGATCAAGCACGTGGAATTTATCCGTATCGGCTCGCGCATCCCGGTGTTCCTGCCGCAACGCATCACGCCGGAGCTGTGCGAGATTTTGAAGAAACATGGGCCGATCTGGATGAGCATCCACACGAATCACCCGAAGGAATGCACGCTGGAATTGAAGGACGCGTGCGAGCGCCTGTCGTTCGCCGGCGTCCCGCTCGGCAACCAGTCCGTG